>CANRDC010000018.1 GCA_947629245.1 uncultured Oscillospiraceae bacterium | reverse complement strand
TGCAGGCCGTGCACGCCGGTCTCGAACACGGCGCGCTCGCCCTCGGCCTTGATGGTGGCGTTGACCTCCTTCTGGGCCTTGGCGATCATTTCCTCGATGCGGGCCGGATGGATGCGTCCGTCCGCGATGAGCTTTTCCAGGGCCAGCCGGGCCACCTCCCGGCGGACCGGGTCGAAGCAGGAGACCGTGATGGCCTCCGGGGTGTCGTCGATGATCAGGTCCACGCCGGTCAGGTTCTCGATGGAGCGGATGTTGCGCCCCTCCCGGCCGATGATGCGGCCCTTCATCTCGTCGTTGGGCAGGTTGACCACGGACACGGTCACCTCGCTGGCGTGGTCTGCGGCGCAGCGCTGGATGGCCAGGGCGATCACTTCACGGGCGCGCTGTTCGGCCTCCTCCTTGAACTGGGCCTCGATCTCCCGGACCTTGACGGCCTGCTCGTGGGTCACCTCGCTGGCCAGGCTGTCGATGAGCAGCTGCTTGGCCTCCTCGGCGGTGTAGCCGGAGATGCGCTCCAGCACCTCCATCTGGGCTTCCTTGAGCTTCTGTACGTCGGCCTGCTGGGCCTCCACCTCGGAGATCTTCTTGGTGAGAAGCTCGTTCTTCCGGTCGATGGCGTCGGTCTTTTTGTCCAGGTGCTCTTCCTTCTGCTGTAAGCGGTGCTCCTGCTTGGAAAGCTCCGCTCGTCTCTCCTTGACCTCGCGCTCATATTCTGAGCGGTTTTTGTGTATCTCCTCTTTTGCCTCCAGGAGAGCTTCCCGTTTCTTGCTCTCCGCGGATTTTATGGCGTCGTTCAATATTCGTTTCGCTTCTTCCTCCGCCGAGCCGATCTCCCGCTCGCCTACGCGCTTGCGGTAGATCACTCCCGCGCCGAAGCCCAGGAGCAGGCCCGCCAGGATCAGAACGATCTGCAACCATATTGGCATCTAAGCATATACACCTCCTATCCTTCAGTCTCTTCATACGGCGGGTATCAAGCACCCCATCCGATCAATCAAGGACGCAACACCGGGGCAATCATCCAGTTACCCCAATGTAACTAATTAATTTTAAAACGAATCGGTTTTTATGTCAAGCGTAAACTTCCAGAAAAAGAAAAATTACCAAACGCGCCTCCCCGGACCGGGGAGGCGCCGCGCTGGTTTCAGTTGTTTCGGAACCGGGCAAGAAAGTCCTTCGTCTCCTGTTTTTGCGGGTCGCCCAGCACGTCCGCCGGGGCCCCCTGTTCGCAGATGACCCCCTGGTTCATGTACACCACCTGGTTGGACACGTCCCGTGCGAAGGCCATCTCGTGGGTGACCACCAGCATGGTCATGCCCTCGCCGGCCAGATGCTGCATGACGGAGAGCACCTCGCCCACCATCTCCGGGTCCAGGGCGGAGGTGGGCTCGTCGAACAGCAGCACCTCCGGGCCCATGGCCAGGGCTCGGGCGATGGCTACGCGCTGCTTCTGGCCGCCGGAGATCTGCCGGGGCTTGGCGTTGATGTAGGGGGCCATGCCCACGTACTGCAAATACCGCAGGGCGTTCTCCCTGGCCTCGGCTTTGGACTTTTTCAGCACCTTCACCTGGCCCACGATGCAATTTTCCAGCACGGACATGTTGTTGAAGAGGTTGAAGCTCTGGAACACCATGCCTACATGGGACCGGTACTCCGGGGCGTTCACCCCCCGGCCGGTCACATCCTTGCCGTGGAACAGGATCTCCCCGCTGGTGGGCCGCTCCAGCAGGTTCACACACCGCAGGAGCGTGCTCTTGCCGGAGCCGGAGGCCCCGATGATGGCCGTCACGTCCCCCTTGGAGACGGTGAAGTCGATATCTTTCAGCACCTCGTGGGAGCCGAAGCTCTTGGAGAGGTGGCGTATTTCCAAAATGGTGTCCGCCATGTCACCGCTCCCCCCTGTTCCTGCCGAATTTGACCTGCTGGATCACCGTCTCGCGGGAGGGCTTGTGCCGCTCGTCGAAGGGGGTGCTCTTGTCCGGATAGTTGTAGGTCCCGGCGGTCATGACAAGCTGGTCGTCGCTGACCAGCTCGTAGTTGTCGGACCCGTCCATCCACTTCTCCACCCGGCGCAGCAGGAACGAGGCGATCAGGGTCATGGTGAGGTAGCCTACCATCTCGATGGCGGCGGAGGGGAAATACATGTTGTTCACGCCGGTGATGTACCGGTGGAAGGCGAAAAACTCCGTGAAGCTGATGATGAACATGACGGAGGTATCCTTGATGTTGATGATGAAATTGTTTCCGATCTGGGGGATGATATTGCGGAACGCCTGAGGCAGGATGACGTTCACCATGGTCTGGAAGTGGTTCATGCCGATGGCCATGGCGCCCTCGGTCTGGCCGGGGTCCACGGAGATGATGCCGCCCCGGACGGACTCGGCCATGTAAGCGCCGGTGTTGATGGACACCACCAGGATAGCCGCCGCCCAGACGCTCTCAAAGCGCATGGCGTTGTTGGAGAAGTAGGGCAGGCCGTAGTAGATGAACACGGCCTGGAGCACCATGGGGGTGCCCCGGAAGATCTCTACATAGGCCCGGACGATGAACCGGATTACTTTCAGCAGGACCCGCTTGGGCAGGGGGGCGTTCTTCGCGCAGGGGATGGTGTTCAGGATGCCGCACACCAGGCCGATCAGAACGCCGATGATCGTGGCCACCACCGCCAGGATCAGGGTGTTTTTCACGCCGTTGAGATAGGAGTCCCAGTACCTGCCCCACAGTCGGCCAATATCATAGATCAGTTTGGAAAACACGCTCATAAAACGGCTGTCCTTTCAGGGAAATGTCCTTTCTCCGGCCGGAGCCGGAGAAAGGACGCAGATGATGTGGCTTTGTGGGTTCAGACCTCGGGCTGGATGGCGATGGCCGCGCCCATGAGGGTGTCGAAGTCCGCGGAGGAGTAGTCGGCCAGGACGGTGTTGATGGCGTCCAGAAGCTCGGTGTTGCCCTTGCGGACGGAGATGCCGATGTTCACGTTCTCGGCCCGCTCCGCCTCGTCGGCGAACTGGAAGTCGCCGTCGGTGCCGGAGAAGTCCAGGATGACCAGGTTATCATTCTTGGCCACGGCGCCCAGAGCGGTGGGCATATCGGTGCAGACGAAGTCCACAGTGCCGGTCTCCAGCTGCATGATCATGGCCGGGGCGGTCTCCGCGGGGGCGATGATCTCGGCGTCCGCGATCTGGGGCAGGCAGGTGTCATACCAGATGGTGCCGGACTGGCTGGTGCAGGTGCCGCCCGCCAGGTCCGCGATGGAGGCGGCGTTGGCGTACTCGCTGTCCTTGGTGGTCAGGCACACGATGGTGGCGTAGATGTAGGGGCCCGCCATGTCCACCTCGGCCATACGGTCGGAGGTCATGGACTGACCGGCGATGTTGGCGTCCATGGTCTGGGACTGGACGGCGGGGGTCAGGGAATCCCAGGCGCTGGAAACGACCTCCAGCTTCCAGCCGTAGGCGTCGCAGATGCGCTGGGCCATCATGACGTCATAGCCGTTGGCGTAGGAGCCGTCCACGTTGGAGATGGGCACGGCGCCGTAGGAGTCGTCGGTCTGGGTCCAGTTGTAGGGGGCGTAGGCGCACTCCATGCCCACGGTGAGCACGCCGTCCTCCACGCCGGGGATGGCGCTGGTGTCCACGTCGGTGTAGTCGGGCACAGGGGGGATGGCGGCCAGGGCTTCATCCAGAGCGGCCCGGACGTCCTTGTCCTCATTGGAGGTCTTGCCGCCGCCGCAGGCGGTCAGGCTGAGCATCAGGCACAGGGCCATCAGCATTGCGAAGAGTCTTCTCATTGTTTTGTTCTCCTTTTCAAAACATCTTTTTTGGCGCTTTGTCCTCTCGGTCCCGCCGCCAGCGCCCAGCGGGGAGGCCCAAGAAAAATGAACCGCTTTGTCAAGCGGTCCACGGGAAATCGATGTTAGCCCAAGCGGGCTTTCCATTGGCCATGACAGCGCTCCACAAAAACTTGTGACAGTCCGGCGGATATTCTCCGACGGCCCAGCGATCAGAGGATCAGACACTCCCCTCACCGCTTCGGCGGCGTTCCCTTTCTCCGTCCCTGGCTGTCTGGCCCTGGAGGTCGGATACTCATGAAAACCGCGCCTCTGTTCAGCGATTCAATTTTCGTGCGTATGATAGCACCGGTCTTTGCGCCTGTCAACCGCCCTGGGTCGATTTTGTAAGATGTCATAAGCTCTCCCGGCACTTTAGCGCTTTTTCTTGTTAAAGTTCTACGGCGTTTCGCCGTCAGATGATCATTTTGACACGGCACGGTATCTTTCCGTCAGGACTTTCCAGCGGGGATCGTCCCGCAAAAACGCGCCCGTGTCCTCGTCCGCTATGGACAAGAGGCTTTCCCGCACGCCGTTGTAAAACGCCGGGTCCACGCTCTTGAAGGTCATGTGCGCGTACAGCGGCGAACGGGCAAAGCCGTCCAGGGTCGGCACGCTTTCCAGAAGCTTTTCCAGAAGGGCTGTGGCCTTGTCCGGGTCGCGCTCCGCCAGCGTAAGCTCCAGCTTCGGCGCCAGCGCTTGGTACTCGCCCATCTCAAAGAGCTCCGCCAGGGCGCACTGCTTGTCCGCCAGCATCCGGGCTCTGGCGGTATCGTTCGCTTCCACAGCCTGCGCATACAGCTGCTGAAACGTCATGGCCAGCAGATTGCAGCTCTGGAAGAGAAGCTCCTCGTAGGTCTTCAGCGCTTCCTCCGTCCGGCCTGTCTTCTCAAGGACCTGGCCCCGAAGCAGCTTTCCCAGAGGGTCGTACCGGGAAAAGTGCTGCAAAAACGCCTCCGCTCCCTCGTATTCCTCCCACCACATGTGCAGCCGGAACAGCGCCTCCGCCGCCTGGCGGCGGATGTCCTCGTCCCGGCTCTCCAGCAGGCGGATATAACAATCTGTGATATAGCCGTCCCGCTCCCTGTCCTCGGGAAGCTCCTTGATCCGACTCCAGGAGGCCAGCAGCTCCGCCAGATACAGCGTCAGCTTCTCACAGTTGGGCCATTGGGCCAGGGTATCCCTGACCCAGGCGTACGCCTCGTCATAAGCCCCCTCGGAAAACCGCCGGTCCGCTTCCTGTATGAGCTCCGCTGTCTCTGCCGCAGAAAGCTCATCCCGGAAGGACAGAAGCTCATCCAGACTCACCTCCAGCAGCCGGGCGATGGGGCACAGCAGCCCGATGTCCGGCGTCGTCACGCCGCGCTCCCACTTGTTCACCGCCGGGGCCGTGACCCCCAGCCGGTCCGCCATCTGTTCCTGGGTCAGGCCCAGCCGCCTCCGATGCTCCCGGATCACCTCTCCGATCTGCATGACTCGCACCTCCTTGAAGATCACGGCCACATTTTAGCAGACAGGACCGTGATTTTCCATTGAAGAGGCGTTAAACAAATGACAAAAATATTGAGCACATCTCAATTCTTCTCTCCGCGTGGGGCTCCATTATAGCAGATATTTGACGGCCCACAGAAGTCCTACCCCTGGTACACCCAGCGCTGCGGATACGGGCAGCGTCAGGCCGTTCAGGCCCACTCCCAGGCCCAGCAGCTCCCCGACCGCGTTGGCCGTGAACAGGGCCGCCACCCCCGCCAAAGCGTGCAGGCAGGCCCGGCCCGGCCAGGACTTCACACGGCGGACCAGATCGTAGGCCAGCAGGACGAGTCCCAGACCCACCACCACGAACAGCGCCTTGATAAAATACTCCGGCATGTCTTGTCCCTCCTTTACCAAATATTGTATTTGTGTTTGTCCCGTTTTAGACGTATACTACTCCCAGAGAGAAATACCGGGCGCGCATCTTTTTGGCGGGGGCTTTGGCTCCCGCTCTTTTCTTGCTTTTTTTTATAAATATGATATACTGTGCCCATACTGGGTCGATTATGTCCACCGGACATCAAGATATTGTGAACAGCGAGGGAACTATGGCGAAAGCGAAGAAGGAAATCTACGGCAACGAATCCATCAGCCAGCTCAAGGGCGCGGACCGGGTCCGCAAGCGCCCCGGCGTCATCTTCGGCTCCGACGGGCTGGAGGGCTGCGAGCACTCCGTATTTGAAATTTTATCCAACTCCATCGACGAGGCCAGGGCGGGCTACGGCGACGTGATCACCGTCACCCGGTTCGAGGACCGGTCCATCCAGGTGGAGGATTTTGGCCGGGGCTGCCCGGTGGACTGGAACAGCGCCGAGGGCCGGTACAACTGGGAGCTGGTGTACTGCGAGCTGTACGCCGGAGGCAAGTACGATAACGAGGAGGGCGAGAGCTACGAGTACTCCCTGGGCCTGAACGGTCTGGGCGCCTGCGCCACCCAGTATTCCTCCGCGTACATGGACGTGACCGTCTGGCGGGACGGCAGCCGCTACGACCTGCGCTTTGAGAAGGGCGAGATCGTGGGCGCGCTCAAAAAAGCCCCGGCGGACCGGAAAAAGACCGGCACCACCCACCGGTGGAAGCCGGATCTGGAGGTGTTCACGGACATCGACATCCCGGAGGAGTGGTTCCGGGACACCCTGCGCCGCCAGGCGGTGGTGAACGCGGGGGTCACCTTCCGGCTTCGCATCCAGCACGGGGCCAAGTTCGAGACCACGGACTATCTCTATGAGCAGGGCATATTGGACTATGTGGCGGAGACGGCGGGGGAGCAGACGCTGACCGCTCCCGTATTCATCGAGGCGGAGCGCCGGGGCCGGGACCGGGCCGACAAGCCGGAATACAAGGTCAAGCTCTCCGCGGCCTTCTGCTTCTCCAACCGGGTGAATCTGCTGGAATACTACCACAACTCCTCCTGGCTGGAGCACGGCGGCGCGCCGGACAAGGCCGCCCGCACGGGCTTTGTGTACGCCGTGGACGCCTATATCAAGAAGATCGGCAAGTACCAGAAAAACGAGTCGAAGATCTCCTTCCAGGACGTGCAGGACTGCCTGGTGCTGGTGACCAACTGCTTCTCCACCCAGACCAGCTACGAGAACCAGACGAAAAAGTCCATTACCAACCGGTTCATCCAGGAGGCCATGAACGACTTCTTCAAGGAGAAGCTGGAGATCTGGTGCATCGAGCACAAGGCCGAGGCGGACCGCATGGCCGAGCAGGTGCTGATCAACAAACGCAGCCGGGAGCAGGCCGAGCGGGCCCGGCTGAACATCAAGAAAAAGCTCACCGGCTCCATGGACATCGTGAGCCGTGTGGAGAAGTTCGTGGACTGCCGCAGCCGGGACCCGGAGCGGCGGGAGCTGTACATCGTGGAGGGGGACTCCGCCCTGGGCTCCTGCAAGATGGGCCGGGACGCGGAATTCCAGGGCATCATGCCCGTCCGGGGCAAGATCCTGAACTGCCTGAAGGCGGATTATGGCCGCATCTTCAAAAGCGACATCATCACGGACCTTCTGAAGGTGCTGGGCTGCGGGGTGGAGGTGGCAAAGCACGGCAAGGACCTGAACAACTTCGACCTGGCCAATCTCCGCTGGAACAAGGTGGTCATCTGCACCGACGCGGACGTGGACGGCTTCCAGATCCGGACGCTGATCCTGACCATGCTCTGGCGGCTGACCCCCACCCTGATCAAAGAGGGGTATGTGTACATCGCCGAGTCGCCCCTTTATGAGATCACCTGCAAGGAAAAGACCTGGTACGCCTACTCCGACGCCGAGAAGAATAAGATCGTGGAGGACCTGGGAAAGAGCCGCTTCACCGTGAACCGGTCCAAGGGCCTGGGCGAGAATTCCGCCGAGATGATGTGGCTGACCACCATGAATCCCGAGACCCGGCGGCTGATCCGGGTGCTGCCGGAGGACGCGGAGCGCACGGCCTACTATTTCGACCTGTTCGAGGGCAACGACCTGGAGGGCCGCAAGCAGCATATCGCCCGGGAGGGCTACAAGTATCTCGAACTTGCTGATATCTCATGAGTCGTTTGAATGCAAGCATTCAAACGAGAAGGCTTGCGGCCTGCTGCAGCGCACTCGCTGCGCTCGCACGTTTGCAGGCCGAGAAGAATGATTTCCGACGTACACGCCGCCGGAAATCATATCCAACTTTATTCGGCTCTGCGGAGCCGAACTCTGCGAGGCTGTTAAGGAGGACACCATGAAAAAGCTGACGAGCATCCTTTTGGCCGCGGGGCTGGCGCTGAGCCTTTCCGTCCCGGCGCTGGGGGCGGAGGAGACGGCGGATCTGGTGACCGACGCGTATACCTATTCGTCCGACGCGGACGGATACGGCGGGGAATACCGCGTGCCCCAGGTGAATCTGGCCGGCCCCGGCGGGTTGGCGGTGAACGCCGCCATATGGGAGGACCTGTACGAGGGATATATGTACGACGTCCAAAACGCCGCCGAGAGCGGCGAGTGGTCCTATATCATGGGCATCGACTACAGCTGGGCTGTGAGCGGCGACGTTTTGTCCGTGCTGGCCACAGTCCGGTATGAGGCCAACGATCTGTGCGACTACTTTATCTACAACGTTTCCCTCACCGATGGGGAGCGTCTCAGCGACCGGGAGCTGTTCCAGGCCCTCGGGACCGACCGGGAACAGTTCAACGAGCTTCTGCGCGAGGCCGTCTCCGCCCAGTACGACGCCTTCGCAGACTTTGCGGACGCCGACTTCATCGCCACCCAGCGGGACAATTCCCTCTCGGACGAGATCATTGCCCGCGCGAAGCCCTATATCGACCCGGACGGGACATTGTGCGCGGTGGGGCTTTTCTATCCCATCGCGGGCGCGGAGCGCTGCTTCCAGACCTTCGACCTGACCCCCGCCGCCTGAGCGGGGAACTTTGAGAAAAGGCAGAGACATCTATGGCACGAAAATCGAAAGACGCCGAACCGAAAAAGCGCGGCGCGGACCCCAACGTGATGGGGCTGCGGGGCGAGGTCATCGACCAGCCCATCACCGACACCCTGGAGCTGAACTTCATGCCCTACGCCATGAGCGTGATCGTGTCCAGGGCCATCCCGGAGATCGACGGGTTCAAGCCCAGCCACCGGAAGCTGCTCTATTGCATGTACAAGATGGGCCTTTTGAACGGGGCCCGGACCAAAAGCGCCAACATCGTGGGCCAGACCATGCACTACAACCCCCACGGGGACGCGGCCATCTACGAGACCATGGTCCGCCTGACGCGGGACAACGGGGCGCTGAACGTGCCCTTCGTGGACTCCAAGGGCAACTTCGGCAAGGTATACAGCCGGGACATGGCCTACGCCGCCAGCCGGTACACCGAGGCCAAGCTGGCCCCGGTGTGCGCGGAGCTTTTCCGGGACATCGACAAGGACACGGTGGATTTCCAGCCCAACTATGACAACACCACCACCGAGCCGACCCTGCTGCCCACCACCTTCCCCAATGTGCTGGTCAGTGCCAATCTGGGCATCGCCGTGGGCATGGCCAGCCAGATCTGCGGCTTCAACCTGGCGGAGGTGTGCCAGACCACCATCGAGCTTCTGAAAAACCCGGACCACGATCCCCTATCCACCATGCCCGCCCCGGACTTCCCCACCGGCGGCGAGATCGTCTATGATCCGGGCGTCATGGCGGAGATCTACCGCACCGGCCGGGGCTCTTTTCCCGTCCGGGCCCGGTGGCGCTACGTGGAAAAGGAGCACATCATCGAGATCTATGAGCTGCCCTACACCACCACCGCCGAGGCGGTCATCGACAAGTGCCGGGACCTTATCAAAGAGGGCAAGATCCGCGAGATCGCGGACATGCGGGACGAGACGGACCTGGGCGGATTGAAGCTGGCCATCGACGTGAAGCGGGGCACGGACCCGGACCGGCTCATGGCGAAGCTTTATAAGCTCACCCCTTTGCAGGACAACTACCCCTGCAACTTCAACATCCTCATCGCCGGTTCCCCCCAGGTGCTGGGGGTCCGGGACATCCTGACGGAGTGGATCGCCTGGCGGATGGAATGCGTCCGGCGGCGGGTATACTTCGATATGTCCCGGAAGAAGGAGAAGCTGCATCTGCTGGAGGGCCTGAAGGCCATCCTGCTGGACATCGACCGGGCCATCGCCATCATCCGGGAGACGGAGGCGGAGGCGGACGTGGTGCCCAACCTGATGATCGGCTTCGGCATCGACGAGGTCCAGGCGGATTTCGTGGCGGAGATCAAGCTGCGCAACATCAACCGGGAGTACATCCTCAAGCGGGTGGCGGAGACCGAGGAGCTGGCAAAGGACATCGCGGACCTGGAGGACATTCTTGGCAGCAAGCGGCGCATCCGCGCCATCATCGCCGACGAGCTGAAGGCGGTCATGAAAAAATACCCCTCCCCCCGGCGGACCGGCGTGGTGTACGCCCGGGAGATCGAGGACTTCGACGACGCCCCCGCCGCGGCGGAGGATTACCCGGTGCATCTGTTCCTGTCCCGGCACGGGTACTTTAAAAAGATCACCCCCCAGAGCCTGCGCATGAGCGGTGAGCAGAAGTACAAGGAGGACGACGCGCTGGGTTGGTACTGGGAGGCGTCCAACAGCGCGGAGCTGCTGCTGTTCACGGATAAGCAGCAGGCGTATAAGCTGCGGGTGGCGGATGTGAAGGAGACCAAGGCCAGCGCCCTGGGGGACTATCTGCCCGGCCTGCTTGGCTTCGACGAGGGGGAGACGTTCCAGGCCGCCGTATTGGCGGGGGACTACTCCGGCAGCATCCTGCTGTTTTTCGCAAACGGCAAGTGCGCCCGGCTGCCTCTGGCCGCCTACGCCACCAAGACCAACCGGAAACGGCTCACCGGCGCGTATTCCGACAAGAGCCCCCTGGTGACGCTTCTGCCTCTGGAGGGGGAGCAGGAGGTGGCCGTCACCTCGGCGGAGGGCCGGTGCGTGGTGTTCTCCACGGCGCTGCTGGCCCCCAAGACCAGCCGCACCACCCAGGGCGTGCAGGTCATGACCGTGAAAAAGCATCCGGTGGTCAACGCCCAGCCTCTCGCGCAGACCGCCATCCAGAACCAGTCCCGCTACCGGGTCCGCTCCATCCCCGCCGCCGGGGCCAAGCTCACCGACGCCGACCGGGGCGAAGAGCAGCTTTCATTCGTTTGAATGGCAAAGCCTTTCCCCGCGCAGGGGAAGTCCCCGCTGATCCAAAGCCCCCTTACACAGGGGGCCGACAATAATGTGCGGCTTTGCCGCGCCGCTCGAGGTCTATTATGGACAAAGTAAAGCGTTTTCTTGTCTCCGACGGCAAGGCCGTCGCCATCAACGTGCTGGGCTGCCTGATCGCGGGGGCCAGCTTCTCCTTCCTTACCTATCCCAACAGCATCGTCTCCGGGGGACTGACCGGCATCGCCCAGATATTGAACCTGCTGACGGGCCTGCCCGTGGGCGTGATGATCATCGTCATGAACATCCCGCTGTTTCTGGTGGCCTGGAAAAAGTTCGGCCTGCGGTTCATCATCTACTCTCTGATCGGCATGGTGGGCTCCAGCGTGGCCATCGACCTGTTCAACCTGTTCCACATCACCCTCACCGACGACATCCTGCTGGCGGCGGTATACGGCGGGCTCATGAAGGGCCTGGGCTACGGGCTGATCTTCACCACCGGCGGCACCAGCGGCGGCACGGACATCCTGTCCCGGCTGCTGCGCCGGAAGTACGGCTACATCCAGCTGGGCACCATCGGCCTGGTGCTGGACACGGTGGTGGTCGTGGCCTTCGCCGTCATCTTCAAGCGGTTCGACGCGGCCATGTATACCATCATCACCATGTTCGTGTCCAGCCGGGTGGTGAATCTGCTGCTGTACGGCACGGCCAACTCCAGCGTCTGCTACATCATCACCATCCACCCCCACACCATCGCCCAGCGCATTGGCGTCAGCCTTCGCCGGGGCGCCACGCTCCTCAAGGGCGAGGGCGCCTACAGCGGCGAGGAGCGGGACGTGGTCCTCTGCGCCGTCAAGCGCCAGCAGATCCCCGCGCTGAAAAAGCTGGTCTCGGACATCGACGGGAACGCCTTCGTCATCATCACCCAGTCCCATGAGGTGTTCGGCAAAAACTTCCAGGACATCGTGAAAAACGACTGAACCTTTATAGATTTGGAGGAGACAGCAATGGAAAAGCTCGTGGAGAATCTTCGAAAAAACGGCTTCGCCGTCACGGAATTCGACACCGCGGCGGAAGCGGCGGACTATCTCGTCGGCACTCTGCACGGCAAGACCGTGGGCATGGGCGGCAGCATGACCCTGGGCGCCCTGGACATATACGACCGGCTGCGCGCGGACAACACCGTCTACTGGCACCAGATCGTCCCCGGAGACGACACCTGCGTGCCCGCCTGCAACGCCCAGGTGTACATCACCAGCGCCAACGCCGTCTCCGAAGAGGGGTACATACTGAACATCGACGGCCGGGGCAACCGGGTGGCCGGTACGTTGATGAAGAAGGAGCGGGTGCTCTTCGTGATCGGCCAGAATAAGCTGGCCGGGCCCTTCCCGGAGGCCCTGGACCGGGCCCGGAACGCGGCCGCGCCCCAAAACGCCCGGCGGCTGCACAAAAAGACCCCCTGCGCGGCGGACGGCGTCTGCCACGACTGCGCCAGCCCGGACCGGATCTGCAACGCCCTGGTGGTGCTGTGGAAAAAGCCCTCCTGGTGCGGCGAGATGGAGGTCGTGCTCGTCCATCAGGACCTGGGCTATTGATATGAGGCCGGTCCGCCGGACGCTCCCGGCCCTTTTGGCGCTGGCGCTGCTGGTCCTGACCGGCTGCTCCGGCCTGTACGACAGGTCGTACTATTCCAGCGAGCCCTATCAGGCGCCGTCTGTCCAGAGCGAGGAGGAGCCCGCTTACGACAACATCACCAACTACGCCTCCCTGCGCCGGGCGGTGCTGGCGCTGGTGACGGACCATGTGGAGTCCGCCCAGCTGCAGTTCAACGGCTACGAGGGCTCCGTCAGCCAGGATATCTCCACCGCCTGCTGGGACGTGAAATCCTCCACGGCCCTGGGCGCCTTCGCGGTGGACTATATCAGCTATGACCTGAGCCGCATCGTCAGCTACTATCAGGCGGAGGTGAACATCACCTACAAACGCTCCGCCGCCCAGGTGGACGCCCTGGAGCGGGCCAGCGACCTGTCGGCCCTGACGGACCGGCTGGACCGGGCCCTCCGGGAGGGGGAGACCTATCTGGTCCTGGAGATCGCCGACGCCTCCGCCACGGCGGACACCATATGCGCGTATGTTTCGGATGGCTATTACGCGGACCCGCTGGCCTGTCCCGTGCTGCCGGAGGTACAGGTGGGGCTGTTCCCGGAGACCGGGGTGAGCCGCATCGCGGAGGTGAGCCTGGATTACGGCCTGGAGCCGGAGGAGCTGGGCCGGAGGCGGGCGGAGCTGGCCGCGGCCCTGACGGAGCTCACCGCGGGACTGGCCCCGGCGCCGCCGTCCGAGGACGCGGCCGCGTCCCCGTCCCCGTCTCCGTCTCCGTCCGCCCGTGAGGCGGCTCTGGACCAGGCGGAGCGGCTGCGGCTGCTGTGCGGTCGGCTCGCGGACCGGTGCCGGGCGGACGAGTCCGCCGGTCCCACCGCCTGGGACGCCCTCACCGGCGGCGCGGCGGACAGCCAGGGTCTGGCCCTGGCGCTGGAGGCGTGCTGTCAGGCCATAGGGCTGGACTGCCGGATCGTGACCGGACGCATGGACGGCCAGGTCCATTTCTGGGACATGGTGACCCTGGCCGGGACCAGCTACCATGTGGACGTGTCCGTCTCCGGCGATGCGGGCCCCGCCGTATTCCTGTCCGGCGACGGGCGGCTCTGGGGCGTGTACTGGTGGGACACCAGCGACTATCCCCAGTGTCCGGAGGATTTCAGCTTCTCCGGCGAGCGGTCGCCCTCCCCGACCCCGACCCCGGCGCCGGAGGCCGCCGCCACGCCCGCTCCGATGTTTTTATAAAAACCTCTCCGGTTTCTAATCGGTTTTTAATCCTCTTTCTATTTCTCTCTAAATTTGGCGTGCTATGCTGTGTCCAGAAAAAGACAAGGAGGTATCGCAAATGGAGCGGTACGAGATGGCGGAGCTTCTCAGCAAGAAGGCGGGCGTATCCCTGGAGGAGGCCCGCGCGGCGCTGGAGGAAAACGACTGGGACATGCTGGACGCCATGGTGGCCCTGGAGCGGGCCCATAAGACGGCGGCGGACGCCGTGCGCATGGATACGAACGCAAGCGGCGGCGACGGCGTACAGCCGGTGAAAAACGTCAGCGGCCGGAAAGACCCCGGCTTTTTCTCCAACGGCTTCGCCGTGCTGTGGGAGTACGTCAAGAAATTTTTCCGCATCACGCTGGACAACGACTTCGTGGTCATGCGCCGGGGCAGGCAGCTTTTGACGGTGCCGGTGCTGGTGATGATCCTGCTGCTGTTTTTGAGCTTCGGCCTGATGCTGGTGGCGCTGATCGCGGGGCTGTTCTGCAACTGCCGGTACCGGTTCGAGGGCCGACAGCTTGGCAAGGACGGCATCAACGACGCCATGGGTAAAATGAGCGACCTGGCCGACGACATCAAGGAGTCCTTCCAGTCCGACCGGGACGGCGGCGGCCAAAACGGGTAAGGCATGGGCGCGAGCATCCTGATCGTAGAGGACGAGGCCCGTCTGGCCCGGTTTTTGGAGCTGGAGCTCACCCATGAGGGCTACGCCGTGGCCAAGGCCGCCGACGGCCGGGAGGGTCTGGACGCGGCTCTGGCCGGGGACTATGACCTGATATTGCTGGACGTGATGCTGCCGGGCCTGAACGGCCTGGAGGTGCTGCGCCGTCTGCGGGGCGAGAAGGATACCCCCGTCATCCTTCTCACCGCCAGGGACGCGGTGATGGACAAGGTCAGCGGCCTGGACATGGGGGCCAACGACTATATCACCAAGCCCTTCTCCATCGAGGAGGTCCTGGCCCGCATCCGGGCCGCGCTGCGCGCCGGAGCGCCCGCCGCCCGGCGGACCGGGGCGCTGCGCTGCGGCAAACTCACCCTGGACCCGGCCCGGCACACCGCCGCTTACGGGGAGACGCCCATCCAGCTCACCTATAAGGAATTTCTGCTTTTGCAGACGCTCCTGGAAAACCGGGACATCGTCCAGACCAGGGACATGCTGCTGGAGAAGGTGTGGGGCTACGACTACGCCGGGGAGACCAACGTGGTGGACGTGTACATCCGCTATCTGCGCCAGAAGGTCGACGACGAGTTCGGCGTGAAGGTCATCCACACCATCCGGGGTGTGGGCTATGTGATAAAAGGAGACGGGACATGACGAGCTCCGGCAGGACCACCTCCATCGCCAGGCGCATCGCCTGGCGATTTCAGTGGAAGGCGCTGTGGCGCATCCTGTGGCAGACCGTGGCGCTGTTTTGCGTCTGCGTGGCCGTGTGGTGCGTCGCCACGGCACAGGCGGCGGACGTGCCCCTGAAAACCGGCACGAAATTTTATATCCAGATGTCCGACGACAGCCCGACTACCGTCGCCGACGTGGTGCTGGCGGACCCAGGCATGGCCATCCAGCTGCTCCGGCACGGCGGCGAGAACCCTTACGTCGACGCGGTCATATTCCACGCGGGCGGCAAGACAGTCCCCGCGGGCGGCTTCCTGTTCTGGCTGGGCTTTTGTCTGGAGTGCCTGACGGCCCTGCGGCTGCTGGGGTGGGTCCTCTCCGGCTTTGGGGCCACGCGCCGCGTCCGCCGGTATCTGCGGCCCATCGACGACATCGCCCAGGTGACGGAGAGCATCTCCTCCCGGGGCTTTGACGAGAGCAAGTTCCACTCTCTGGAGGAGGCCATCGACCATCTGAACGGGGCCTCTCCCGACGAGCAGCTGCACGTGGGCGACGACGACCTGGCCGGGCTGGAGACGGCGGTGAACAACCTGATCGTGCGCATGCACAACGCCTACCGCCAGCAGGTCCGGTTCGTGGACGACGCCAGCCACGAGCTGCGCACGCCCATCGCCGTCATCCAGGGCTACGCGGACATGCTCTCCCGCTGGGGCAAGACCGACGAGAAGATATTGAACGAGTCCATCCGGGCCATCCAGACCGAGGCGGAGCACATGAAGACGCTGGTGGAGCAGCTTCTGTTCCTGGCTCGCGGCGACGCGGGCCGACAGGAGCTGAAGCTGGAGGAGATGGACCTGTCCGTTCTGGCCAGGGAGGTCTGGGAGGAGAGCCGGATGATCGACGGCACTCACGAGTATGTGCTGGACGCGGCGGCGCCCGTCCCTGTCCGGGCCGACCCGGCCATGCTCAAGCAGGCGGTGCGCATCCTGGTGGACAACGCCCGCAAATACTCCCCGGCGGACACCCGCGTGACCCTGCGCGCCGTCGCCGACGGGGTCCGGGCCTGCCTGGAGGTCCAGGACAACGGCGCGGGCATCGCCCCGGCGGACGCGCCCCGGATCTTCGACCGGTTCTACCGGGCCGACAGCGCCCGCAAAAGCGACGTCGGCGGCAGCGGACTGGGCCTCGCCATCGCCCGATGGATCGTGTCCCGCCACGGGGGCTTCATCAACCTGCGCTCCTACGAGGGCGTGGGCACCCGCATGACCATAAACCTCACCCTGTCGAAGTGCGCCGGTGCGAATTAATGATTCTTAAGATCCGTCCCGGCCAAACCGTTGTATAATCGGATCGCGGAACCTTTACGTTTCTCTTTACCGCTTTCTTTACGGCCCGGTCGTATCCTTGGCGTGACAAAAGCGTAAGGCGTTTGTAAGGCCATTGGATTGACCGGCGGAGTGGAACTTGTTATAATAATAACGACGATCCTCCGCGCTATCATTGTGATCGCTATTCAGAAGGAGCCCTGTCCATGACCCCTGTCCGCCGCACGCTTATCCCAACCTACGGCCGGTGGCCGCTGCTGGGCGCGCTGGTTTTCCAGTGCGCGGTCTATTGGGGCGCGAAGGCCCTCACCGGCGGCTGGTATCACTACGACATGACCACCGCTCTGGACCGGGCCGTACCCCTTTTCCCTTGGACCGTCGTGATCTACGCGGGCGCGTACCTGTTCTGGGCGGCCAACTATATTTTGGCCGTCCGGCAGGGGGAGGAAACCGGTTTTCGTCTGCTGGCGGCGGATCTTCTGGGCAAGGCCGTATGTCTCGCGGTATTTTTGCTGCTGCCCACCGCCGCCGTCCGGCCGGAGGTCCCGGCGGACGCGCCTCTGGGCCGGGCCGTGGCGCTGCTCTACGCTCTCGACACGCCGGACGCGCTGTTCCCCTCTCTGCACTGCTTCAACAGCTGGCTGTGCTGGGCCGGGGTCCGGGGGCAGAAGGGCGTCCCCGCCTGGTATCGGGCGTTCTCTCTGGTGTTCGCCCTGGCCGTCGCGGTCTCCACCATGACCACCAAGCAGCATGTGCTGGCGGACGTGGTCGCCGGTCTGGCGCTGGGGGAGCTGTGCTGGCAGGTCGCCGGGCGCGCCGGTCTGGGCGCCCGGTACGGGCGGCTCTGGAGGCGGCAAAGGTCCGGGCCCTGACGAAAGGATGGCTTCCGATGGAAAAGAAGAGCAAAAAGATCGTCGGAAACGGCCTTCTGTTCGCCGCGGTGCTGGGACTGACTCTGTACGCGGTGTTCCGAGGCCAGGATCTGGGGGACATCGCGGACGCCATCCGGGACTGTGACGGCCGGTGGCTGCTCCCCGCCGTGGGATGCGTGCTGGCGTTCATCGGCGGCGAGGCCGTCATCATCCGGCTGCTGCTGCGCTCCTGCGGCCTGCGCATGGGGCGGGGACGGTGTTTTCTGGTGTCCTCGGCGGGCTTTTTCTTCTCCGCCGTGACCCCCTCCGCGGGCGGCGGACAGCCCATGCAGGTCTACTTCCTCCGCCGGGAGAACGTCCCGGTGCCCGTCTCCGCCGTGACCCTCATGGCCGTCACCATCACCTATAAGCTGGTGCTGGTGCTCACGGGGCTTTTCATGGTCCTGTTCCGGCTGGACGCGCTCCGGGCGCGATTCGGAGAGATGATGTTCCTGTTCTGGCTCGGGCTGGGTCTGACGGTGGGGTTCGTGGCGCTGCTGCTGGTGCTGGTGTTTCACCCCAGCCTGGCGCGGGCGGCCATGGACGGAGGACACCGGCTGCTGGAAAAGCTGCGCATCCTGCGCCGCAGCGGCGCCCGGCGGGAGAAGCTGCTGGCCGCCATGGAGCGCTACCACGAGACGGCGGGCTTTTTCAAAAGCCACATGGGCCTGATGGCCCTGGTGCTGGCCGTCACCTTCGTCCAGCGCTTCGCCCTGTTCACGGTGCCCTGGCTGGTATACCGGGGCTTCGGCCTTACCGGCCACGGCTGGGCGGACGTGGCCATGACCCAGGCCATGATCTCCGTGGCGGCGGATATGCTGCCCCTGCCGGGGGGCATGGGCGTGACGGAGGGGCTGTTCCTGACGGTGTTCGAGCCGGTCTTCGGGGCGCTGACCCTGCCGGCCATGGTATTGAGCCGGGGCGCGGAATTTTACTGCCGACTGCTCCTGTCCGCGGCGTTCACCGCCGTGGCCGCCGCCGTGCTCGGGCGGCACAGAGATAGAGATGAAAGGGAAGTGGGTCCTCGATGATCGGCTTTTACAACTACACCGTCTGGATGACGTACGCCAGCCTGATCTGCTCTGTGACGGGCATATTCTGCGCCTGCGCCGGACATCCCCGCTGGGCGCTGACCTGCCTTGCCCTGTCGGGGCTGCTGGACGCCTTCGACGGAAAGATCGCCCGGATGAAGAAGGACAGGACCGACAGCGAAAAGGACTTTGGCGTGCAGATCGACTCCCTGTGCGACATGGTCTGCTTCGGCACTCTGCCGGTGGTCATCGCCTACCATCTGGGGATGCACACCGCCGTGGGCATGGTCATCCTGGCCCTGTACTGTCTGGCGGGCCTGATCCGGCTGGCCTGGTTCAACGTCGCCGCCGGGAGCGAAGCGCCCCGGACCGACGGGAAAAAGTACTATCAGGGCATGCCCATCACCTCCGTGGCGGTGATCCTGCCGGTGTTCTACGCCATCGGCACCCTGGCTCCCAGGCTGTTTTTGTACGGCCTTCCCGTGGTCATGCTGGCGACAGGTGTTCTCTTCATCCTCCGCTTCCCCTTCCGCAAGCCCACCACACGGGAGCTGCTGGTCCTCATCGCCATGGTGGCCCTGGTCATCCTGTACATCCTGGCCTGCCACCGGTGGGGCAGCGCGCTGCCCTGGAAGTGGGTGCTGCGCCGGGTGCCTGGAACGGCATGAGAGCGGCGGAATTTCTGTACGGAACGGCCCCGGGGCGTTTTCTGCTCCGGGGCCTGTGCCGTCCCTGGTTTTCCAAATTGGGCGGGCGGCTGCTGTCCACCCGCCTGTCGGCCCTGGCGGTGGGCCCCTTCATCCGGGCCCACGATATCGACATGAGCCAGTGTCCCCGGCAAAAATTCCGCTCCTTCAACGACTTCTTCATCCGGACCCTGCCGCCCGAGGCCCGGCCCGTGGACATGGACAGCGCGGCCTTTGTAAGTCCCTGCGACGGCCGTCTCACGGTCTGGCCCGTGGAGATAGACGGCCGGTTCCCGGTGAAGGGGACGGAGTATACCCTGGCGGGGCTTTTGCGGGACAAGGAGCTGGCGGAGCGGTTTTACGGCGGGCTGGTGTGGCTGTTCCGGCTGTCGCCGGAGGACTACCACCGCTATATCTGGACCGCGGACGGAACGCCCGGCGCGACGGTCCGGATACCGGGGGTGCTCCACACGGTCCAGCCCCTGGAGCGGGGCGCGCGGCCTGTCTACCACGAGAACACCCGGGAGTACCGGCTGCTGGAGACCTCCTTCGGGCCGCTGCTGGCGATGGAGGTGGGGGCGCTGCTGGTGGGCAGGATCGAAAACCGGCCCGTCACGGGTCCCGTGGCCCGTGGTCAGGAGAAGGGGAACTTCGCCTTCGGCGGCTCCACGATCATCCTCGTCACGGAAAAGGACGCCGCCGAGCCGGACACGGATATCGCCGCCGCGTCGGCAAAAGGCGCCGAGACCCCGGTCTGCCTGGGTCAGCGGGTGGGGAGCATAAAATAAGCCGCCGCCCCTCGCGCCGGGAGGCGTCGGCAGGATAAAAAACGGGTCTGGTGCAAAATGCGCATTTTGCACCAGGCCCTTTCCCTGTTCCGCTGTGGGCGCGTCAAAGCCGGATAGGCGCGGCGCCGTCCGCGATCATGTCCAGCATATGCTTCGCGATATCCGGGTCGAACTGAGTGCCGCTGTTTTTGCGCAGCTCCGCGGCGATGACGTCGTTGGGCAGGCTCTTCCGGTAGCAGCGGTCGCTGCTCATGGCGTCGTAAGCGTCGGCCACGCCGATGATCCGGGCCACCAGGGGGATATCGAGGCCGCGCTTATGCTCGCAATAGCCGTTCCCGTCGAACCGCTCGTGGTGATAGCGGGCGCCTTCGGCGATGCCGTCCAGGGCGGTGAAGTTTTTCAGGATGTCGCCGCCGATGGCCGGATGGGTCTGGATGACCCTCCACTCCTCCTCGGTGAGCTTGCCGGGCTTTTGCAGGATCTCGTCCGGGATGCCGATCTTGCCGATGTCGTGCAGCAGCGCCATATAATAGATGTTCTCCTGCTGGTCCTTGTCCATGCCCATGCGCCGGGCGATCTCCCGGGAATAGGCCGCCACCCGCAGGGAATGGCCGTTGGTATAGGCGTCCTTGGCGTCGATGGTCCGGGCGAAGGTCTGCAGAGCCTGCTCGATGATGCTGCGGTACTCCCGCTGCCTGCGCTGGCTGCGGCGGATCTTGGCCCGGTAGAAGAGGGCCACCAGCCCGGCGATGCAGGCGATGACGGCGACCTCCACCGCCACGATGAACTCCACCCGCTCGTAGATCTTCATCTGCTTGTGGATGGCAAAGCTGTAGGTATTCCCGGAGCGCTCCCCGCTCTCGGGGTCGAACACGGACAGCCGGAACACATAGTCCCCGCCGGGCAGGTTGGTATAGCTGACGCTGCCGCTGGTCTGGCCCTCCGCCACCGTGGTCTGCTCGTCGAAGCCCTCCAGGCAGTAGGCCACCGCCGCGTCGGAGGTGCCGGTATAGGTCAGGGCGGAAAAGCCCACGGTGATACGGCCCGCGTCGCCGGAAAGCTCCAGCGTCTGCGGATGGGGATAGAACGTCCCGTCCACCCACACGCCGTTGATGATGCCCTTGGGCAGGAGGTTTTCCACGCTCTCGAAGCCGAACACGCTCACGCCGCTGCGGGTGGATATGTACAGCCTGCCGTCCTCGTCCATAAAGTTCCAGGTGTTGGCGTTCAGGGACCCGGACAGGCCGTGCCGGAAGCTGTACTCCCGGGACAGGGCCGGTCCTCCGGCCAGCAGCGCCGCCCGGTCAAAGGCCAGCAGACCGTCGTTTTGCATCACCCACAGCTCGCCGTCCCGCAGGAACAGGTCGAAAACGCTCCCGGCGCCCTTTTCCATGTTGTCCAGCCGACGGAAGCCGCTCTCGTCCCAATAATAAAGACTGCTGCCCGCGCTGATGAAATAGCCGCCCTCGTCGGGGATCATGCGCAGCACCACGCCCTCGTTCAG
Source organism: uncultured Oscillospiraceae bacterium (assembly GCA_947629245.1). Taxonomy (GTDB): domain Bacteria; phylum Bacillota; class Clostridia; order Oscillospirales; family Oscillospiraceae; genus CAJOIG01. The sequence goes on along the minus strand of CANRDC010000018.1, from coordinate 18,457 downwards.
GCCCTCGCTCTGGCTGTGGACGGTGATGGTCTGCCCCTCCAGCTCATAGATGCCGCCGCCGTCGCTGCCGATGAGCAGCGAGCCCGACGCGCTCTCCAAAAGGCACAGCACCGAGCTGGTGGTCAGTCCGTCGCCGCTGTCATAGGAAGCGGCCACCTTGCCGTCCCGGAGGATGTTCAGTCCCTCCTGGGTGCCCACGGCGATGGAGCCGTCGGCCATCTCATAGACGGTGCGGGCGCTGGAGCTCACCAGGCCGTCGTCAACGCTATAGCTCGTCAGGCCCTCTCCCTCGGGATCGTAGCAGGCCACCGGGGCCTCCCCGTCATAGGCCGCCGCCCAGATCCGGTCCTTGCTGTCCAGGATGAGCTGACGGACCCGCACGCCCTGATACAGCGCCGCCAGGGGGTCCTCCACCGGCGTCCAGTCCCGGTCAAAGACCTGCACGCCGCTGTCCGTGGCCACATAGATCCGCTCGTCCCGGCAGACCACGGAGTTGACGGATACGCCGTTCAGCCCCGCCGCGTCCCCGGACACGTCAAAGTAGCTCCTCGTATATTTGATGACGCCGTAATTGGCGGAGGCCAGCCACACGCTGCCCTCATAATCCACGCAGCCGCTGTTCACCGCGGCGGCCCGGTCCCGGTCCGTAAACAGGCTCTGGCTGCCGTCGGCGTGGATCACGCAGGCGCCGATGGTGCCGCAGACCACGATATCCCCGCCGCCGGAGACGCGGATGCGGTTTTGGGTGGTGACGCCCTGGGTGGAGATGAGCTCCACGCCGATATCCTCCGTCTCCAGGCTCTCGGTGGGGAAGGTGAGCTTTGCCAGCACGCTGCCGGAGGAGCCCAGATAGACGCACCCGTCCTCCCCGGACCCGGTGCAATAGATGTCCTCGCCGTCAAAGAACTCGTCGGAGGAAAACACATGGGTCTGCCTGCCGTCCTGGATCACGGCGCAGCGCCCGCCGTTGAGGGCGCACCACACGCGCCCGTAGGCGTCCGGCGCCACGGAATAGACTGTGGCGCCCTCCACGTCCACGCCCATGCAGGGCTCGAGCCGCCCGTCCACGATCTCCGCCGCGCCGGAGTTGGAGGCGGCCCAGAGCCGCCCGTCCTCCCCCTCGGCAAAGTCCCGGATGCACAGGAAGCTGTCCGGCTCCGGGGCCTGCACGGCGGTGACCGCGTCGTCCTCCAGCACAAAAACGCCCTGATCGTTGGTGCCGATCCAGAGCCTTCCCCGGCTGTCCTCGAACAGGGTCCGGATGGAGGAGGAGGGGATAGTGCCCTCCATGCTGAAATTGACAAAATCCGTGCCGTCATAGCGGGTCAGGCCGCCGTAGCTGCCCACCCAGATATAGCCGTCGGCCGTCTGGAGCACATCGTTCGCCTCTCCCGTGGGCAGACCGTTGCTCTCGTTGTAGAGGGTCACCACATGCCCCTCTCCGGCATCCGCCGCCAGCGCCCGCGGCGGCGCGCACAGCGTCAGCACGGCGGCCAGCAGCCACGCGCTCATCTGTTTACATCGCGACGTTTTCAAACGCATTCCTTTCCCGGGAGGACCCGAACATCTATAATATCCTGCGATTTGCTCATATCCAGATGATTATACATAACCGCGCCGCCGATTGCAAGATAAACCCTCGTTTCGCCGCGCAAAATCCCCGTCCGGAGCTTTTAAGGATTGACTTTTTATTTGGAACGTATAAAATAAAAGAGGTATGCCGCGAAGCGCACAGCTTTTTCTACATAGGAGGACTCGGCCATGACATACGACGAGATCTTACAGTCCGCGCGGGGCCAGGTGGGGCCCGTATGCAAGGCCTGCCCGGTGTGCAACGGCCTGGCCTGCGCCAATACCATCCCAGGCCCCGGCTGCAAAGCCCCCAACAACACCGCCGCCCGCAATTACGCCAAGTGGCAGGAGATCCTCGTCAACATGGACACCCTGTGCGACAACAGGCCCGTTGACACCTCCTTCCGCCTGTTCGGCTGGGATTTCAAGGCCCCCGTCTTTATCGCGCCCCTGGGCTCTCTGAAGCTCCATTACGGGGATAAATACGACGATTTCGCCTACAACAGCGTGCTGGTGCCCGCCTGCGCCGAATACGGCGTGGCCGCCTTCACCGGCGACGGGGTGGACCCGGAGATCATGAAAAGCGCCGTGCGGGACATGGTCAAGGTCCAGGGCATCGGCGTGCCCACCATCAAGCCCTGGAACAAGGAGGCCGTGTTCGAGAAGCTGGACATCCTGAACGCCAAGGGCATCTTCGCCGCTGCCATGGACGTGGACGGGGCGGGCCTGCCGTTTTTGAAGGCCATGAATCCCAACGCCGGCAGCAAGTCCGTCTCGGAGCTGAGGGAGATCACCGCCTACGCAAAAATGCCCTTCATCGTCAAGGGTATCATGACGGTCCGGGGGGCCGAGAAGGCCGTCGAGGGCGGCGCGGCGGCCATCGTGGTGTCCAACCACGGGGGCCGTGTCCAGGGCGGCGTGCCCGCCACGGCGGAGGTGCTGCCCGCCATCGCCAGGGCGGTGAACGGCCAGGTGCCTGTCTTTGTGGACGGCGGCATCCGCTCCGGCGTGGACGTGTTCCGGGCCCTGGCCCTGGGCGCCGACGCGGTGCTGCTGGGCAGACCGGTGGTGCCCTTCGTCTACGCCGCCGGGGCCGAGGGATTGAAGGTATATCTGGATAAGATCATCGCCGAGCTCCGGGATACCATGACCATGTGCGGCGCCCACACCCTGGCCGATATCGGCCCGGAAAATGTGGTCAGATTTTGACCGGCCCCACACGACAGAAAGAGGAACGCTCTATGCAATCCCACATCCGGGACCTGACAATCGGATACGACCAGCTGCCCGTGCCGGTGCTGCTGGCGCGGAAGGACGAGGACGGCGCGTGGCGCTGGGCGTATGAGAACCCGGCGGCCGGGACGCTGCCGGACCGGCATGCCCTTTTGCAGGCCATGCGGGACTCGTTCCCCGGACCCACCTCCGGCGGTTACGGGATCTGGGAGGGCGAGAGCCAGGGCCGTTACCTGTCCGCCCGGCTCACCTGCTCCCAGCCGGGTCTGGTCCTGGCGCTGGTCCGGGACGAGACGGAGGACAGGCAGTACCAGCAGGAGCAGCTCCGCTCCGCCAACGCCGCCCTGCAGAGCGCTCTGGATGCGGCCAACGCCGCCTCCCGCGCCAAGTCGGATTTTCTCTCCAACATGTCCCACGACATCCGCACGCCCCTCAACGCCATCATCGGCATGACCACCATCGCCCAGGCCCATCTGGGCCAGACGGAGCGGGTGGCGGACTGTCTGGACAAGATCGGCCTGTCCTCCCGGCATCTTCTGAGCCTCATCAACGACATTCTGGACATGAGCCGCATCGAGTCCGGCAAGATGACCCTCAGCCCCGAGGATTTCACCATGGCCGATTTCGTCCACTCCCTCATGGCGGTGTTCCTGCCCCAGGCGGAGAAAAAGCGCCAGCAGGTGGTGCAGGACTTCTCCGGCATCCGCTGCGAGCGCGTCCGGGGCGACCATCTGCGCATCCAGCAGGTGCTCATCAACATCCTGTCCAACGCCGTCAAATTCACCCCGGAGGAGGGGACCATCACCCTGCGCATCCGGGAGACGGACCAGGGGTACTCCGCCAGTCCCGGCTACGCCTTTTACGAGTTCACGGTGGAGGACACCGGTATGGGCATGAGCCAGGACTTCCTCCGGCGCATCTTCCAGCCCTTTGAGCGGGCCGCCTCCGTCAACCGCATCGAGGGCACCGGTCTCGGCATGACCATCACCAACAATCTGGTGCGGATGATGAACGGCCACATCCAGGTGGAGAGCCGGGAGGGCAAGGGCTCCCGCTTCACCGTCACCATCCCCCTGGAGCAGCTGGACGGCGGCCAGGAGGGTCAGGAGGAGTTGCGGGGCCTGCGGGTCCTGGCGGCGGACAGCGACGAGATAAGCCGCAACGAGCTGCAGCAGATGCTCCAGGACATGGGCATGGTCTGCGACGCCTGCGGCAGCGCGGACGCGGCCCTGGAGCTGGCGGCCCAGGCCCGGACGGAAGGCCGGGACTACTTCGCCGCCATCCTGGGCTGGCGCATGTCCGGCGTGGATGGGATACAGACATGCCGGGAGCTGCGGGCCATGCTGGGGGACGATATGCCCATTTTCCTGTCCTCCTCCTTTGAGTGGACCCTCAGCGCCGACGAGATGCGCAAGCACGGCGTCACCGCCTTCCTGCCCAAGCCCTATTTCCGCTCCCATCTGCTGGAGGCGCTGGCGGCCTACACCGAGAGCGGCCGGGCCCGCCGGGCCTCGAAGGAGGACGGCGGCCAGGTCCTGTTCACCGGGCGGCGCGTGCTGCTGGCGGAGGACAACGAGATCAACCAGGAGATCGCCATCGAGCTGATCGGCATGCTGGGCGCCGCGGTGGACTGCGCCGAGAACGGGCAGCAGGCGGTGGATATGTTCCGGCAGGCGGAGCCGGGGACCTACGATCTCATTTTCATGGACATCCAGATGCCCGTCATGGACGGCTACGCCGCCGCCCGGGCCATTCGGGCCCTGCCCCGGCCCGACGGCGGCACGATCCCCATCGTGGCCATGACGGCCAACGCCTTTGTGGAGGACATCCGGGCCTGCGAGGAGGCGGGCATGAACGCCCACCTGGCCAAGCCCGTGAGCATGCAGCAGCTCACGGACGTGATGCTCTCCCAGCTTGGGTGAGCGTCCCGTCAGACACCGTTCAGCGGAAAGGAGGCGCAGGCCATGAGGCCGTATCAGGAGGAATATCTGTCCCTGCTGGGCGACGTGGCCCGGCAGACCGTCCTCTCCGCCAAGGAGGAGGGGCCGGAGGCTTTCATGCAGTCCGTGCGCGCGTCCAGTCAGGCCGCCCGGCAGGCGGTGGAGCGGGGCACCGAGCTGCTGCGGGAGGAACTGTTCCCCATGCTGGACAATATCCTCTCCGCCTCTCAGGAGGAGCTGGACGAGCTGCTGGCCTTCGCCGGGGAGCTGATGACCGGCACGGCCCAGAAGGACGTGGGCCTGCATTACCGCATCCACCTGGCCCTGACGGACTACGCCCGCCACGGCAGGCACCGGGATATGCTCATCCGTGAGCTGTATTTTCTGGGCATGTCTCTTTATAACATGGAGACCATGCTCACTCCTAACAAGATCCGCCTGTACGCCGCCCGGATGCGGATGAGCTTCGCCGAGAGCGCGTCCTATTTCGAGACCGATTACGACGATATCACCGACCCGGAGATCCGGGGCTACATCCACCGGAGCATGGGCAACATCGCCCTGTGCTACGACGACTCCTCCCCGGAGGCGGCCAGGGCAAAGCTGGCGGCCATCAAGCGCTCCCTCAGCCTTCTGTCCGACCCGGACATCCAGGCCAGGACCCCCTCTCTGCCCTGGGACCGGTACATCTATATGAGCCACCAGGAGCGGACGACGATGCTGGCCTACCTGCGCTCGGGCCACGCCGAGCCGGAGGCGTTCGCCCAGGTGCTGGAGTCGGCCCAGATCATTCAGGAGCGGCAGGTCCAGCTGGCGCGGGAGCGGGGCGAGTCCCTGCAGCCCCGGTGGCAGTACGCCTATTACGCCGCCCAGTACCACTGCGGCGCCATGACGCTCACAGAGCTGCTGGACACGCTCTACGCCCTGTCCACCGCCATGTCCGACGATGATTTCGGCCTGCAGAGCATGTTTTCCCACGTGAGCGTACCGGCGCTCTATATGGAATACTGCAAAACGCTCCCCGTGGCCCGGCAGGCCCGCCACGCGGGGCGCATCGACCGGATGCTCCGGCGGATGTGCCGGTGGCTGGTCCGGGCCCCCAATACGGAAAGCAACGAGCAGCTGATGTTCTATGTCCGGCAGGTGCTGTACGCCTATCTGGAGCTGCCCGGCTGCATGACCTTTTTCGATCTGCTGCAAAACGTCTTTGCCTCCCGGCATCCCACCAGCTATGCCAAGATGTGGCGGGTGGGACGGGCGGCCCACACCCTATGCGGCTGGGCCGTGGAGGATTGCCCGGAGAAGCTGGCGGGCCTTTTGGGCTGCGCCGACGCCGAAGAGGCGGCGGCACGGCGGGAGGAGCTCGCGGCCTTTGCCGAGCGGGCGGGACGGCTCTACGACGCGGGCATGATCCACTGCTTCAACACGGTGCTGTTCTCCTGCCGGGGCCTGTTCGAGGAGGAATACGCCCTGCTGCAGCTGCACTCCTACTGCGGCGCCCAGCTGCTGGGCGCTCACCCCTCCACCGCCGCCTACGCGGACGTAGCCCACGGCCACCACTGTCACTTCGACGAAAAGGGCGGCTATCCCCTGGGCTTCTCTCCCCGCACCTCACCCGTCCGGCCCATGATCTACATCATCTCCGTGGCCGACGCCATCATCGCCGCCACCGACGACGTGGGCAACCGCTACCGCCCCGCCAAGACCTTCGAGCAGGTCCTGGGCGAGCTGCGGGAGGGCTCCGGCAGCCAGTACGCTCCCTTCGTGGTGGACCTTCTGAACGCCCCCGAGCGGCAGAGGGAGCTGAAGGCATCCCTGGAGCGCTGGACTCCGGGCGCTTACCGTGCCCTGTACGACCGCCTGGAACAGATCCAGGCCCTGACCTGACGAAAAAAGCGCCGTCTGCCAACTCGGCAGACGGCGCTTTTTTGCATCCATTTAAAACATCTCTTTCAATCTCAGGCTCGCGGCGTAGAGCTCGTTTTTGCTGTAGGTGTTGGCCTCGTCGGCCAGCACCGTTTTTATGGCGTCCTTCGCCCGGCAGCCGTCCCGGACCATGGCGTCCACCAGCAGGGCTTCCGGGCTCACCACATGCTCCTGCCTGGGGGCCAGATACTCCTCCGCCAGCTCCGTCACCAGGCAGAACTCCCCCTTTTCATACTCGCCCTTGGCCAAAAGCTGGTCCCGGACCTGCTCCGGCGTGCCCCGGAACGCCGTCTCGTGCAGCTTGGTCAGGTCGTTGCAAAGGCACATCCGGCAGGGCACCGCCTCCCGGATGAAGTACTCCACCGCGTCCATCACCCGCTTGGGGGACTCGTAGAACACGTAGGTCCGCACCGAGCCCCGGCGCATCTGGTCCAGGAGCCTTCCCCGGTCCGCGTTCTCCCGTGGGAAGAAGCCCCGGAACACGAAGGCGCTCAGGTCGAACCCGGACACGGACAGGGCCGTCACCGCGGCGCACGCTCCCGGCACGCCCACCACCCGGATACCCTCCGCCACGGCGGAGCGGATCAACTCGTTGCCGGGGTCGGACACGCAGGGAGTCCCCGCGTCGGTGATGACCGCCACGCTCTGGCCGGACTTCAAAAGGTCGATGAAGTACCGGGCCTTGCCATGCTCGTTGAATTTGTGGTTGCTGGCCAGCTTCCCGGCCCGGATGCCCAGCTTGTTCAAAAGCACCACGCTCCGGCGGGTGTCCTCCGCGGCGATCACGTCCGCCCGCTCCAGGATGTCCATGCCCCGCGGGGACATGTCCCTGGCGTTGCCGATGGGCGTGGCCACGATGAACAGCACGCCATAGCCGTTTTCCGTCTGCATTTTATCCATACTGTGTTCCTCCGCCCCGCTGCTGTCCGTTTTTTCGGACTTCCGGCGGGGTATCCTGCTGTCAAATACAAAAAAGGAGGGCGTATCCCAATGTCAAAGAAAAAGAATGTGCTCAATCATGTGATCTTCTGGGGGGTGTTGGCGCTGGCCGTCACGGCGGAGGGCTGGATGGACCTGCTCTGCAGAGCAGTATTTTAGCTTTCTAATCGTATAGCGCCGCCAGGGCCCGCGCGTGGTCCCGCATGGCCTCCGCTGCGGAGGCTGGCGCCAGGATCTTCGCGCGGGTCCCGAAGCCGCCCAGCCAGCCGAAAAACTGCACGTTCACCGCCGCGCTCACCGTGACGGAAAAGTGCTCCCCGTCCAGGGGCACCAGGCTCACGTCCGCCCCGAACTGGTCCACCACCGGCCCCGCCAGGGCGTTTTCAAAGCTGAGCCGCACGGTCTGCACATCCCCGGAGAACATGCCGAAATGGCTGTTGGAATAGGCCGCCATGTCCAGCCTCCCAAACGCCTCCGCCCCCTGGCGGGGCGCGTCCGTCTGGGCGATGGCGCTCATCTTGTCCACCCGGTAGTGCTTGATATAGCCCGCCTGGGGGTCGTAGGCGATGAGATAATAGTTCTCGCTGTCCCACATCAGCGCCCAGGGGCTCACGGCGTAGCGTTTTCCCTCCTTGCGCCAGACCCGCTTTTTGTCCACGCCCCAGTCGAAGTATTTGAACGTGATGGCCCGGTCCCCGTCGATGGCGGCGTGGATCTCGTCCACGTTGTAGTAGATGGACTCGTTCATGGCCTTGATCCGGCCCCGGACGAACACCTGCCGGTTCAGCTCCCGTGCCTGGTGCTCGCTGGCCAGGCTTTCCAGCTTGCCGATGAGCTCCAGAGACTTTTTCTCCGTGATGAACCGGGAGGACTGGACGGAGTCCACCAGCAGCTTCAGCTCCGGCAGCTGAAAGTCCCGCTGGCCGATGAAATATCCCGTGGCGGACCCCACCCGCACGGTCTGTACGTCCAGGCCGAACAGCCGCAGGGCCTCCATGTCGTCATAGACGCTCTTGCGCTCCGCCGCGATATCCTGCCGGGCCAGATACTCGATCATCCGGGCCACCGTCACCGGATGGTCCTCGTCGGACTGCCGCAGCAGATACCGGCACAGATACAGGAGCTTTAACTTTTGATTCGCCGACTTCGCCATGGTTCCTATCACCTCAGTATTTCCTGATATCGATCTCCGTCACGTTCTCCACGGGCCAGCCCAGAAAGGCGGTCCCGTGGCGGGCGAAGGCCTCCCGCCGGGCGCTGCAGAAAAACTGCCGCGTACCGGCGCTTTTTCTGTCCCCCATGGCGTCCCGCGCCTCCAGCGCCGCCAGAAGCGTGCCCACCGAGGCGGCCCCGGAATCCACCAGCGCCGTGCCCGGCTCCAGGGCGGCCTCGATGGCCCCTCGGACGATGGGATAGTGGGTGCAGCCCAATATCACCGTGTCCGCCCGGTTGGCCCGGACCGGCGCGGCGTATTCCTCCGCCGCCGAGCGCAGGGCCGGATCGGCCGGGTCCGTATGCCCGCCCTCGATGAGCGGCACCAGCCTGGGGCAGGCCACCGCCGTGACCTCCGCCTCCGGCAAAAGCGCATGGATCGCCCGCTCATAGGCCCCGCTTCGGACCGTGGCGGCTGTGGCCAACACGGCGATCCGGCCCGTTTTCGTCAGGGGCGCCGCCGCCTGCGCCGCCGCCCGGATGACGCCCACCACCGGCAGGCCCCGAGCCTCGCCCGTCATGGCGTCCATGGCGTTGGCCGTGGAGGTGTTGCAGGCCACCAGAACGGCCTTCACATGCCGGGAGCGCAGGAACCGGATGTTGTGGCCGGAAAGCTCCGCCAGCTCCGACCGCGTTTTGTCCCCGTAGGGGGCGTTGGCCGTGTCCCCGAAATAGACGAAGCTCTCCCAGGGGGCCGCCTGTACCAGCGCCCCCACGGCGGTCAGGCCGCCCAGGCCGGAGTCGAATATACCAATGGGCCGTGTGTCCATGCAGAAAAGGGTCCTTTCAAAAAGTCATGCTTGACGTTGGGTCCCGCCGCGCCTAAAATAAGGACGAACAGGGAGGCGGGAAATATGACGAAAACCGTGGGCGTCATCGGCGGCATGGGACCGGCGGCCACCTGCGACCTGATGGAGAAGATCGTCGCGCTCACAAAGGCCGCCAGCGACCAGGAGCATCTGCACATGATCGCCGACGTGAACACCGCCATCCCCGACCGGACCGCGGCCATCCTCCATGGCGGGCCGGACCCGGTGCCGGAGATGGTGAAAAGCGCCCGGCGGCTGGTATCCGCCGGGGCGGAAATACTCGTCATGCCCTGCAATACCGCCCACTATTTTTACGACGATATCGCCGCCGCGGTGCGCGTGCCGGTGCTGCACATGGCCCGTGAGACGGCGGCGGCGCTCCGGGCGGCGGGCATAGAGACCGCCGGGGTCCTGGCCACGGACGGCACGGTGCAAAGCGGCGTATATGAACGGGCCCTGGCCGAGGCTGGCGTCCGGGCCGTGTACCCCGGCCCCGCCATGCAGCGTGAGGTCATGCGCCTCATCTACGAGGGCGTGAAGGCCCGGACCGCGCCGCTTGCGAGCATCCCGGCGGGGGATATCCTGGCGGACGTGCGCGCTCAAGGGGCGGAGACGGTCCTTCTGGCCTGCACGGAGCTGCCCATCGCCTTCCGGGAGCTGGGGCTCTCGGAGGGCTGTCTGGACCCCACACGGGTGCTGGCCTTCGCCGCGGTGAAGGCCGCCGGAGCGGAGACGACCGCGCCGGACCCCTGGTGAGGTCCGGCGATCATTGTATCACGTTCCAAGACTTTGCGCAACCGTTCCTGTCCCATGAATGGGACAGGCGTATCAAGAGGAGGAGAATATAAAATGTACCAATTGGGCTTTATCGGCGTGGGGAACATGGGCGGAGCGCTGGCTCGGGCCGCCGTGGCGGCCACCTCGCCGAAGCAGATCGTCCTGGCCAACCGGACGCCGGAAAAGGCGGCGGCCCTGGCCCAGGAGCTGGGCTGCGCCGCCGCCGACGCCAGGACCGTGGCGGCCACGGCGAAATACATCTTCCTGGGCGTGAAGCCCAAGGACATGGCCGCCTGCCTTGCGGACATCGCCCCGGTGCTGGTCCACCGGGAGCAGTACCATTTTGTGCTGGTGTCCATCGCCGCAGGGCTGGACACCGCCGCCATCCAGGGCCTGGCGGGCCATCCCTGGCCGGTGATCCGCCTGTGCCCCAACACGCCCGTGGGCGTGGGCAAGGGGCTGGTGGCCTGGTGCGAGAAGGACACGCTGCCCGAGGACGCCCCGGCGCTGACCGCCGCCATGGCTGGCGCGGGGGTCTGGGACAAATGCCCTGAAGCTCTGATGGATGTGGCCGGGGTCATCGGCGGCTGCACGCCGGCCTTCGCCTATATGTTCATCGAGGCCCTGTCCGACGGGGCGGTGGCCTGCGGCATGCCCCGAGCCAAGGCCCTTTCCTACGCCGCCGCGGCGGTGGAGGGGGCGGCGGCTCTGGCCCAGGCCGACGGCCGCCATCCCGGCGCGCTGAAGGACGCGGTATGCTCCCCCGGCGGCTCCACCATCCAGGGGGTGCTGACGCTGGAGCGCTCCGCCTTCCGGGCCGCCGCCGCCGACGCGGTGATAGACGCCGTGGAAAAGACCCGGACTATGGGAAAATAAAGGCTGACAGCAAAGGCCCTCCGGCTATGTGCCGGAGGGCTTTCTCTTTGCGGGTTTTTCTCAGGCTTCGCCGTCCACGGCGGCGGTCAGGTCGGAGGCGCAGTGGGCGCACTTCTTCGCGCCGTAGGGGATCTCCGACAGGCAGTAGGGGCAGGTCTTGGTCTCCGGCTCGGCGGGGGCCTCTTCCTCCTTGTGCTTGCGCAGGGAGCTGGCCTTGTTCAGGGCCTTGATCATCAGGAAGATCACCAGGGCCATGATGAGGAAGTCGATGACCGCGGAGATGAACGCGCCGTAATTGAAGGTGGTCACGCCCAGCTCCGTGGCGGTGGCGAGACTGGTGACCTGGGCGGCGTCCACGCCCTCCGGCAGCCGGAGGATGACGAAGGCGTCGTTGAAGTTGGAGTTGCCGGTGATGAGGCCCACCAGGGGCATCACCAGGTCGTTGACGGCGGAGGTGACGATCTTCTGGAACGCGGCGCCGATGATGACGCCGACGGCCAGGTCGATCACGTTGCCACGGGTTGCAAATTCCTTGAATTCCTGGAAAAATTTCTTCATATGTACCGCACCTTTCTGTAAGTCCCGCGCCTGTGGCGCGGTCAAATTTTATACTGGGAATATGATACCATGTTCCGTCTTCTCTTGCAAGCGCCTGACGACCTTTGTTTCCGGTATTTACCGATTTTTTTGCGTCCGGCGACGGCCTTCGACCGCTTTCGCCCCGGAACTGCGTCATTCTATAGGCAGTACGGAAGAAAGGGGGCGAGCGGATGCGCCGGACGGTCCTTTTGCTGCTGACGGCGATCCTGGCGGCGCTGGTGTTTGCCCGCGGCAGGCTTCCGGAGCCGACGGCGGAGGCCATGGCGGACCCGGTATGGGACCCGGCTTCCTACAACGTGCTGGAGATGGAGCTGGACCCGCCCGATGAGACGGCGGGCAGCGCCCTGATCGCGGAGATGAGCAGTCACTTCCTCGCCTGTCGGCCCACGGCAAAGCATGAATACACAGGCCGACTGGCGGGGCGGGATCTGATCGTCCTGCTGGCGGAGAACTGGCGGCCCGGAGAACCGAGCGGCGCGCGCACACCGGCGCTGTACAGGCTCTGGCAGGAAGGGGTGCGGTTCGAGCAGGTCTACGCCCCGGACTGGTATCAGGGGCGGGAGGGCCGGGAATTTGCCCTGCTCACGGGCCTGGTGCCCACCAACGTGCAGGACCTTGCGTCCATGTCCCTGCTGGCGGAGAAGGATATTTACCTCCCCTTTTCCCTGGCCTGCTCGCTGGGCCGGGCCGGGTACGACTGCCGGGCCTGTCCCGCCGGGACCGGACAGGAGGCGGCCTACGCCGCCCTGGGCTTTTCCTCCGTCACGGCGGGCGCTTCCCCGGAGGAGCTGGCGGCGGAGCTGGCCGGGGACGGGCCGTTCTTCCTCTACGCCGACCTGCCGGAGACGGACGGCGAGGCGGCGCTGGAGCGTCTTTTCGCGGCGCTGGAGGACGGGGGCCTGGCGGATACGACGGCGGTGTGCCTCGTCACCGGCGGCACAGAGGACCTGCGGGGCGGCCTGTATTTATGGGCGCGGGACCTGGCGGGGCTCTCCGTCCCGGCCCCCTGCTCGGAGCTGGACGTGACGCCCACGCTGCTGGACCTGTTCGGCGCGGGCTACGACGCCCGGTTCCTGGCCGGGCGGGACGTGCTGGCGGACGGGACGGAGGCCGGACCGACGCCGCCGGTGTGTCTGTCCGGCAGCGCCTATTCCGACTGGGTGTCGGACGCGGGCAGCTATGTCGGGGCGGAGGACGCCTTCTTCCCGTCGGCGGACCGGTCCGGCGGCGCCCAGACCGACCGGCGCTACGTCCTGCAGGCCCGGCAGCAGGTCTACGACCACTACGTTTTCTCCCGCCGGATCCTGGAGCGGGATTACTTCCGCCTGACCATGGGGCCTTAAATCCGGGTTGCGTTCACGGCAAAAACGTCGTATAATGCTATTGGATACAAAGCCTCCCTCAGGGGAGTTCGGAAGGGGGAATCATCCATGAAAATACAGAAGATCGCCGTCCTTCTGGTGATCCTGGCGCTCATCGTCGCGCTGGAAGTCGTGATGATGAACCGCTGTACCAGGGAGGACTCCGCGACCCGGCCTGTCGCTGCGGCGGAGCCGTCCGACGTACCGGGCCAGAGCCAGTCCTCGCCGGAGCTTCCGGCTGCGGCCACCGCGCAGCCCACCGCACCGGGATATCCCAGTCTTCCCGGCGGCGTCGGCGGGGTCCCCACCCAGCCGCCAGCTACCGAGCCGCCCGCCGCCGCGCAGCCCGCCACCGACCCGCCCGCCGCTACCCCGGCGCCTACCGAGCCGCCCGCTCCCACGCAGGCGCCCACCGAGCCGCCCGCCGGTTCTGTCGGAAGCACCATCTCCAGCGATAACTTTTCCTCCAATACCGGCACCAGCCTCAACCTGAGCGTGAGCTGGAAGGCCACGGACCTGGGCGGCGGCATGGCCCGGATCGCCATCACCGGCACCGTCAACTCCTACGAGCTCAACGTCTCGGCCCTGCCCGTCTCCATCAGCTTCGGCAGCCACTCGGCCTCCGTGACCGGCAACAGCATCAAGGTCTCCGGCGGCGGCCTGAGCAGCAACACCCTGTTCTCGACCACCATCGACGTGCCCGTCGACTCCGCGGACACCATGACCGTCACCTGGAAGTACAACGGCAGCTACAGCGACGTATCCCTGCCCGAGATCACCGCCAGCGGGTACGTGTATACCTGATACCGGCGTCACAAACAGAAAAATGTCTGCCGCGGCCGCGGCAGACATTTTGTTATTTCATTTTCCCCGTCACCGCTCCGGCGCGGAGGTCCTCTCCCGTGGCGCCAGCTGGACCATGGCCACGGCGGCGAACACCAGCGCGCAGCCGAATATCTCCCAGCCGGTGAGACCGGTCTCCGGCATGAGCGCATAGCCCGCCAGGGCGGAAAACACGCTCTCCAGACTCAATATCAGCGACGCCACCGCCGGATGCACCCCGTTCTGGCCCACGATCTGCAAGGTATAGGCCACGCCGCTGCTCAGCACGCCCGTATACAGGATGGGCACGGCGCAGGCCGCCAGGCCCTCCCATGTCGGGTCCTCCAGCAGGAACATGCAGGGCAGGCCCAGCAGGCCGCACACGAAAAACTGCACGCAGCTCAGCCGCACCCCGTCCACCCTGGGGGAGAAATGGTCTATGACCAGGATGTGGACGGAAAACACCGCCGCGCATATCAAAAGCAGCAGGTCGCTGCGCTCCAATGTCAGGCCCTCGCCTGCGGCCAGGCCGTCCATCAGGCTCAGGAAGAAGAACCCCGCCAGGGCCACTCCCGCTCCCAGCCACACCAGCGCCGGGGACTTCTTTCCCAGAAACAGCCCCAGCACCGGCACCAGCACCACATAGCAGGCGGTGATGAAGCCCGCCTTGCCCACGTTGGTGTCCGCGCTCTGCATGGCGATGGCCACCTGCTGGAGGTTGGCCGCCACGAACAGCGCCAGCCCGCAGGCCGCGCCGCCCAGCAGGATATCCCGGCGGCTGCCCTTTTGAAAGGTCCCGTTCCTGCCCCGGACCCGGTCCAGCAGAGGCAGCATCACCGCCAGACACGCCCCGCCTATGAAAAAGCGGACGCAGTTGAAGGTGAAGGGGCCCACATGGTCCATCCCCTGCTTCTGGGCCACGAACGCCACGCCCCAGATGAAGGCGGCCAACAGCAAAAGCGCGGGGTTTTTCAGGGAACGGACATTCACGGGGCAGACCTCTTTTCGACGAAGCGTTCAAAAGTTAGAAGTCAGTATAGCCCACGGGACCGCCCTTGTCAAGCCGCGGCCCGGCCGGACAGTTAGGCAGATTTAATGAATTCTTAATAATCCCGCTGTTGCCTTTCCACATAAAAAGGATTATGATAAGGATGCTTTTTACGCAAGGCCGCGCGCGCCCTTGTGCGGACGGCGCGGACAGTGGAGAAACGAGGAGGATGACATGAAAAAAACCATCTCGGCCGCTCTGGCGGGAGCGCTGTTCCTGGGCCTTATGAGCGGCTGTTCTGAAAGTACGTCCGGCGGCGCGCCCGTCACGGTGGAGGCCGTGTCCACGATCGTGGGCGGCGGCAGCCTGGGCCTGGCGGACTGGTACGCGGGCATGGTGGTCTCCGGCGAGACCGCCGACGTGAAGCGGGATTCCAACAAGTCCGTTCTGGAAACATACGTCGAGGAAGGGGACATGGTCAAGGCCGGAGATCCCCTGTTCTGCTACGACAGCGAGAAGATGCAGCTGGATCTGGAGATGCTGTATCTGGACAGGGAGAACTACGCCAACACCATCGACGCCGCCAATCTGGAGATCGAAGAGCTGACCGCGGAGCGGGACAAGGCCAAGGAGGCCGACAAGCTCAGCTATACCCTGCAGATAGACTCCCGCAAGGCGGACATCCGGGAGGCGGAATACAACTCCTCCGTCAACGACCGAAAGATCGCCTCCATGGAGGCGTCTCTGGAGAACGCGGAGGTCGTGTCTCCCATCGCCGGACGGGTCATGACCATCAATGAGAACGGCTCCTCCGATTACGACTACTATGACCCCGGCTCCGACGATTCCAGCACCGGCGTGGACTTCATCACCGTCACGGACGTGACCAGCATGCGCATCCAGGGCAACATCAACGAGATGAACGCGGGCGCTCTCATGGAGGGCATGCCCATGACCATCCGCTCTCGGGTGGACGGGACCAAGACCTGGACGGGCACGCTGTCCATGATCGACTGGGAAAACCCGGTGAAAAACGACAACGACAACAACGGCTACGTCATTTCCAACTCCTCCGGCGACAGCGAGATGACCACCGCCAACCAGTATCCCTTCTATATAGAGCTGGAGAGCACCGAGGGGCTGCTGCTGGGCCAGCATGTGTACATCGAGCCGGACACCGGCGACGAGGAGGAGGCCCCCGCCGGGCCCATGCTGCCGGGCTACTACATCGCCTACGAGGAGGACGGCAGCGCCTACGTCTGGGCGGACGACGGCAGCGGCAAGCTGGAAAAGCGGGCCCTGACCCTGGGCGTACACGACGAGGGCTCCGACGCCTATGAGATCGTGGAGGGCCTGGAGCTGACCGATTACATCGCCTTCCCGCAGGAGGACCTGGCCGAGGGCCAGAGCACGGAGAAATTCGACCCCTCCGCCGCGGCGGAGGAGAGCGCCGCCGAGTCCGGGGCCGTCGAGGCCGTGGCGGCGGAGTTTTGAGGTCCGACGCCATGCTTCTTGAGATGCACGACATATGCAAGGACTATCCCCAGGGCCGGGAAGTGGTGAAGATCCTGAAAAACGTGGAGCTCACCATCGACGAGGGGGACTACCTTGCCATCATGGGGCCCTCCGGCTCCGGCAAGACCACGCTGATGAATCTCATCGGCTGCCTTGACGTGCCCACCAGCGGCACATACCGACTCAACGGGGAGGATATCTCCAAGGCGTCGGAAAAGCGTCTGGCGGACGTGCGCAACACCACGCTGGGCTTCGTGTTCCAGAGCTTCTATCTGCTGCCCAAGCTGTCGGCACGGGAGAACGTGGCCCTGCCGCTGCTGTACGCGGGGGTGAAAAAGCGCGAGCGCCTGCGCCGGGCGGAGGAGGCCCTGCAGATGGTGGGGCTCGGCGAGCGGATCGGCTTCATGCCCAACCAGCTCTCCGGCGGCCAGCAGCAGCGGGTGGCTATCGCCCGCGCCATGATCAACAATCCCAAGCTCCTGCTGGCCGACGAGCCCACCGGCGCGCTGGACAGCGCCTCCGGCCATCAGGTCATGGATCTTTTCGACGAGCTGAACGCCAAAGGCGCCACCATCGTGCTCATCACCCACGAGCCGAAGGTGGGCCAGCGGGCCAAACGCCTGCGGCGCATCCTGGACGGCATGCTGCTGCAGGAAGGGGAAGGAGGCGACGGCAATGGCTGACAATACCCCAAAGGCGCCCAGGCCCAAAAACAAAAAGGCCCGCCGGGCCGTCGCCATCACGCTGGTGTGCGTGCTGCTGTTCGGCGCGGCTGGCGGCGGCGGATACTACTATCTGCAGCACCGCTCCGGCAAGGACGTGAACGTGTTCCCCGTGAACCAGCTGGGCACCAGCGATTCCTGGTACGACATGGTCCAGACCGGCGGACCGGTCCGGACGGACCGGATGCAGCCGGTGTATATCAGCGCCACCCAGACGGTCACAGAGGTCTTTGTCCAGGAGGGCCAGGAGGTGAAGGTGGGCGACCCCATCCTCGCCTTTGACACCACCCTGGACGAGGTGGAGCTGACCCGCAAGCAGATCGCCATCGAAAAGCTCAAGCTCCAGCTCCAGGAGGCCCAGGACACTTTGGCCGAGATCGAGACCTACAAGGTGGGGACCCCCGGCATCCCGGAGCCTCCGGTCACGCCCACGCCCGTGCCTCCGGAGCCCACGACGGTGCCCTGGTTCCAGGGCGGCGAGGGCACGGCGGAGGACCCCTATGTGTTTTTGTGGGCCGACGGCTATATGCTGGACGACTCCATGGTAGAGGAGCTGCTGGTCATGACCCAGCCCACGCCTACGCCCAGTCCCGAGCCCACGGAGGAGCCGGAGGGCGAAGCGCAGCCCTCGGAGGAGCCTGACGGCGATGACCAGCCCCCGGAGGGCGAAGCGCAGCCCTCGGAGGAGCCTGACGGCGATGACCAGCCCCCGGAGGACGAAACGCCCCCGGAGGACGAAGCGCCCGCTGAGAGCGCCGTGCCCGCCGAGGGGGATACGGACGCGCCCGCCGAAGGCGCGGAGCCCCAGCCCGTAAGCGCGGCCCAGACCGTGGCGGTAGGGCGGCTTCTGTCTCCGGTCCGGATCAGCCGCATCCTGCGTGGCGAGGCGGAGCCCACCACGGAACCTACCACGGAGTCCACGGCGGAGCCGACAGCTGCGCCCGCCGACAATGGCAGCATGCCCATCGCGGAGACCACGGCTCCCACGGATACGCAGCCTTCGGAAACGCCTCCACAGGAGGCTGACCCGCAGGAGACTGACTCGCAGGAGACTGGCCCGCAGGAGACTGACTCGCAGGAGACTGGCCCGCAGGAGACTGGCCCGCAGGAGACTGGCCCGCAGGAGACTGGCCCGCAGGAGACTGGCCCGCAGGAGACTGGCCCG
>CANRDC010000017.1 GCA_947629245.1 uncultured Oscillospiraceae bacterium | reverse complement strand
CCCGGAAGGACGCCGCCGCGCCGAATACGCCCATGGCGAAAAACAGCACGAGCAGGCCGTAGCCGATGCCCTGCAAGTTGAGGCTGTTGTCGTTGCTGTCTGGGATGATGCAGAAGATGGCCTGTTTCCGATCTCCCAGGCTGCCAAGCTCCATGGTGTCCCTGGCGGTGATGGCCTGTATCTCCGGCAAGGTGAACGAGGCCAGACGGACGGCGGCGCTTACAAGAATGCTTTGGGCCGTCTTACCCGCAGCCTGCTTGAACACATGGTACTGGCGCACAGCGATGTGATCCGGCTGTTCTTCCTCCAGAGCTTCAAACAGGAGATTGATAACTCGTTCAATCTCTGCCTTTTCTTGCGGTGAGTACATATTGTTCTCTCCCTCATAATGGATTATGCATAAAGTATATCACGCACAGTTCCAGAACGCGAATAATCGCAAACTTGTCAAGTCTTTTGAAGATATGGGGGATAACGTGTATAATGAAAAAGCCCATCCTGCGACGGGCTTTGCTATTCTCAAATTAAATCTCATGGTGAGACGCATTTTCCCAAATGGTTATTGTGTTTCGCTAAAAAAGCTGATATAATCATAATTGTAATATTGCTTGAAGGCTGGAAGCCGCATGGTTACGGCATTTTTTCAAGTCCCTTATGGGGAGTCGTACCAAACGGCGCGAATTTGAACACCGGGCGGCGGGTGCTGCACTTCATAAAGAAGGCGGTCGCCGTGGTGGTCAGATTCACACGTGAATAGCGCCAGAAGCGCAGAGAAGGCCCCGGAGGGTGTTCACCCTTCGGGGCCTTGTCCTTTGCCCTGGAGCTCACGGCGAATTCACGGGGCCATGTTCTGCATTTTCTCGCGCTGGATCTCTCCCACGCGCTCCAGATCATCCTCCAGCCCGCTGATCCGCTCCATGATACCCTCGGCCACGTTCGCCAGCAGTTCGGGCGAGAGGCTCTGCCACAGTTCCTCACCAGAGGGCGGCACCTCCATGTCCGGCGCCGGTGTCGGCTCCAGCGCAGGCTCCAGCTCCCGGCCGTGGCCGACGCACAGGCCCAGCCCGAAGGCCAGGGCGGCGAGGACCAGCGCGGCGACGAGGCGCTTCACTTGAACACCTTGTCCAGCAGCCGGGTGACGACTTCCTTCCCGGCCACGCCAGCGTCCACCTCCAGCCCCTCGTCCTTCTCGAACTCCCGGACAGTGGCCGCGCAGCCGCTCCCGAAGCTCTTGTCGAGGCCATTCGGGTCATATCCAGCCGCATAAAAAAGCCCCTGGAGGACCGCCACCGCGTCGCCGGTGTCGCCCTGCCGGAGCGGGCGCTTCGTGAGCAGGTCCAGCAGCATTTTTTTGAGAGCTGCCCGCTCAGTGTCCGGGCCGGGATCCGCGTCCTGGGCCACGCCGAGGAACTTCTGGAACTCGCGCACCTTGGCCTTGTCCGGGGTCCGGGGCGTCGGCGCCGGTGCCGGGGCGGGGGTGCTGCCGCCGCCGCTGCTGGCCCCGTCGTAGGCCGGGCGGTAGAACTTGTAGTCGCTGGTGATCTTCTGCTTCCGGTAGCCGATACCCTCAAAGCTGGCCCCGGTCCCGTTCTCGGCCTGGGCGGCGGTGGCCTTCACGGCGCCGTAGTTGCCCTCCAGCGTTATGAAGTAGCCGTTGCCGAGGTTCTTCCAGATAAAGCCGGTGTGGCCGTTCTCATAGCCGCCGGAGCGCTGCACGAAAATGTCACCGGCCTGCGGGGTGGTGACGCGCCAGCCCTTCTCCTCACAGAAGCGGGCGAGGTTGCCCACGTTCGCCGCGCCGGAGCCGTCCAGCAGCTTGCTGCCCGCCTTTGCGAAGGCGTACAGCAGGGAATAGCCGCAGTAGGACGCGCCCGGTGCGCCATAATACTTGTTTACGGTGGTGTTATTGCTCCCCACCTTTGCCTCGTTCTCACCGGCCAGGGCGGCCAGCTGAGCGAGGACCTGCTGAGCAGTAGCCATATAAGAGCCTCCTTTTACTGCGTCGTGTTGGTCGTGAGGACGAGCTCGGCGAAGCGGGCCGCCTGATCCGGCCCGTACTTCTCGGCGGTCTGATTCACCCACGCCTCCATGTACTTCTGACTGTTCGCCCGCCCTTCCTTCTGGGCGTAGAGCTTGTGGAAGTGGGCGGCCTCAGCGATCCAGGCGCCAGCCAGGATCTCTACATAGGTGTTGTCTCGGCCCATGAAGGCCAGGACCACCACCAGGACGGTGAGGGCCAGGGCGGTGCCGTCGCACAGCCTCACCATGCGCTCAGTGCGCGTGGTGCTCTTCTTGTGTTTCCGGCGGCCCATTACTCGCCGCTCTTTTGCTGCGCCGCGCCGGTGAAGTACGGTGGTGTTATTACTTCCCGCCTTCGCCTCGTTCTCACCGGCCAGGGCGGCCAGCTGAGCGGGGACCTGCTGAGCAGTAGCCATATAAAAGCCTCCTTTTACTGCATTGTGTTGGTCGTGAGGACGATCTCGGCGAAGCGGGCCGCCTGATCCGGCCCGTACTTCTCGGCGGTCTGATTCACCCACGCCTCCATGTACTTCTGACTGTTCGCCCTGCCTTCCTTCTGGGCGTAGAGCTTGTGGAAGTGGGCGGCCTCGGCGATCCAGGCACCCGCCAGGATCGCCACATAGGTGTTATCATTCTGGGAGAACGGGAAAGAGCCGGGCGCATCCGCGCCCGGCTCCTCCTCATGCGCTTGTACTGGAGCCGGCAATGTCTCCGACTCCGGGGCAAACAGGGAAAAGTGGAGGTCGGCGTCTGGCTGAAGATCGGCTCTGCCTGTGCGATCTCCTCCGCTTTGGGGGGCTTACTGTCTTACGAATACCGCCTGTCCAACCGGTCCTTTGTTAAATGGCTTATCAGAAGTTGCCTACGGTGGGCTGCATAGATTTGGACAGGACGATGCCCTGGGGCTTCACATGGCTGGCGACGATCTTCTTCGCCTGGGCCATGTCGATGGGCGGTTCGTCGGGCTGGGCGTCCCGCATCAATTTAACGGGCTGGCTGGCCCGCAGGAACCGGTTGTAAGTCTCCTCGGCCTTGGTGATCATTTCCTCCAGCTTGGCCTGGTCGTTGCCAAAGGCCGCGTTCAGAACCGGGGCATAGAGCGTCAGAAAGTCGTTGAAGGTCAGCTTGGAGACGTCGACAGAGGACTTGTACATAACGCATGCCAGGGCGGTCTCGCAGTGCTTCCGGATGGATTCGGCCTTGATATTCCGGGCCCAGAAAGCAAAGTCGTACCGCACGATGGCGGGATAATCCGGTGTGACCATGTACAGCTTGGTCTCCTGCTCGGTGCCCTCGCCGGTGCCCATGATCGTGTCCAGGGCGTGGTGGGCGATGCCGGCGATGCCGCCGATGACGCCCTTCGCGCTGTGGTCGGACACCATGCTGTCGATCACGTTGGCCACTTCTCCCAGCACGTCGGTAGTGCTGTCCGCCGTTACCGCGCGGGCCTCCGAATACGTGCCAACGCTCTTGGTGATGGGGACTGTCAGATCGTCGGTGGTCTTGCCGTTTTTCAGATCCATGACGATCTCGTCCTGGAACTGCTTCAGCTTGCTGTCCGCCAGGCTCATCAGGATGTGCAGGTTTTCCCGCACGTCGTCGGTGATCTCCTTGCTGTTGTCAGCACTGTTAATGATGTCGCGAAGTTTTCCCATGGTATTATTCTCCTTTCAAGAATAAAATAGATTTTTGGGATCTGCTGTCTTAAAAATAACATAGAAAAACCGCGAAATTTGTCGAAATTTGTCGAAAGAAAAAATTTTATTGGGAATTTACAATATAGGCGCAGCAGGGTAAAGGTGATAGAAGGGAGCCATTGTTGGATCTATTGTAACGATTTTCACCTTGAGAAAAGGCTTTCAATTAGACATGGGGATGACCCGCTGAGCCTCTCTCGCCCTTCTGGATTGGAAGGGCATTTTTTGCAATATAAACAGCAATTTGTGATCTTTTCAATGCGGTTATTGTCAGGTATATTGTGGTCGATGGCTTTCGGCGGGGGCGGAAGCGCTGTTTCTCCCCCCAGAGCCGACGCGCGGTCCATCCCGCCTGTCGGGCGGTTTGGATATGGTCCATATCATATGAAAGGATATATCAAGATGAGAAGAAGCAAACGTTTGGTCACGCTGCTGCTGTGCGCCGTGATGGCGCTGTCTCTCGGCTGCGGCGCCTACGCCGACGGAGAGCCCGCCGTCTACCGCACCCTGTATTCCAGCGAGGTGGACACCCTCAACTACCTGGAGACTACGCAGGCGGTCACCACGTCCCTTACCTTCAATCTGATCGACTGCCTGGTGGAATACGACTCCTACGGCAATGTGGAGCCCGCTCTGGCCACCAGCTGGGAGCCCAATGACGACGCCAGCGTGTGGACCTTCCACCTGCGCGAGGGCGTCAAGTGGGTGGATAAGGACGGCGTCGAGGTCGCCGACGTGACCGCCCGGGACTGGGTGGCCGCCGCCCGCTACATATGCGACGCCGCCAACGACTCCAGCTGCTACAGCGTCCTGCGCGACAACATCGCCGGAGCCAGCGCCTACTATGACTACACCGCCTATCTGCTGGCCCTGGAGACCGCTCAGGACGGCACGGACGAGAACGGCGATACGGCCAAGATCGTCACCGACGAGGACGGCAACGAGGTCGTTCTGGAGGAGGTCCCCGAGGCCTCTGTGGACGACATCGGCGTGGTGGCTGTGGACGACTACACCCTGGAGTTCACCCTGACCGGCTCCAAGGCCTACTTCGTCTCTCTGCTGTCCCATGGCGCTTTTATGCCCGTGTACGCCCCCTTCCTGGAGGAATGCGGCGACCAGTTCGGCACAAGCAACGAGTATCTGCTTTACTGCGGCGCCTATATCCTGTCCTCCTTCCGGCCCCAGCAGGAGCATGTGCTGACCAGGAACGCCGACTATTGGGAGCCGGAGTGCGTATACATCGACGAGGTCCGCGAGACCTATAACGCCGAGGCGTCCTCCATCGGGGTGACCATGTATCTCAACGGCGAGCTGGACGCCGCCACCGTGTCGTCCGATCTGCTCACCGCCATGATGGCCGATCCGGAGACCGCCGACCAGATCCACTCCTCCCGGCCCAGCACCTCTTATTCCTATTGGTATCTGTTCAACTTCGACGCCAACTTCGACGAGGAATATGAGCCGGAGAACTGGACGCTCGCGGTCAACAACGAGAACTTCCGCCAGTCCATCATGCACGCCTTCAACCGCGTGCCCGCTCTGGCCGCCAACGACCCTCTCAACCCCACCGCCAACATCAGCAACACCATCACGCCCAGCAACTTCGCCATGTACGAGGGCAAGGACTACACCTCTTATGACGGCCTGGCCGCCTACGTGGAGGGCGACAGCTTCGACGCCGATCTGGCCGTGGAGTACCGCGACAAGGCCGTCGAGGAGTTGACCGAGGCCGGAGCTGCCTTCCCCGTCAAGGTCCTCATGTGCTACAACCCCTCCACTACCAACGCGGCCAACGAGTGCCAGGTGGTGGAGCAGCAGATCGAAAGCGTCCTGGGCGCCGACTACATCGACATCATCGTGGGGGCCGGTCCCTCCGACGGCTTCCTGACCGCCGTCCGCCGGGCGGGCAACTATGCCTTCATGAAGTGCAACTGGGGCGCCGACTACGCCGACCCCGAGACCTGGACCGACCCCTTCGTGCCCGACTCCGCGTACAGCTTCATCTACAAGAGCACCGCGCCCGAGACGGTGGCGCTCTATGAGGAGTACTGCGAGCTGGTGAATGCGGCCAAGGCCATCACCACCGACGTGGACGCCCGTTACGCCGCCTTCGCCAAGGCGGAGACCTTCCTGCTGGACCATGCCTTTGTGGTGCCCCTGCACACCAACGAGATCAGCTATTCCATGTCCAAGCTGAACGTCTTTGAGGGACAGTACGCCATGGTGGACACCGTGACCTACCGTTACAAGGACCAGCACATCCAGGAGAAGTCCATGAGCATCGACGAGTACAACGCCGCCTACGAACAGTGGGCCGCCCACAAGGGCTGAACCTTTTATGCGCAGCGCCCCCTGCCGTTCCGGCGGCAGGGGGGCTGCGGCGCTTCCGTTTATTCCGCGGGAAGGAGGGGACATCTTGCTCAAGTATATCCTGAAGCGGGTCCTTCGGGCGTGCGTCACGCTCTTCATCATCATCACGATCCTGTTTGCCCTTCTGCGGCTGATGCCCATCGAGGGATATTTCGATAGTTTTGACAAGGTCTCCTCCACGGAGATCCAGGTGAAGCTCAACTCTCTGGGCCTCAACGATCCGCTCCCGAAACAGCTCGCCCGCTTTTACGGGCAGCTGCTCAACGGCGACCTCGGCACCTCCAACATCTATCGCCGGGGCGTGTCCATCAACACGATCGTCGCGGAAAAGATACCTATTTCCGTGAAATTCGGCCTCGTTTCCTTTGCGCTCTCCCTTGTGATGGGCCTGGCCCTGGGCATATGGATGGCCCACAGCACCCGCACCAGGTTCAAGATAGGGGACCGGCTGGGCACGGTGCTGATCGTCGTCGTCCAGGCCGTTCCCTCCGCCGTCTATCACATCGTCATCCAGTTCCTGGGCTCCCAGTACGCGGGGATACCCATGCTCTTCAGCGAGAATGAACCGATCAGCTATATCCTTCCCGTCCTGTCCCTGTCCATCGGCAACACGGCCTATTACGCCATGTGGCTGCGCCGGTATATGGTGGACGAGGCGAACAAGGACTATGTGCTTTTGGCCAGGGCCAAGGGCGTGCCCGGCGGGGCCATCTCCCGTCGGCATATCTTCCGCAACGCCATGGTCCCCCTGGTGCAGTACATACCCGGCTCCGTCCTGTCCACCCTGATGGGCTCGCTGTATGTGGAGTCGCTCTATTCCATCCCCGGCATGGGCGGTCTGCTGGTCACCGCCATCAAGCGCCAGGACAACACCCTGGTCCAGGCGCTGGTGCTGATATACGCCGTGGTCTCCATCCTGGGGCTGCTCTTCGGCGATATCCTGATGGCCGTCGTAGACCCCCGGATCAGCCTTTCAAAGAAGGAGGGGGCGCGCTGATGAGTCTTTTCCGCAGACCCGCCGACGAGCTGGGCGACAAGCTCAACGCCCGGCTGGCGAAGGACCTGGACGAGGACGCCGTGCAGGCGGGCATGAACGACGGCACGCTCTTTTCCTTCGCGGAGTTTCGCCCGGACGCCGCGGAGCGGGGCGGCTACTCCGACTATTCCTATTGGCGGGCCACGCTGCGGGCCTTCTTCCGCAGCAGATCGGCCGTCTTTTTCCTGTGCCTGATGGCGCTCACCCTGCTGTTCACCTTCATCCAGCCGCTGCTACCCGGACAGAAGGACCCGCTGCTCGTCCATTACGGCGAGTGGGGCCTTCCGCTGAACAACGTGCCGCCCAACGGCGAGTTCTGGTTCGGCACCAACTCCATCGGGCAGGACCTGTGGTCCCGCATCTGGGCGGGCACCCGCACGAGCCTGTTCATCGGCTTTTCCGTGGCCGTCGTGGAGGCGGTGGCGGGCATCCTGGCGGGCGTGCTGTGGGGCTATGTCCGCAGGCTGGACTTCTTCTTCACCGAGCTATACAATGTTCTGGACAACATCCCGCAGACCCTGCTGCTCATCCTCATCTCCTACATCATGAAGCCGGGGGTGTCCACGATCATTTTCGCCCTGTCTCTGACGGGCTGGCTGGGGATGGCCCGGTTCATCCGCAACCAGATCATCATCATCCGCGACAGGGATTATAACCTGGCTTCCCGCTGCCTGGGCGTACCCACCCGGCGCATCGTGTTCCGGAACCTGCTGCCCTATCTGGTCAGCGTCATCACCATGCGCATGGCCCTGGCCATCCCCGGCGCCATCGGCAGCGAGGTGTTCGTCACCTATATCGGCATCGGCCTGCCGGTCTCCATCCCCTCCCTGGGCAATCTCATCCAGACAGGCCGCTCCCTGATGCAGATGGCCGCGCTCCGGTATCAGCTGATCTTCCCCGTGGCGGTGCTGGCGGTGATCACCATCTCCTTCTATATCATCGGCAGCGCCTTCGCGGACGCCGCCGACCCCAAAAACCATGTCAACTGAAGGAGGCGGGGGAATATGAAAGAAAACGTCATCCTGTCCTTTGAGGACCTGGACGTGCGCTTCACCCTCCGGGGACAGGTGCTCAACGCCATCCGGGGCATATCCCTGGACGTGTACCGGGGGGAATCGCTGGCCATCGTGGGGGAGTCCGGCTCGGGCAAGAGCGTGCTCACCAGATCCGCCATGGGCCTTCTGGACGCCAACGGCTCCATCGCCGGAGGCCATATATGGTACGACGGACGGGACCTGGCCGCGTTCAGGACGGAAAAGGAGTGGCTCGCCGTCCGGGGCCGCGAGATCGCCATGGTCATGCAGGACCCGATGACATCCCTCAACCCCCTGAAAACGGTGGGCGCGCAGATCCTGGAGGCGGTCCGGCTCCATCAGGGCCTTCGCGGCGCGGCGGCCAGGGCGGCTGCGGTGCAGGCGCTGGCGGACGTGGGCATCAGCGACCCCGAGACCCGGTATAAGCAGTATCCCCACGAGTTCTCCGGCGGCATGCGCCAGCGGGTGGTCATCGCCATCGCCATCGCCTGCCGACCGAAGATACTGATCTGCGACGAGCCCACCACCGCCCTGGACGTGACCATCCAGGCGCAGATACTGGACCTTGTCAGGTCCCTCCAGAAGAAGCTGGGACTGACCACCGTCTATATCACCCACGATCTGGGCGTGGTGGCCAATGTGGCGGACCGCATCGCCGTGATGTACGCGGGGGACATCGTGGAGGTGGGCTCCTGCGACGAGGTCTTTTACGACCCGCGCCACCCCTATACCTGGGCGCTGCTGTCCTCGCTGCCGCAGCTTGGCGCGAAGGGGGAGACCCTCTATTCCATCCAGGGGACGCCTCCCAACCTCTTCCATGAGGTCCGGGGCGACGCTTTCGCGCCCCGGAACCCGCAGGCCCTGAAGATCGACTTTTTGAAGCGCCCGCCCTACTTCGACGTGAGCCCCACCCACCGGGCCCGCACATGGCTGCTGGACCCCAGGGCGCCCAGGGTGGAGCCGCCCGAGCATATCCGCAGACTGCGGGAGAGAGGAGGCGGCGGCTATGTCTGAGACGAGGGAGAAGCTGCTGGAGGTGCGGGACCTGACCGTCACCTTTGGCTCCCGCCGCCACCCCTTCCGGGCGGTGGACGGCGTATCCTTCGACATCCGCCGGGGGGAGACCTTCGGCCTGGTGGGCGAGTCCGGGTCCGGCAAGACCACCATCGGCCGCGCCATCATCCGGGTCGATCCGGTCTCCGGCGGCACGATAAAATACGGGGGAGAGATCATCTCCGGCAGGGTGAGCCGTCAGACCGACCGGCGGGTCATCCGAAACATCCAAATGGTATTCCAGGACCCCATGGCCTCCCTCAACGAGCGAGCCAAGGTGGACTATATCGTGTCGGAGGGGCTGTATTCCCTGCATAAGCATATGCCGGAGGCGGAGCGCCGGGAGCGGGTGGCGAAGGCCCTCGGCGACGTGGGGCTCCTGCCGGAGTTCGCTGGCCGCTTCCCCCATGAGTTCTCCGGCGGCCAGCGCCAGCGCATCGGCATCGCCCGGGCCCTTATCATGGAGCCGGAATTCATCGTGGCGGACGAACCCGTCTCGGCGCTGGACGTGTCCATCCGCGCGCAGGTGCTGAATCTCATGTCGAGGCTCCAGAGGGAGCGGGGACTGACCTATCTGTTCATCTCCCACGACCTGTCCGTGGTGCGGTTCATCTCCGACCGGATCGCCGTGATCTACCGGGGAAAGCTGATGGAGCTGGCCCGGAGCGAGCAGCTTTTCGACCATCCTCTGCATCCGTATACCCGCGCGCTCCTGTCCGCCATACCCATGCCCGATCCGGCGCGGGAGCGGACGAAAAAGCTCCTGGTCTACGATCCCTCCCAACACGGATACACCGAGGCCGATCCTCCGCTGTGGGAGGAGCTGGAGCCGGGACACTTCGTCCGGGGCAGTCGGCGCGAGCTGGACGCGTACCGGAAGACGCTGCTGTGACACGTTCTGAGAAAGGAGAGGCCGACGCCATGATCGTAATGCCCGAACCGCTCCGTCCCGGCGACCGGGTGGCGCTGCTGTGCGCCTCCTCCGCCGTGCCCTCGGAGAGACTGGAGCCATCCCTCGCGTCCGTCAGGGCCATGGGACTGGAGCCGGTGCCGTATCCATCCTGCTATGACGCCAACCGCCACGGCTACTTTGCCGCGGACGACGCCCAGCGGGCGAAGGACCTGCAGGACGCCTTCGCCGACCCCTCCGTCCGGGGGATCGTGTGCGTCCGGGGCGGCTACGGGGCGGGCCGCCTGCTGCCCCTGCTGGACTGGCAGGCGATCGCGCGGACCCCCAAGCCCCTGTTTGGCTATTCCGACGTCACCGCCCTGCACATCGCCCTGCAGCAGCTCTGCTCCATGGGCAGCTATCACACGCCGATGCCCTCCACCGAGTGGTATATCGGCGCCGCCGACGCTGACGTACCGGAAGACGCCGGTCGCGCGCCCGGCTCGGACCGGGAGCGCGCGACACGGCATGGCGGCCTGGACCCGTTCACCGAAGGCTGCCTCCGCCGGGCGCTCTTCGGCGGCCTGACGGGGAGCCTGGAGCTGGGCGGGAACGTCCGGACGCTGGCGCCGGGAAGGGCCGAGGGGCCGCTGTGCGGCGGCAATCTGTCCCTGGTCTGCGACAGCCTGGGCACGCCCTGGGAGCTGGACACCAGGGGCAAGCTCCTCTTTCTGGAGGACGTGAACGAAAAGACCTACCGGCTGGACGGCATGCTCACCCAGCTCAGGAACGCCGGGAAATTCGACGACTGTGCCGGTGTCCTGCTGGGGGAGTGGGTGGACTGTACGCCGGAGGACCCGGAGCGGACGCTTACGATCTGCGAGATATTGGAGGAGGTCGTCCTGCCTGCCGGGAAACCGGTGCTGGCGGGACTTGCCTGCGGCCATGCGCTGCCCACCATGAGCTTCCCTCTGGGGGCCGCGGCCAGAATGGACGCGGCGGCCGGGACGCTGGAGGTGGCGCGGTGAGCGGACGGGAGCCGGAGCCGCTCTTTGCCGCCCGCGGAGACCTGTAAAGGAGGCGCGCTATGTACGCTGTCGTTTCATCACCCGTCTGTCCGCTGTATCTGCGGCCCGACGACCGGTGCGAGCTGGCCGACGAGGCCCTGCTGGGCTGGCGGGTGGAGATACTGGACGAACCCGCCCCCGGCTGGTTCCAGGTGCGGACCGATTACGGCTATACCGGCTGTGCGCCCGCCTGCGCCCTGACGGCGGGGGACGGCGACGCCGACCGCTGGGAGGCGCTGAAGCGCCGGACCGTCCTCCGGGGCCTGTGCTCGGTGCGCTCGGAGCCAAGAGTGCAGAGCTGGCAGGTCTGTCGGCTGGTCCGGGGCGCGGCCGTGGCGGTCCACGGCGAGCCCGACGCCGATGGCTGGCAGCGGGTATCCCTGCCCGACGGACGGGAGGGGTATACCAGGACGGGCTTCCTCTTCGATATCCCCAGGCTGGAGGAGGAACAGGCGCTGCGGGAGCATATCGTCTCCATGGCGCGGCTGTACATGGACGCCCACTACCTGTGGGGCGGCAAGACGCCTCTGGGCGTCGACTGCTCCGGCCTGGCGTTTATGGCGTACCGCCTCAGCGGCGTCACCATCTGGCGGGACGCCTCCATCCGAGAGGGCTATCCCATCCATGCCGTCGACCCCGCCCGTGTCCGCCCCGGCGACCTGCTGTTCTTTCCGGGCCATGTGGCCGTCTATCTGGGCGGAGGCCGGTATATCCACTCCACCGCCCGCAGCGGCAGCGACGGGGTGGTCGTCAACAGCCTGGACCCCGCCCATGAGGACTTCCGGCGGGACCTGTCGGAAAAGCTCGCCTGCGTGGGGAGCCTGTTCTGAGGGCGGCCCGGCGAAAACTGATATTTGAAAGGAATGATACGGGATATGCGCGTATTTATCAGCGCCGATATCGAGGGGACCTGCGGCATCACGAGCTGGGCGGAGACCGAGCGCTCGACCCCCATGGACTATGCCCCCTTCCAGAAGCAGATGACCAGAGAGGTCGCGGCGGCCTGCGAAGGCGCCATCGCGGCCGGAGCCGGGTCCGTATTCGTCAGGGACGCCCACGACTCCGCCAGGAACCTTGACCCCGCCGGGCTTCCGGAATCCGTTCGGATCATGCGGGGGTGGACCGGCGACCCGCTCAGCATGATGAGCGGCATCGACCAGGGCCGTTTCGACGCGGCTCTTTTCACCGGATACCACGCCTGGGCCTCCAGCGGGGGCAGCCCTCTCAGCCACACCATGAACCTGCGAAACGAATACGTTACGCTCAACGGCGTGCGGATGAGCGAATTTATGATGAACGCCTATACCGCCGGTTACTATGGCGTGCCCGTGGCGTTCCTCTCGGGGGACAAGGCCCTGTGCGGCTTCGCGGAGGAGATGATCCCAGGCATCACCACCGTGCCGGTGAACGAAGGGCTCGGCGGCGCCGTGACGTCGATCCATCCCGCCGCCGCCGTCAAACAGATCCGGGAGGCCGCCGAGCGGGCGGTCCGGCATGCCAGCGACTGCGCCGTGCCTATGCCGGATCGCTTCGATATGACCGTCCGTTTCCGGGAACACCCGCGCGCCTATTCCAAGAGCTTTTATCCCGGCGCCCGGCTGGAGGACGAAAAGAACGTGTGCTTCTCCTCCGACGACTGGTTTGAGATGCTGCGCTTTTCTCATTTCGTGCTCAGCGATCCATAATGCCTATATGATGGCGAAACGCCGCAAGGCGTTGCGCCGAGCCGCTCCGCGGGCCCGCCGGAAAGAAAGCTATTGATTTTCCTGAAAAATGCCCTATACTGAATATATAAAGAAACGCGGAAAGAGACATACGGGCGGCCTGCCGCCGGAAACGGCGGCCGCGTCCGGATAAGGAGGGCATATGAAGCTTACATTTTTGGGCGCGACCCATGAGGTGACGGGGAGCTGTTCGCTGATCGAGGTGGGCGGCGTCTACGGGCTGGTGGACTGCGGCATGGAGCAGGGGGCGGACGTGTTCGTCAACCAGGACATCCCGGTCCAGGCCAACAAAATCGATTTCGTGCTGCTGACCCACGCCCACATCGACCACTCCGGCAACCTGCCGCTGCTTTATAAGCGGGGCTATTCCGGGCCCATCTACGCCACCCGCGCCACCTGCCATCTGTGCGAGATCATGCTGCGCGACTGCGCCCACATCCAGGAGTCGGACGCGGAGTGGAAAAGCCGCAAGGCCAAGCGCTCCGGCGGCGAGCCGGTGGAGCCCGTCTATACCATGGACGACGCCGAGGCCGCCATCGGCCATCTGCGCCCCTGCGATTACGGCGAGCAGATACACATCGCGGAAAACGTCGTCATCCGCTTCACGGACGCGGGCCATCTGATGGGCTCGGGCAGCATCGAGATCTGGCTGGGCGAGGGCGGCGTGGAGAAAAAGCTGGTGTTCAGCGGGGACATCGGCAACACCAACCAGCCCATCATCAACGACCCCCAGTATCTGAAAGAGGCGGATTATGTGGTCACCGAGTCCACCTACGGGGACCGGTATCATCAGAAGGCGGACACCAACAACGTCCAGTTTCTGGCGGATGTGATCCAGCGGACGCTGGACCGGGGCGGCAATCTGGTGATCCCCTCCTTCGCGGTGGGCCGGACCCAGGAGATGCTGTACTTCATCCGGGAGATCAAGCTGCAGAACCTGGTCACCGGCCACGGGGACTTTCCCGTGTATGTGGACAGCCCCCTGGCCAACGAGGCCACCGGCATCTTCCTGCAGTGCGACCGGGACTACTTTGACCCGGAGACGAAGGCCCTGCTGGACCAGGGCGTGAACCCGCTGGTGTTCCCGGGGCTGAACGTGTCCGTGTCCAGCGAGGAGTCCAAGGCCATCAACTTCAATAAGGAGCCCAAGGTGATCATTTCCGCCAGCGGCATGTGCGAGGCGGGCCGCATCCGGCACCACCTGAAGCACAATCTGTGGCGCAGGGAGTGTACGGTGCTGTTCGTGGGCTATCAGGCGGCGGGCACCACGGGCCGGGCCATTCTGGACGGGGCGAAAAAGATCAGTCTCTTCGGCGAGGAGGTGGCGGTGAACGCCGAGATCTGCTTCTTCCCCGGCAAGAGCGGCCACGCCGACAAGGACGGGCTCATCAAGTGGATCACCGCCTTTGAGAAAAAGCCCCAGATGGTGTTCGTCAACCACGGGGAGGACGCGGTGTGCCAGTCCTATGCCGAGTGCCTGCGGGACGAGTACGGCTTCGCCACCTTCGCGCCCTACTCCGGCACGGTGTTCGACCTGGCGGAGGGCCGGTTCCTGGAGACGCCCGCCGGTATCCCGGTGGTGAAAAAGACCGCCAAGCAGAGCCGCAACGCCTCCGTGTTCGAGGGCCTCATCGCCGCCTGCAAGCGCCTGACGGAGCTTGCCTACGGCTGCCGGGAGATCCCCAACAAGGAGATCGGCAAATTCACCGGCCAGGTCAACTCCCTGGTGGACAAGTGGTCCGGCTGGGCGAAAAAGAAATAAGAGCAGAGAACAAGAGCGCCTGTTGCAAACGCGTTTGCAACAGGCGCTTTTTAAACGGTTCAGGACCGTCTTTTTCCCGGTCTCGGCATGCCCAGGACAAACAGGACCGCGCCCTCGGCCAGCAGCGCCAGTCCCGCGCCGACGGAGCCCTCCGCCGCCCGGACGGCCAGGCCCGCCGGGGACAGCAGCGCGGCTGCCGCGGCGGTCGGGGATAGGACGCGCACGTCCAGAAAGCATCCGCCCAGCAGACACAGCAGCATCGCCAGGAACGGCGCCAGCGCGTCCACCCGCCCCGCCATGGCGGACGCCCGCGCGAGGGCCAGGGCCAGCGCCGCCGCGCACAGGGCATAGGCCGCCGCCGCTGGCAGCGCCGCTGCGGCGTTCTTGCCTGGGAGCAGCACCGCCGCCAGCACCAGCAGCCCCAAAACCGACAGGGCCAGACAGTCGCTTCCGTAGCTCAGCACCCGGCCTCGGGGCATGGCGCACATCCGCCGCTCGGCCATCCGTCCGCTGTCGGCGCCGGACCAGGAGGCGGCGGTGAGCAGGGTGAACAGCGCGGCCAGAGCGGCAAAGCTCATCTGACCCGGCGCGAACAGGGCCGAAAGAGGGGGTCCGGCCTGCTGGGAGAGCTCCCACAGGGGCGGCAGGGTCTGCTCCGCCTGTCGGATGGTCCTCTGAAGAGCCGCCTTTTCCTCCTCCGTGAGGGCGCGGCCCAGAAGGCGCGCTGCCCGGTCTGCGGCCCGGAGGCGGCTTCGCTGGGCGGAGGCGTTCCCGGCCACGATCTCCCGGGCGCCCTGGGCGGCCAGGGAGGACCCGGCGGCCTCATAGCGGAGGGCGGCGCCCTCCCCGGTCTCCAGACTGACGGCATAGCCGCTGTCGATGATCACGACGCCCTCGACGTCCCCGGTCAACAGGGCTTTGCGGGCGCGGGAAAGCTCATACGGCTCGCAGCGGACGCCCTCCGCCGCCGTGATGGACGCGGCCAGCTCCTCCGACGCAGCGGTGCCGTCAAAGTCGCACAGGGCCAGCCGCAGCTCGTCCGCGCCGTCGCTTCGGACGCAGGCCGCGGCCATGCCGCACAGCACCGCCGTGAGCATCAGCGCGGCGAGACCACGGGAACCTCCGGCAGCGGCCCGGAGCTTGAACAGGCTCAGTCCGGCCAGCCGCCTGAGAAAATCGTTGGCGGGGGCGGCCTCCGGCGCGGCGATGGCCGAACGCGGCGCGCGGGCGGGCATGGGACGCGGGCCCGCGCCCCGCCGCCGCAGACCGAGGGCGGTCAGGGCCAGTCCCGCCGCGCCCATGACCGGCAAAGGCCACAGCAGGCTCGCGACGGAGACGGGCGGCATCTGCTGCGCGAGGGCCTCCAGACCCAGCGCGGCGTAATAGGGCGGCGTCAGCTTTCCCAGCCAGGCCACGGGGCCGGGCAGGACAGAGCGGGGCCAGAGGGTCCCGCCCGCCGCCAGGGACAGCAGCAGGAGCAGATCGCCCCACCGCTGGGCGGCGGCGCCGTCGCCCGTCCAGACGGCGATGGCCGTAAAGACGCCGAAGGCCGCCCACAGCAGGGCAAGGTCCAACAGAAGCAGCGGTCCAATGCCAGCTCCTGGGAACAGCAGCGCCGTGGCCGCCGTCACGGGGACGCTCAGCACGAAGGCGGCGCAGAATTTGGACAGGAGAAACGCCGCCGCGCCGCCTCCCGCGCTCCTGAAGCGGGGCAGCGCGCCAAGCGCCATTTCCTCCGGCAAAGTCCTGGCGGCGGAGAGGGCCAGGAACATGGCCGACACGGCCAGTACGCAGGCCGCGAGCCGACGCTGGAGCGCCCCGGCCGGGTCCGCCGCCCGGATGGCCTCGTCAAACACCCGCTGCCGTCCCAGCGCGTCCCGGAACAGGTCCTCCGAGGTCTCGGCGTACAGCGCGTCGTACAGCTCCGGCGTCAGGTCCCCGTAGGCCAGCGTATACGCGCCGATACTGGCGGCCTGGTCGGCCCGGACGATGTCCATGACCGCGCGGACGATCTCGCGGAAGATCACGCTCTCCGCCGCCATGCCGCTGTTGACGGTGACGGTGGCGGGGCAGTCCTCCATGGTATACATCTTATAAAAAAAGTCCCGCGGGATGGTTATGGCCGCCGCGGCGCCGTCGGCGATGGCCTGCTCGTCGTCGGCGTCCGGGTCCAGGGTCCGGACCTCGGAGAACAGCTCGATCTCGCCCAGCTGAGAGATCAGGGAGCGGGACATGACCGTGCCGTCCAGGTCCCGCACGGCGATGGGGAAGGGGCGCACATAGCTCTGGGCGGACAGGTCCGCCACGCCCCACCGGAGAGCCGGAAGCAGCAGAAACGCCAGCAGCAGGGACCACATCCCCGCGCCCCGGAGAAACAGCTTGACGTCCTTATAAACGCAAGCGCGGAGCCCTCTCATGGAACAGCCGCCTCCCCGACGGGACGGCCGTTTTCCAGTGTGAGGATGCGGCCGCATACCCGCTCCAGCTCCCCCTCCCGGTGGCTGACGAGCACCACGGCGCAGCCCATGTCCCGCAGGTGCTCCACCATGTCCAGGATGAGATCGGCGGAATGGGCGTCCGCCCCCACGGTGGGCTCGTCCAGCAGCAGGAGCCGGGGCGTGACCATCAGCGCGGTGGCCAGATGGAGACGGCGCTGCATGCCGCCGGAATAGGCCGAGACCCGCTGTCTGCCCTTGTCGGCCAGGTCCAGCCGCTCCAGCAGCCACCGGCTGCGGGCGGCGACGGCCTTGCCGGGCAGACCCCAGGCAAGACCCCAGAATTTCAGGTTTTCCAGGCCCGTCAGGGACGGGTAAAGCGACAGGTCCTGAGGCAGATAGGCCGTGGCGGCCTGGGCCTCGGCCGAGCGGACGCACGCGCCCCGGTCCGAGCGCAGCACCCCGGCCATGAGGCCCAGGAGCGTGCTCTTGCCCGCCCCGTTGGGGCCGCGCAGGCCCAACACCTCTCCGGCGCGTATCTCCAGGTCCAGAGGCCCCAGGACGGACGCGCCGTCAAACAGCTTTTCCGCGCCTGTCAGCGCGCATACCGGCCCGCTACCAGGCATGGCGCAACAGCGGCCAGAGATTGGCCAGCAGGTCGTTTCGCAGAGCTCTTCCCATCCTGTCGATGATCTCCTTTATCTGTTCGTCGCTGTAATCGCTCACATCCACCGGCGCGGGCTCCGGCGGCTGGACCGTGCTGCCCTGCACGGCGTTCACCGTCAGGTCCAGGCGGTTGAAAAGACCGTTGGCGCGCTCCTCCAGGCCGGAGACGGAGAGCACGTGGTCCGTCCCGCCGTCGGCGCCGTCCCGCACCGTCAGGGACAGGGTCGGCTCCAGGCCGGGAACGGCGAGGGTGAAGCTACCGTAGGGCAGGCCCAGCGGCGATATCCTGCCGTCCTCCGAGGCGTAATCCACGCTGAGCCGACCCGTGCCTCCGGCGGAGAGGCGCAGCGTGCCGGAGGCGGCCGCGCCGTCGCTTTCCCGGTGGTGGCTGAGCGCCAGACGCACCTCACCGCCGCTGAACGCGTACAGCGCCTCGTCCAGCTCGCTGTCCCCGCCGCCGGTGAGCTCGTAGGCCAGACCGGCTTCGGTCTGCGTATCCGGGTCCGTGACCGAGAGCCGGACCTGCCGGACCGCGCCGTCCTCCACGGCGACGGACCAGGTGAAGCCGGCGTCCGCCAGCTGACCGGCGATGGCGGCGGCGTTGCCCCGAAGGGCGCCCGCGGCCCAGGTCAGCGCCGAATCCAGAGCGTCCTCCGTATCCGCCCGGCCAAGGACGCTGATACCGAGCTGAACGACGGCGGAGCTCAAAGCCTCGCGCATGAGCGCCCGCGGTCCGCCGTCCTGCTCCAGTATGTCGGCCAGCGCCAAAATGAGCGTTTCCAGCGAATCCTCCGTGGGCCG
This sequence comes from uncultured Oscillospiraceae bacterium, assembly GCA_947629245.1. Classification (GTDB taxonomy): domain Bacteria; phylum Bacillota; class Clostridia; order Oscillospirales; family Oscillospiraceae; genus CAJOIG01. The sequence continues at coordinate 21,885 of CANRDC010000017.1, read as the reverse complement.
GAAGGAGTACACCCGGCACGTCCCCGCAAAGGGGAGGACCCGCAAAACGCCGGATACGTTCTTCTCCCCGGTGATGTTCTGCTCGTTCACCAGCGCCGTCACCGCGTCCCAGCAGGGCTTGAACGCCGCCTGCAGCTCCGCGAGCGAGACGGCGGGAAGGGGCGGGCCGGACAGGTCCGGCTCCTGTCCGGAGGCCTCCCGGATGGCCGGAGCAAGGTCCGTCACATAGTAGTTCTTATCCAGCTCCGGCAGATACACGCCCAGCTTCCCGTCCGCGTAGGTGACGGTGCCGTTCAGCACGGTGCTGCCCAGCAGATCTATTTCGCAGCCCAGCAGCGCGCCGTCCTCATGGATATCCGCTTTCAGGGTGAGGGAGGAGCCGTCCAGATACGAGGCCAGGGTCCCGTTGTCTATGGCCCCCGTGACGGTGACGTCGGCGCTCAGCTCACCCGGCGCGCGGAGCTCCTCCAGCGCCCGCAGGGGCTCCAGCACACGCTCGGAGAACAGGGAGGTGTGGTAAGAGAGGAATTTCGTGACCGGGGAGACGGCCAGCCTGCCCGCCAGAAGCCACCCTCCGGCAAGGACCGCCGTCAGGGCGGCCACGGCCGCGGCGATACCGGCGGCTTTCCGCCACCGGCGGGCCCCGGCGCGATGCGGCGTCTCCGGCGGGACGGGCGCGCCGCAGTTGGGGCAGAACGCGCCTTCGTCCGAAAGCCGCTCGCCGCATCGTTCGCAGTATTTCGCGCGTCGCTGTTTCATGGTCCCGGAAGCTCCCCGTTTCAGAACTTGCATTTATTTACAAATTATAGGTGGAGGCCGGATAAAAGTCAACTGCTTTCGGCTGTCCCCGACAGGGCGTCTGCGGCCGGTATGAGGACGGTAAAGCCGCGCGAAAGAAATATATTGTCGCGGAGGGGCGTTTTGGGCAAAATATAATAATCCGTTCATAAATCCGGGCCAAAAATTAATGGTTACGACATAGATTGTTGGAACGAATGGTGCTATAATCCAATGCGAACCGAGACCGGGGCGCACAGCGTCTCCGGAGAGAGGTAAAATGATTTGGAGGATAATCAGATGAAGAAACTTCTTGCACTTCTCATGGCGCTCGTTATGGTCCTGAGCCTGGCTGCCTGCGGCAGCAAGAAGGACGACGCTCCCGCGGCTACCGACGAGCCCACCCAGGAGACCACTCCCGCCGAGGGCGAGGGCGAAGAGGCTCCCGCCGAGGGCGAGGGCGAGGAAGCTCCCGCTGAGGGCGAGGAAGCTCCCGCCGAGGGCGAGGAAGCTCCCGCCGCTTGATGCGGAAATGTCCATGGAAAATGCCCGGTGCGCATGCACCGGGCATTTTCTATGCTTGCCAAAGGAGTGGGTGGATGTTGGCCGCGCAAGGGGGAGCTCGAGGGGGACGGGAGTCCCGCCTCGAATAGGATCTGACGCCCCGCGCTTTGCGCGGCGAGCAACGCGAGGACTTTCGCGCTGTCAGCAGCGCGAAGGTAACGGCGTCATTAGTTCTGCCAATTGATCTGCTGGCCCTGGATAAGGGGGTAGGTCACCAGGACCGTGCCGTCCAGGTCCTCCCGGCGCATGTCCACCGCGGTGATCTGGCTGTTTTCATAGGTGGTGTAGTAGTAGACGCCCTTGTCCGTGTTGCAGCAGGAGGAGTAGATGGTGTACTCAAACCCTCCGGGGACCTGACAGCAGCCCCGCTGCTGGGCCACGGAGGCCAGGATGTGGAAGAACTGGCTCACGCTCTCCGATTCCGAATCGCCGGACAGGGAGTTGAGCCGGGTGAAGGCGGCCTTCACGAACCGGCTGGCGCTGGACAGGTCCCCCGGCAGACCGATGCCGCCGGTGCCCCGGCTGAACGCCTCCAGAGGGAAGTTCGGGGCGAAGCGGTTCACCGCGATGTCCCGTGTCACGTTCATATAGTTGGACAGGTTGGTCAGGTGGAAGTCGAAGGGGGGATTGTTGGTCATGACGCCTACCGGGTTATCGTACACCTTCAGTCCGTCCTTCACCGATTCCACCACGATGCTCTCCTCCCTGTCGGAGATCATCCAGTGCAGGGGAGAGGGAGGCATTTTCTCGCTGAAGCCCTCGTTGGAGAGATTCATTTTTGCCAGCAGCTCACGGGCCTGGACCACGGTGGCGCACTGGCTCAGTATCCAGGGGATGAACTCGAAGGAGGCGATGTTGTCCTTACCCTCCGCCAGGGGCTTATAGTCCGCGTTGCCGGGGAAGTTCAGCCCCGCCATGGACAGACCCTTCTCGTTGGTGGCGTCGTAGTACAGGGGATAGTCCTGGATGTTGGCCATGCCGATCATGGCGTAATGGCCGGCGAGCGTTCCCACGCGGCGGAAACGGAAGGGATAGTTCCGGGGCGTGACGGTCACGCTCTCGCCGTAGGAGAACTCATAGTCCAGGTTGCGTCCAAAATAGTGGTCCTTCGTCTTATATGTCGCGGCAGTGCACATAGAACGGCCTCCTTACAGTTTTCCCTATTGTACCACGCCGGGCCCGAAAGCGCAACGGGCCGGGCCTCCGGCGGGGCGTATGCCGTCCCGTCCGTGACGACTTGGGCATTTCTCCCAGAAAACCGCGTGTCCCGGCGAAAGGGCTTGTGGTGTTGGACCATTGAAGATGATTCAATTCTTTGATACAATAAGCACCAATGGATTTCCATCTATGGAGGGCAAGAACGATGAGCAGGATCGCGGTGGCGACGGACAGCAACAGCGGCATCACCCAGAGCATGGCGAAGCAGATGGGCATCCGCGTGCTGCCCATGCCGTTTTTCATCAACGGGGAGCTGTATTTTGAGGACATCACCCTGACCCAGGCGGAGTTTTACAAAAAGCTGGACGAGGACGCGGACATCTCCACCTCCCAGCCCTCGCCCGGAGACGTGACGGATCTCTGGGACGAGCTGCTGCAAGACTATGACGAGATCATCTATATCCCCATGTCCAGCGGCCTTTCCGCCTCCTGCGAGACGGCGGAGGCTCTGGCGGAGGACGAGCCCTACGCCGGGAAGGTCCACGTGGTGGACAACCAGCGCATCTCCATCACCCAGCGTCAGGCGGTGCTGGACGCGCTGGAGATGGTCCAAAAGGGCATGACGGCCGACGAGATCGTGGACGTGCTGATGCGGGAGAAGCTGCAGTCGAGCATCTACATCACCGTGGACACCCTCAAATATCTCAAAAAGGGCGGCCGGGTGACGCCCGCGGGTGCGGCGCTGGGGGCGGTGCTGAACATCAAGCCCGTGCTCCAGATCCAGGGCGAGAAGCTGGACGCCTTCGCCAAGGTCCGGGGCATGAAGGCGGCGCGGGTGAAGATGCTGGACGCCATGGAAAAGGATATCAACGAGCGCTTCGCGGGCCAAAAGGTCCACCTCCTGGCGGCGTACACCTGCACGGAGGAGGAGGCCGCCGGTTGGGCGGAGCAGATCAGGGAGCGGTTCCCGGACCTGGAGCTGGAGATGCTGGACCCGCTGTCTCTGAGCGTGTCCTGCCACATCGGCAAGGGCTCCATGGCCATCGCGTGCAGCAAAGTCGTCGATGCACGCTAGCCAGGTCTCCCTTCGTCGTCGCTCGCTTAGCTAGGTCGGGGTTCGCCGCAAGCGGCAAACCCCGAATAGCACGCGGCTCCTCCTCTCCCCGAAAGACAAGCTTGTCTTTCGGGGCCCCTGGCAATAAGCGGCAAAGCTCGAGTGGCTAGCGGCATCTCCTCTCCCCACGCGACCCGCGTTGCTGGGCTCGCGCGGGGGCCCCATAAAAGAGGATTAAAAAATCTAATTGAGGGGCGCTAAATGTACGGCGCCCCTCTTGTCTTTCACCGGTGGATATGTTATAATCTGCATCCGTGCGGATCGTGCGGATATTGTGTGGATTTCAACGTCCCGTAAGGAGAATACATAGATGATCCTGGGCAAGTACATCAACCGATACTATATCAAATATGGCGGCAGGCTGCTGCTGGGACTGGCGACGCTGATCCTGGTGGACTATCTGCAGCTGGTCATCCCCAACCTGTATCAGATGGTCATCAACGGCATCAACGACGGCTGGGTGCTGGTGGACGGCGAGCGGCTGCCCTTTGACATGGACTTTCTGCTGGACCGGATCTGTCTGCCCATGACCGTCGTGATATTGATGATGGTCCTGTGCCGGTTTCTGTGGCGCATCTGCTTTTTCGGCGCGGCCATCAAGGTGGAGGCCGGACTGCGCAACGAGATGTTCGACCATGCCAAGGACCTGAGCCGGGAGTTCTATCAGGTGAACAAGGTGGGCAATCTCATGAGCCTGTTCACCAACGACCTGGACACGGTCCAGGACTGCTACGGCTCGGGGCTGCTGATGATGTGCGACGCGCTGGCTCTGGGCGGCATGGCCATCTGGCGCATGTGGCGGATGGACCGGTTCCTGACGGCCCTGGCCATGATCCCCATGGTGTTCCTGCTGGGCTCCAGCGCGCTGATCGGCCGGTATATGATGAAGAAGTGGGACATCCGGCAGGAGGCGTTTTCCAAGCTCAGCGACTTCTCTCAGGAGAGCTTTTCCGGCATCGCGGTCATCAAGGCGTTCGTGAAGGAGGCCAAGGAGCTGTGGGCCTTCAAGGCCCTGAACCGGGAGAACGAGAAGGCCAATGTGGACTTCACCCGGGCGTCGGTGCTGCTGCACATCCTGGTGACGCTGTTCGTGGAGAGCGTCATCTGCATCATATTGGGCTACGGCGGATATCTGGTCTGGCACGGGACCTTCAACGCCGGTCAGCTCATGGAATTCATCGGCTACTTCAACGCCACCGTCTGGCCCATCATGGCCGTGTCGGAGCTGATCGACATGACCAGCCGGGGCGCCGCGTCCCTGAAGCGCATCTCAGAGCTGCTGGACGCCAAGCAGGACGTGGTGGACCGGCCCGGCGTGGAGCATTTGGACCATGTGGCGGGGAACATCGAGTTCAGGCATCTGACGTTCCGCTATCCCGGCGGGGAGTACGACGCCCTCAGCGACGTGACCGTGACCATCAAAGCCGGGGAGAGCGTGGGCCTGGTGGGCCGGACCGGCGCGGGCAAGACCACGCTGGTGGACCTGCTGCTGCGCACCTATAACGTGCCCGACGGCACGGTGTTCGTGGACGGCCACGACGTGAATTCGGTCTACATCCGGGACGTGCGGGAGGCCGTCGCCTACGTGCCCCAGGACAACTTCCTGTTTTCCGACACCATCGCCCGGAACATCGGCTTTTCCGTGGACGACCCGGACGGCGGGAGCGTCCGGCAGGCGGGCGTTCTGTCCGACGTGGACGCCGACGTGCAGGAATTTTCCCAGGGCTACGAGACCGTGCTGGGGGAGCGGGGCGTGACCGTCTCCGGCGGACAGAAGCAGCGCATCTCCATCGCTCGGGCGCTGATGAAGGACGCGCCCATCCTCGTCCTGGACGACTCCGTCTCCGCCGTGGATACGGACACGGAAAAGACCATTCTCGCCAATCTGGCGGATACCAGGGCCGGACGCACCACCATCCTGATCGCCCACCGGGTGTCCACCATCGAGCGGCTGGACAAGATCATCTATCTGGAGGACGGCCATGTGTCGGCCGTCGGGACCCATACCCAGCTTCTGGGCGCCTGCCCGGCCTACCGGCATATGGTGGAGCTGCAAAAGCTGGAGGAGGAAGGAGGCGGTCTCAGTGCGTGAATATCTGCCCATTCTCATCATGGGGGCCATCATCGGCACGTTCACGGTGCTGTTCATCGTCCTCTGGTCCGTGGTCAAGCGGCGCAAGGACGTGTACAGCACGGACCGGCACATGCGCGACGGGGAGATCCTCTCGCGCCTGAGCAAATACGCCAAGCCCTTCTGGAAGCAGTTCCTGCTGGTGCTCTTCATCATGCTGGCGTCCATCGCCTATTCGCTGATCTCGCCGGTCCTGGTGGGCAGGATCGAGGAGCTGATCAAGGCGGACTTTCCGCTGGAAAAGCTGTGGAGCATGGTGGCGGTGTACGCGGCGCTGCTCGTCGTGTCCATGGTGTGCACCTACTTTGAATCCATCATCCTGCAAAAGGTGGGGCAGAAGATCCTGTCTAACCTGCGCCAGGACCTGTTCACCCACATCGAGAGCCTTTCCCATGACCAGCTCAACAACATCCCCGTGGGCAAGCTGGTCACCCGCGTCACCAACGACACCAACGCCATCAGCATGATGTTCACCAACATCCTGGTGAACATGGTCCGGAACGTGTTCATCCTGTTCGGCGTGCTGGGGGCCATGCTGATGGTCAACTACGCCCTGACGCTGATGGTGCTGTGCTTCGTGCCGTTTCTGGTGCTGTTCACGGTCATCTTCCGCAAGCTGACCCGCCGGGCCTTCCGCCGGGTGAAGGACTGCACCACGGATATCAACACCTATCTGTCCGAAAACCTGTCCGGCATCAAGATCACCCAGGTATTCAACCGGGAGCAGGCCAAGATGGACGATTTCCTCCAAAGGAGCGACGCGCTGAAAAAGGCCCGTCAGCAGCAGATGTACGTGTTCGGCATCTTCCGGCCCACGGTGTATATGCTGTTCATCTCCTCGGTCATGTGCCTTTTTTATGTGGGCAGCCGGGGGTACATCCACAACACCGTATTCCTGGGCCAGACCATCACCAGCGGCACGGTGGTCACGTTCTATCTGTACATCTCCAAGTTCTTCGACCCCATCCAGACCCTGGCGGAGCAGTTCAATATGCTCCAGTCGGCCTTCGCCTCGGCGGAGAAGATCTTCGCCGTGTTCGACATGGCCCCGGAGCTGGTGGACGAGCCGGACGCCATCGAGCTGGACCACATCGAGGGCGAGATCGAGTTCAAGGACGTGTGGTTCGCCTATGAGCCGGGGGAGTGGGTGCTGAAAGGGGTCAGCTTCCATGTGGCCCCCCGCCAGACCGTGGCCCTGGTGGGCTCCACCGGCTCCGGCAAGAGCACCATTTTGTCCCTTATCTGCCGCAACTACGACATCCAGAAGGGACAGATCCTGATCGACGGCATAGACATCCGCCACATCAAGATCGCGTCGCTGCGCAGGCACTTCGGCCAGATGCTCCAGGACGTGTTCCTGTTCTCCGGCACCATCCGCTCCAACATCGTCCTGCGGGAGGAGGGCTTCACCGACGAGCAGATCTGGCAGGCCTGCCGCTATGTGAACGCGGACAGATTCATCAATAAGCTGGACGGCGGCCTGGACGAGATCGTCCGGGAGCGGGGCAACAACTTCTCCGCCGGGCAGCGGCAGCTTCTCTCCTTTGCCCGCACAGTGATCCACCGGCCCGAGGTCATGATCCTGGACGAGGCCACCGCCAACATCGACACGGAGACCGAGATCCTGATCCAGGAGTCCCTGGAGAAGATGAAGAACATCGGCACCATGCTCATCGTGGCCCACCGGCTCTCCACCATCCAGCACGCGGACAACATCATCCTGCTCAGCCACGGCGAGATATTGGAGCAGGGGACCCATCAGCAGCTTCTGCATCAGCACGGCCGGTATTACAAGCTCTACATGCTCCAATACGAGACCCGCGAGAAGATGGGCGCGTAAGTCCAAGCATGATCGAACGCCTCCCCTTGCACAGGGGAGACGTTCTTTTTTGTTGTCTCCGGGCTCAGCGGCGGCGGGACCAGCACATGACGGCCAGGGGAAGGCACGCCAGGCCGATCAGCACCGGGACGGTGATGAGCACATAGGGGGACCAGATGCCCTTGCCGAAGATGTGGAACACATGACAGGCAAAGATGTCGGCGCCGCCGCTTGCCGGCGGGAGCAGCTGCAGGGCGTGCCGGGCCCAGCGGGGAAGGTAGTCCTCCAGTAATCCCGGCCCGTAGACGACCGCCAGGCTGAGGATGACCGACAGCACATTGCTCTTTACCAGCGCCGACAGGAGCATGACCAGGCCCGCGTACCCGATCACGTTCAGAAACGAGAATGCCAGCGCGTACAGCTCCGCCTGGAGCATGTTCCAGGGGGCCACGGTCAGAAGATCGTCGTACTGGATGGGCAGGTCCCAGCCGTCCGTGCCCAGGTAGACGAACTGCAGCGCGACCGATCCGCCCACTATGAGCGCATAGATCTCCGCCGAGAAGGCCAGAGCGCTGAGGACCTTGGCGCGGGCCAGCCTTCGCCTGCCGTGCTTCGCGGCGCGCAGCAGCGCCGAGGCGCCGCTTTGCCGCTCCCCCGAGAAGGTGAACGCCAGCGCCACCGCCAGCCAGGGCGCCAGCTGCGCGCCCATCCCCGCCAGCGAGCGGACCTCGTGATCCCAGCCCGTGACCCATTCGTACCGCCAGGGCTTTTCCACCTGGCTGTCCATCTCCAGGAGCATCGCCACGTCGTCCTCGGTCAGCTCGCCGTTTTGCCGTCTGGTCTCCAGGGCTTGCTCCAGGTATTCCTGACGCCGCCCGTAAAAATCGGTCAGCTCTTCCGGGTCCACATAGTACATCATCGATATAAACCGCTGCTCCGGGTCCTCCAGCTCCGGGTACAGCCGATCGACGTATAACAACGCCAGCGTCCAGTCGGCCATGTTTTGAAAGCCCGGGTGACCCATGTCGTTGTAATCCTTCACCATCCGCGGGAGCGTCTCGTCCGTCCAGACGCCGCCGTAGCCCGCCGCCAGCTCCTTATAATCGCGGATCGCGCAATAGCCGTCAAAACGGTGGTTGTATGCGCGGGTCGGATCGTCGCCCTCGCTGCCGTAGAGGAACCACTGATACCCCAGCACGCCCCCATACAGCACGAAGTACGCAAAGCACAAAAGCACGCATATCCGCGTGCCGGTCCCGCGCCACAGCTTTTTGTGTTCCAATGCGAAAAGCTCCATATCAACGCCGCGCCTCCGCCCCGCCGAAATAGTACAGATACGCGTCGTCCAATATGGACTCGCAGGGCGCGGCCTCGTCCGAGGGCCGCTCGTCCGAGACGATGCGAAGCACGACCTGTTCGCCCTCCCGGCGGTAATTGGCCACCATGACCCGCTCCTGCCACTGTCTTGCCCGCCCTCTGGGGACGGTCAGCTCCCAGACCTTGCCCTCCACGGCCCGCGCCAGCTCCGGGACCGTGCCTTGCATGATGAACTTTCCGGCGTTCATCACGAACACCCGGTCCGCGATGGCCTCCACGTCGGATACGATGTGGGTGGACAGGATCACGATCTTGTCCCCGGCGTACTCCGACAGGAGGTTGCGCAGCCGCACCCGCTCCTTGGGGTCCATCCCCGACGTGGGCTCGTCCAGGACCAGTATCTGCGGGTCGTTCAAAAGGGCCTGGGCCACGCCCACCCGCTGCCTCATGCCGCCGGAGAAGGTCCCGAGCTTTTTGCCCGCCGCGGGCGTAAGGTCCATCAGCTCCAGCAGCTCCTGTACGCGCCTTCCCGCCCGCTCCCTGGGGATGCCCTTGAGGACCGCGATGTAGGAGAGGAACTCGGCGGCGGTATAGTTGGGATAGACCCCGAAATCCTGGGGCAGATAGCCCAGCGCGTCCCGGTACGCCTCCCCCATGGAGGCCACCTCCCGGCCGTTGAAACACGCCTCCCCGCAGGTGGGCTCCAAAATGGCGCACAGCATCCGCAGCAGCGTGGTCTTGCCCGCGCCGTTGGCCCCCAGCAGGCCGTAGACGCCGGGGCCCAGCCTGGCGCTCACGCAGTCCACGGCGGCCTTCCTGCCGAAAAACTTTGTCAGACAGTTGAGCGACAGCTCCATACATATCCCTCCTTTACTGGTCATAGCGGATATAGGGACACTGGAGCCAACCGGTCCAGGGGCGGTCTGCCACCTTGGTCTTTACGACCCCACCGGCGTGGGATATGGCCTCTATCGCGTAGCCGTCTCCTATGTAAACGCCGATGTGCCCCGCCGTGGAGTATACCAGCAGCCCCGGCTCGTCCGGCATGGTGTCGATATCGCCCTTCACCTCGGCGGCGTCCCACATGCCGTCCGTCCCGGTATCCGGCATGTCGCCGGAGCCGTATTCGATGCTGTTGGACGACGGATCGTACCAGCCGTAGCTCTTGATAAGGCCCACGCAGTCAACCACTCTCCGGCCCATCCACTTCTCCCGGATGACGTCCTCATATTCGCTCAGATCGTCCGGATACTGTTCCAGCTTGCTGGCGAGCTGGTCCTCCGTCAGGATGTAGCCGAAGGTCCCCCAGACGTAGCCCCACTGGTTCTCCCAGACCATTTTCGCCCACTCCACCAGATCGTGACTGTTTTTGGTGGAGGGGTCGGTAAATCCGCTCGTGTCCAGCTCTGTGGAGGTTTTCGCGCCGTATTGCACCAGAACGAACTGCCCCGGCTTCCATTCCAGCCGCCTGTAGAGGCTCGAACCGTCTGTGTCAGGACCTTCCTGCGTGTCGGCAGCCGCGCTTTCCGACGGTGATCCACCGTATGCCGTATCGGCCGTATCAGGACCTTCCCGCGCGTCGGTGACCGTACTTTCCGGCGACGCTCCGCCGTAGGACGCCGATATCCGCGCGGTGTGCCGGTGGGACACGACGAAGGCCAATATCAGTATCCCAGAACAGAAAAGCGCCGTCAGGACGACTGCCAGCCAGGGTCTCCGCCCCGCCCCTCTTTGCGTATTCCTTTTGTCTCGATAGGCTCTCATACATCGGCCCTCCCTGTGGATTTATTTGATGGTCTGCCGGGCCCCGTCAGGCGACCTCCCGGATCAGGATAAACGGGGTCAGCTGCCGGTCCTGGCCCGCGGGGTTGTCCGCGATCAGGGCCAGAAGCTCGGCGTTGGTCCGGTCCCGGAGCTGCCCGCTCCGGCCCAGAAGCTCGGCGGTCAGATCGTTGGCGTCCACGATCATCATCACGATCCCCGTCTTTTCATAGACCTCGTCGCAGACCCTGTCCGGTTTGCTGGGGATGCGGATGCCCATGTGGGCGTACTCCGGGATGTCCCGGCCGAAAAAGCCGTCCAGGCCCCGCACCTCCGGGTCCAGCAGGTCGTAAAACGTGCCGTGGACGCCCCGGAGCTTGTCCAGTCCGGCCCGGACCGCCGCTTTCAGCACGGCGCCCAGGCCGCAGGTGTTGATGGCGAACTGCATCTTTACCGGCAGGCCCATCCCCGGCCCCGCCGAAGTCTGATGGACGAAGCGGGACAGGAGCCTGGCCCAGAAGCCGGGCTTTACCTGCTCCTCCGTGACGATACGCCTCTGGCACAGGGCGATGACCTTCTCGCTGGCGGAGAGGATATCCCCCGGCTGCCAGAGCGGCTTGACGTACTTTTCGATAAGCTCTATGTAGCTCTCGCCCACCTGCACAAAATGCGTCTGGATCGCGTGGCGGGCGTATGTCCTGCCGTCCGCCCGGATGGTGACGGACTTTCCCTTGTTGGCGGTAAAAACCATGGTAAAGCATCTCCTGTATTCGTGTCTCTGTTCTCAGTCGACGATCCCATACATGTCGATCTCCTGCCTGGCGTGGACGATGAAAACGACCTCCTTTGCGAAGAGCCAGGAATAGACCAGCACGGCGGCGACCCATATCCCCAGCGCGGACGCCTCGTACAGCCAGGGGAACAGGTGCGCGGAATACCGCCAAAACACCACCGAGCCAAGAGCAAAGGCCGCGCAGAGAGATGCGCCGTCCTTCCTCCGTCTGCGGAGCAGGGCCAGCATGGCGGTCATGCATGTCAGGTAGGGCACCAGGCAGTAAATGACCATCCAGCCCAGATTTTCCCAGGAGCGCTGCAGCCATACCTCCAGAGCCAGGAGAAACGTCACGCACACCAGCGCGGACATGCCCGCCAGCACCAGCCTCGCCAGGACGAGCAGGGCCCCGGAGGTGCGGGTGACCGCCTCCACCTCGCTCACCCGGTAACGCTGCCCCCGGAAAAAGATGGGCATGACGGTCAGGATGAATAGCGGCATATACCTGGGCAGCTCATAGGGGCTCATGGGCGAGGACCCGGCGACGAGGCAGGTGACGAACAGGACAGCCAGCTGGGACAGAAGAATGGGTATCCCCTCAAAATGGAACACCTCCGACAAAAACGCCCAAAAGCTCTGCCGGGACGCCGCCGGTGCGGTCTGCTCGCGCATGACCGCGACACAGAGATCTACCGTCTCCATCAACTGCTCGGGTTCGACCTGCGCATCTTTCGACTGGTCCAGATACTCTGTCAGGCGTCTTTTCAACTGCCTGTCATTCATGGCTTTTCCTCTTTTTCATAGCGTTCAAGGCGTATTTGACGCGGCTTTGCGCCGTCCTTATATTGCAGCCCGTCGCCTTCGCGATGTCCCGGTAGCTGAGCCGCTGGCCGAAGCGCAGCAGGACCGCCTCCCGCTGTTCCGGGGGCAGACCGGCCAAAAGGCCGCGCAGCTCGTCCCGGTCCTCCACCTGGCCCAGCGGGTCCTGGACGTCGGCCAGACGCTCGCCGTTCTCCAGCGGATACAGAGGGGCTTTTTGGTTCTCGTCGGTGCAAAGCCGGTTGGCGATGGAAAACAGATACCCCTTGAAGCCGCCGCCCTCCCGGTAGCCCGCAAGGGACCGAAACAGACGCAGAAAGGTCTCCTGCGTCAGGTCCGCCGCGGCCTCGCCGTCCCGCAGCCGCCACCGGCAATAGCGCAGGATGGATGGGTACCACCGGCGGATCAGCTCCTCCGCGGCGGCCTCGTCGCCCTGGCGTATTCGGTTGATCAGTTCGTCGTCGCTCATGGGGTACCCGCTTTCTGTCTCTGCTTATTTATACCGGGAAAAAGGTCGAAATGATTTAATAGATTTTGAATGCAACATTAAAATATTCTTAAATCGCACCGGCGTCCGTCCGATTTTCCGAACCGCCGCATAGGATAGGGGGGAGGGATGCGCTATGAAGATCTATGTCTATGCCATTGCGAAGAACGAGGAGAAGTTCGCCCAGCGCTGGATGGCGTCCATGGCGGAGGCGGATGGGGCGTATGTGCTGGACACGGGAAGCCGCGACGGCACGGCGGAGCGGCTGCGGGCCTTGGGCGCCCATGTGCGGACGGAGGTATTCGAGCCCTGGCGGTTCGACGTCGCCCGGAACGCCTCCATGGACCTGGTCCCGGCGGACGCGGATATCCTGGTCTGCACGGATCTGGACGAGGTGCTGCTGCCCGGCTGGCGGAAGGCCCTGGAGGCGGCCTGGCGGCCCGGATGCACAACGGCCCGGTATGAGTATGTGTGGTCTTTCAATCCCGACGGCTCCGACGGGGTGAAGTATCTCTACGAGAAGGTCCACCGGCCCGGCGTATGCCGCTGGACCCACCCGGTCCACGAGGTGCTCGCCTACAGCGTGCCGAAGGTATATTGCGACGTGCCGGGCATGCGGCTGGAGCACCATCCGGACCCGTCCAAGAGCAGGGGGGAGTATCTGCGGCTGCTGGAGCTGAGCGTGGCGGAGTCGCCGGAGGACGACCGGAACCGGCACTATCTGGGCCGGGAGTACATGTTCCGGGGCATGTGGGACCAGGCCGTCGAGACGCTGAAGGCCCATCTTGCCATGCCCACCGCCACATGGGAGCCGGAGCGGGCCGCGTCCATGCGGTTCATCGCCCGGTGCCTGCGGGCCAAGGGGGAGGACGAGGCGGCGGAGCTGTGGCTGCTGCGGGCGGTATTCGAGGCGCCGGGCCAGCGGGAGGCGCTGGTGGACCTGGCCCGGCTCATGTACGACCAGGGCCGCTGGCGGGAGTGCGAGCGGTACTGCCGCCGGGCCCTGGACATCACCAGCCGGGACCTTACCTATACCACCGAGCCGGAGGCATGGGGGGCGCTGCCCTGGGACCTTCTCAGCATCGCCTGCTGGCGGCAGGGGGAGAGGCTCTGGGCGGTCAACTGCGCCCGCCGGGCCCTGGCGCTGGAGCCGGATAACGAACGCATCCGCCGAGATCTGGCCCTGATGGAGGGGAAAAGCTGTGATTTTGCACAAGAATTGTGAGGTCGAACACAATAAAATGTCAAATACCCATACTTGAAAAATAAGCGTTTATCGTTTATATTATAAGAAAAATAAAACTTTCGTAATAATTTGATATCGCCAGGTGAAGCCGTCAGGACCGAACGCCGGAACTGACAGTGGATGGGATTCTGGAGAAGCCCGCATCCGATGCGGGGGCCGAAGGGGCAAGGCGCGAAGCGCTCAAACTCTCAGGCAAAAGGACAGAATGATGACCCGCCGGGAATGTGGGTATTTGTCCGATTGCTTGAGCGTACCATTTGGTAAGCTCATTTTGTTTGACCGTGGTTTTTGACCCGTTAAAGATTTAAACTGTAACGTAAGGAGAGAGTGACAAAAATGGAAAAGATCGCTGCCATTATCAAGTCAGTAGACGGCTGGGTATGGGGCCCGGTACTGCTGGTCCTGCTGGCTGGCACGGGCGTGTATCTGAGTCTGCGGATGGGTTTCCCTCAGTTCAGGAAGTTCGGCTACGCCATGAAGAACACCATCGGCAAGATGTTCTCCAAGCAGGCGGCGGGCAAGGGCGAGGTCACGCCCTTCCAGGCGGTGACCACCGCGCTGGCCGCCACCGTGGGCACCGGTAACATCGCGGGCGTCACCGGCGCTATCGTGGCGGGCGGCCCCGGCGCGGTGTTCTGGATGTGGCTGTGCGCCCTGTTCGGGATGTGCACCAAGTATTCCGAGGTGCTGCTGGCGGTCAAGTACCGTGAGCGCAACGACAAGGGCGACTGGGTCGGCGGCCCCATGTACTACATAAAGAACGGCCTGGGCAAGAACTGGACCTGGCTGGGCGTGCTGTTCTGCCTGTTCGGCGCTCTGGCCGCCTTCGGCATCGGCAACATGACCCAGGTCAACTCCATCGCCACCTCCATCAACGGCGCTATCAACGCCTTCGGCGGCAACGCCGCAGCCAAGACCGTGGTCCTGTTCGGCGCGGCCGTGCCCCTGACCAGCCTGATCTTCGGCCTGGTCGTGGCGGTGATCGTGGGCCTGGTGCTCTTCGGCGGCATCAAGCGCATCGGCTCCGTGACCGAGAAGCTGGTGCCCGTCATGGCCGTCATCTACATCCTGTTCTCCCTGATCGTCATCTTCGCCAACGTGAAGTTCATCCCCCAGACCTTCGCCATGATCTTCAAGGGCGCGTTCAACGCGGAGGCGGCTCTGGGCGGGGCCTTCGGCATCATGATCATGGACACCATCCAGAAGGGCGTCGGACGCGGCGTGTTCTCCAACGAGGCCGGTATGGGCTCCGCGCCCATGGCCCACGCGGCCACCTCCGAGACCGAGCCCGTCAAGCAGGGCCTGTACGGCATCTTCGAGGTGTTCATGGACACCATCGTCATCTGCACCATGACCAGCCTCGTGCTGCTGACCAGCTATTGCCGCATGGGCGACACGCTTGCCATCGCCTGGGGCGGCGACGGCGACGCCACCCTGATCCAGGCGGCCATGGGCTCCATCGTGGGCGGCAAGCTGGGCGCGCTGGTGGTGGCCGTGGGCCTGAGCCTGTTTGCGCTCTCCACCATCATCAGCTGGTCCCTGTACGGCTCCCGGTGCTTCGAGTACCTGTGCGGCAAAAAGCTGGGCACCAAGCTGAGCGTGTTCTACAAGATCGTATTCCTGGTGCTGCTGCCTGTGGGCGCCACCTTGAAGATCGGCGTGGTGTGG
The DNA here is from genome assembly GCA_947629245.1 of uncultured Oscillospiraceae bacterium. Lineage (GTDB taxonomy): Bacteria > Bacillota > Clostridia > Oscillospirales > Oscillospiraceae > CAJOIG01. Next base: position 6,252 of record CANRDC010000017.1, on the reverse strand, counting down.
GATCTGGCCGACGCCCTCAACGGCATGATGGCCTTCCCCAACCTGGTGGCCCTGCTTGCCCTGTCCGGCGTCATCATCAAGACCACCAAGGAATATTTCAGCGACAAGTCCAGACTGTGATCGTTTTGACGGAAAACCATGCTTCGCCCCCGGAAGGACCGGGGGCGGGCGTTTCTTGAGGTGCTACCCATGATCGTTTCCGAAGTTGTTGTTTTCATCGCGTATCTGGTATTCATGATCGCCATCGGCCTGTGGTTCTTCGTCAAGAACCGCTCCGGCGGCGAGAAGGGCTACTTCCTGGGCGGCCGTCAGATGGGCCCCTGGGTCACGGCCCTCAGCGCGGGCGCGTCCGATATGAGCGCCTGGGTGCTCATGGGCATGCCCACCAGCATCTACGCTCTGGGACTGGGGCAGACCTGGATACCGATAGGTTTGGCCATCGGCTATACGCTCAGCTGGATCTTTGAGGCCCCCAGGCTGCGGAAGTTCTCCATCGTGGCGGACGACTCCATCACCATCCCCCAGTACCTGACCCGCCGGTTCCTGTCCAGGTCCAAGGCCCTGCAGATCGTCTGCGCGGTCATCTTCCTGGTGGCGTATACCATCTACGCCGCCTCCAGCGTGAAGGCCTGCGGGACTCTGTTCAGCACGGTCGTGGGCATCAAGGAGACCACGGCCATGTATCTGGCGGCCTTCATCATCATCAGCTACACCTTCCTGGGCGGCTTCTCCGCCGTGTGCTGGACGGACTTCTTCCAGGGGCTGCTGATGCTGGGCGCGCTGCTGATCGCGCCCATCTTTGCCGCCTCCCTGCTGGGGCCCGGCGCGGAAAGCTCGCTGCCGGAGGGGTACATGGACCCCTTCACCACCTGGCAGGACGTCGTCTCCGGCCTTGGCTGGGGCATCGGCTACTTCGGCATGCCCCATATCATCATCCGGTTCATGAGCCTGAAGAGCCAGAAGGACCTGAAAAAGTCCGCCGCCATCGGCGTGAGCTGGACGGTGCTGATCGTGCTGTTCGCCACGCTGGTGGGCGTGATCGGCCGCATGTTCCTGGGCTACGACGAGGCCGTGGAGGGCGGCTCGCTGGTGTTCATCACCATGACCCGGCGGATCTTCCCGCCCGTGGTGTCCGGCATATTGCTGTCGGCGGTGCTGGCGGCCAGCATGTCCACGGCTGACAGCCAGCTGCTGGCGGCGGCCTCCGCCTTTGCCAGCGATGTGTACAAGCCCGTGTTCCGCAAGGATAAGGCAGGGGATAAGGAGATGCTCTGGGCCGGACGGCTGGTGGTGGTCGCGATCTCTCTCATAGCGCTGGTCATCGCGGCGGACCCGGACGCCGGGTCTATCATGGACCTGGTGTCGAACGCCTGGGGCGTGTTCGGCGCGGCCTTCGGCCCGGCCATCATGCTGAGCCTGTACTGGAAGCGGTTCACCTTCGCCGGTGCGGTGGCGGGCATCGTGGTAGGCGCGGGCGTGGATATCCTGTGGCTGTGGAAGCTGGCCGGTACGGGCGTGTATGAGATCGTGCCCGGCGCTATCGCGGGCCTTTTGGCCGCGGTGGTCGTGTCTCTGGTCACCAAAGCCCCCGGCAAGGACGTGGAGGACCTGTTCGACAGGGCCGTGGCGTATACCGAGAAGTAAGCGTTTTGCGCGGGACGGCAGAGTATGCCGTCCCGCGCTTTAACAATTTACACAAAATTTTTGTGTCCGTTTCGGAAAAATCTTGACGCATCTGTCGGTTGACAGGGGAATTTTTCGGCGCTATAATAGCCACAACCTCGCGAGAGGGACAATCGAATACCACACAAAGGCAATGAAAAGAAGAGTAAGCGGAAAGGTTATGCCGCAGAGAGCCCCGGTAGCTGCGAAGGGGTGCAGAGAGTCCGCCGAACATGGTCTTGGAGCCGCGTGGGCGATATGTAGTCCGCGACGGGGGCGCCCGTGACAGCGCAGGGGTTTGTTGGAACCCTCAAAGGCCCGGTCCCGTGAGGGGCGGGTGAAGCAAGGTGGTACCACGGCGTATAAATGTCGTCCTTGATTTTATATCAAGGACGATTTTGTTGTCAGAGAGGGAAATATGAGCGAGACGATCATCCGCATCGAGCATCTGTACAAGACCTTCGGCACAGGCGACGGCAAGGTGGAGGCCCTGCAGGATATCAACCTGGAGATACAAAAAGGCGAGATCTTCGGCATCATCGGCCTGTCCGGCGCGGGAAAGAGCACCCTGGTCCGGTGCATCAACCTGCTGGAACGGCCCACCGGCGGCAAGGTGACCGTGAACGGTCAGGAGCTGACGGCCCTCAGGGAGAAGGACCTGCGCAAGGCCCGCCGGAGCATGAGCATGATCTTCCAGGGCTTCAACCTGCTCATGCAGCGCACTGCGCTGCAAAACATCTGCTTCCCTCTGGAGCTGAACGGGCTCAGGGGCGAGAAGGGCTGGCGGGAGAAGCGGGCGAAGGAGCTGCTGGAGATGGTGGGCCTGCCCGACAAGGCGGACGCCTATCCGGTGCAGCTCAGCGGCGGCCAGAAGCAGCGGGTGGCCATCGCCCGGTCCCTGGCCGAGTATCCCCAGCCCCAGGTGCTGCTGTGCGACGAGGCCACCAGCGCCCTGGACCCCACCACCACCCAGTCCATCTTGGACCTTTTGAAGAAGATCAACCGGGAGCTTGGGGTGACGGTGGTGGTCATCACCCACGAGATGCGGGTGGTGGAGCAGATCTGCGATCGGGTGGCCATTCTGGACGGGGGCGTCATCCAGGAGCAGGGGGACGTATCGGACATCTTCTCCAATCCAAAGACCGAAGCGGGGCGGCGTCTGGTGATGCCGGGCGGCGAGAAGATCCACGTTCTGCCGGAAAACCGGCTGGTGCGGCTGGCCTTCAACGGGGCCACCTCCGGCGAGCCCATCATCGCTACCCTGGCGGCCCAGCAGGGCATCTGCCTGAACATCATCAGCGCCGACACCCGCACCGTGGGGGACAAGAGCTTCGGCACCATGGTGCTGGGCCTGCCCGAGGACGAGACCGAGGCGGCCAGAGCGCTGATATACTTACGAGAAATACCCGGCGTGACGGCGGAGGAGGTGACGGACCTTGTTCAGTGAGAAAAATGTGGAGCTTTTGAGCGACATCGTCCACAACGACCTTGTAACGGCGGTCCTGGAGACCATCTTCCCGCTGACCATCCTGCCCACGCTGCTGGCCTTTCTGATCGGCCTGCCCTTGGGGGTGCTGCTGGTGACCGGTGACAAGCGGGGCATCCGGCCTCTGCCGACGCCGGTGATGCAGGTGCTGAACGTGGTCATCAACCTGCTGCGCAGCGTGCCGTTCCTCATTTTGCTGGTGGTGGTACTGCCCCTGTCCCGGTTCTTTGTGGGCACGTCCGTGGGCACGAAGGCCATCATCGTACCGCTGACCATCGCCGCGTTCCCCTTTGTGGCGCGGCTGGTGGAGACCTCCATCCGGGAGGTAGACAAGGGGGTGATCGAGGCGGCCCAGTCCATGGGCGCCAGTCCTATGCAGATCGTCATGAAGGTCCTCATCCCCGAGGCCAAGCCCGCGCTGCTGTCCAACCTCTTCGTGGCTCTGATCACCATCTTCGGCTACGGGGCCATGGCGGGCATCCTGGGCGGCGGCGGCCTGGGCGCTATCGCCATCAACTACGGCTACTACCGCAGGCGGGAGCTGGTCATGTGGGTCATGGTCATCCTCCTGGTCATCCTGGTGCAGATCTTCCAGAGCACCGGCAACACCATCACCAAACGGAGCGACAAACGCATCCGGTGAACATACTAAAAATGAAAATTAAAAAAAGGAGAAACCCAAAATGAAAAAGATTCTTTCCACCATCCTGGCCCTGGCCCTTGTACTGAGCCTGGGCGCGGCCGCTCTGGCCGACGAAGAGACCGTCACCCTCACCATCGGCGCTTCCCCCGCGCCCCACGCGGAGATCCTGGAATATGCTGCCGATCTCCTGGCCGAGCAGGGCATCAAGCTGGACATCAAGATCTATTCCGACTATATCCAGCCCAACCTGGCCGTGGAGAGCGGCGACCTGGACGCCAACTACTTCCAGCATGAGCCCTACATGGTGAGCTTCAATGAGGAGCAGGACACCCATCTGGTGAGCCTTGGCGCCGTGCACTACGAGCCTCTGGGCATTTACGGCGGCAAGACTGCCTCTCTGGATGAGCTGGAGGACGGCGCTACCATCTATATCCCAAACGACGCCTCCAACGGTGCCCGTGCCCTGTTCCTGCTCCAGAAGCAGGGCCTGATCAAGCTGCCCGACGACGCAGACCCCTCCAGCGTCACCATCTATGACATCGAGGAGAACCCCCACAACTATGATATCAAGGATGCGGAGGCCGCCCAGCTTCCCGAGATACTGCCCGACGTGGACCTGGCCGTCATCAACGGCAACTACGCCATCGAGGCCGGTCTGAACGAGGTGGGCGCTCTGGCCAAGGAGGACCCCTCCGAGAGCCTGATTGAGTACGCGAACATTCTGTGCGTCAAGGAGGGCAACGAGGACAACGAGGCCATCCAGGCTCTGCTGGAGGTGCTGCAGTCCGATGAGGTCGCCGACTTTATCACCGACACCTATCAGGGTGCTGCTGTGGCCGTCAAGTATGCTGTTGAGGAGTTGGAGTCCGCCGAAGCCGAGGATGCCGACGCGGAGGAAGCCGCCGAGTAAAACCAAAGTTAAATGTCCCGGTCCGTATGGGCCGGGACATTTAACTTTTTGTGACATCTCTTTACTTTTTGTTCCCAATGTGCTAAAGTGGCCTTGGAAAGGATAGCCACCCGCTGTATGAGTTTCTGATTTTGGAGGAACTGACATGAAGCGTAAGAGATTTCTGGCCGCGTTGCTTTGTCTGACACTGCTGGCGGGATGTGCCGGCGCGAGCGCCTATGCGGATGACAGCGGCATCGACACCGGGATGGAACTGCCCGATCCGGTGGTGATCGTCCCGGAAGAGGAAGCGGAGCGCTACGATCCGCAGACGCAGACCACGGAGACAGTGACGGCGCGGCTCGTCATGGAGAGCACGGTCCAGCTGGAAGAGGGCTGGTACGTGGTCAACGACGACGTTGAGAAGGTGGAGGTGCCCTCCGTCGTCACCGTCAGCGGCGACGTAGATCTGATCCTGAAGGACAACGCTGTGCTGCGCACGGTGGGCTTTGATGTGCCCGACGGCAGCAGCCTGACCATATGGGCGCCCTCCGCCAATGGGACGGGTCGGCTGGAGGTGGCGCGTGAGGCCGAAAGCGAAGCGCCCGCCTTCTCCGGCAAGGTGACCGTGAAGGGCGGCGTCGTGACCGCGGCGGGGGCCTCCGGCGAGTTCACCGTGGACGAGGACTATGTACATATCGTGACGGGCGGAGCGGATGAGGCTGGCGCCGGGCCGGTGTATTGGGACGGCGGCGCCTGGACCGGCGGGGCCGGGGCCGATTGGAGCGGCCTGGGCTGGTTTTCCATCCGGCCTATGACGGTCCAGAGCCTTACGATCTCGGCGGACAGCGATATCGTGTCCGTCGGCGGCGCCGTGAACTACGCCGCGACGCTGAACGTCCTTGCGGGCGACCAGCCGCTGGAGCTGAATGTGACCGATACGGCCGTCTGGAGCGTTGACGGCGCCGCGGCATCCACCATAAGCGGCGGCGTCCTCACCGTCGGGGCGGAGGAGACCTCCCCGGTGCTGACCGTGTCGGCCGATTATAACGGCTTCAACGGGTCCTCCACGGTGGACGTTGAGATCCCCGCGACGCCTGAACCTACAGCGGAGCCTACGGCAGAACCCACGGCGGAACCGACGGCAGAACCCACGGCGGAACCGACGGCAGAACCCACGGCAGAACCCACGGCAGAACCCACGGCAGAACCTACAGCAGAACCGACGGCGGAGCCTACGGCAGAACCGACGGCGGAGCCCACGGCGGAGCCTACGGCAGAACCCACGGCGGAGCCTACGGCAGAACCCACGGCAGAACCGACGGCGGAACCCACGGCGGAGCCGACAGCGGAGCCTACTGCAGAACCGACGGCAGAACCTACGGCAGAACCGACGGCGGAGCCTACTGCAGAACCGACGGCGGAACCTACGGCTGAACCGACGGCGGAGCCTACGGCTGAACCGACGGCGGAGCCTACGGCTGAACCGACAGCAGAACCCACGGCGGAGCCGACAGCGGAGCCTACTGCAGAACCGACGGCAGAACCTACGGCAGAACCGACGGCGGAGCC
>CANRDC010000016.1 GCA_947629245.1 uncultured Oscillospiraceae bacterium | reverse complement strand
ACGTGGCGCTGCTGGTGGAGCAGGCTCTGGACCGGCAGCTGGAGCAGGAACAATTGACGGTAGGCTGGGACGCGTGATGAGCGAAGAGAGAACGGCGCAGCCGAAGGTGTCGGTGATCATCCCGATCTACAAGGTGGAAAAGTATCTGGTCCAGTGTCTGGAGAGCGTGGTGCATCAGACGCTGGAGGAACTTGAGATCATCCTGCTGGACGAAGCAGAGCAGGACCGGTGCCGGGAGATCATCGACTTTTATGAGCAGACGGACCCGCGGGTCGTGGCTGTCCATGAGCCGCTGCACGGATACGGGGCCAAGGCCAACCGCGGCCTGGAGATGGCCAGGGGCGAATACATCGCCATCGTGGAGGGCGATGACTTCATTGAGCCGGATATGTACGAGCAGATGTACGAATGCGCGCGGCGGACCGGCGCCAACGTGGTAAAGACGCCGTTTTTGTTGTATCACAGCGCCGCAAAAGAGGCGGACGACAAGTCCCGGGCGTACATCGATCAACATGTCCCACGGGAAAAGCTGTTTACCATTTATCAGTTTCCCGAGCTGATCGAGATCCATCCGTCCATCTGGAGCTGCCTGTACAAGGCGTCGGAGCTGCGGGAGAAGAAGCTGCGGTTTTTGGAGACGGAGGGCACGGGCTATGTGGACAACCGGTTTTACATGGACGTGTATACCCGCGTGGACAAGCTCCTGTGGCTGGACAAGCCGTTTTACCACTGGCGTCGGTCCAGCGTGACGTCCTCCAGCTCCGACGCCCATTGGAACAGACAGTGGATGCTGGACCGGTGGAATGAGAACCTGGATCTGTACAGCGACAGGCGTTTTGCCCTGAGTTTCGCGTCAAAGGCATGCATCAGTGTGTTCAACCACTACGTCAAAGGCTGGGAATTCAACGAGGAGGAATATGAGGCGCTGGTGGCCTTTCTGCGGCGCATCCCGGCGGAGGACCTGCTGGCGGCGCCCCGGACGAAGGCGGCGCTGCGGCAGCAGGTCGTGCGGTGCAGGAACGACCCGGAGGGATTTAAGAAGACTCTGATAGCGGCATCCGAGCCAGAGCCGGAGGCCAAGACGGAAGCGAAACCGGAGGCAAGACCGGAAGCGAAACCGGAGGCAAAACCGGAAGCGAAGCCATCCGACGCGCCAGGCAAAAAGAAAGGGCAAAAGAAAAAAGCGACCGGCGGTCTCTGGGGACGCGCGTCCGCCTATTTTCTGCTGCTGGGCGTCGCGCTTCGGGCGGGCGTGTTCCGCGCGTTAGCCGGGGAAGCCCTGTGCGGGGCTCTGGCGGCGGCGTCCGGCGTAGTGGCGCTGCTGTGCCTGACGGCGGGGGCCCTGAGCGCCGCTTCGCGAGTAAAAACGCGGCGTAAAAATAAGAGCGGACGAATGTCCGAGTGAGAAGGCTGGGTCCGGCGGGAGCATTTTGCAACAACAGAGTTGGAGGAGTTTTCATGAATTTGATTTTCAGCGCTACGATGTACCAACTGTTCAACGCGATCAATATGGTGGAAAACGGTTTGGTGGAAGAGGGGCAGTCCGATCTTCTGCTGAGCTGGGCTACAGACTTTTCTCCTATCATTGACGGGCTGCGGGGATCGCATCTGTTCCGGGAAATTTATGAGGTGGAAGGCTATCTGCCGACGGAGAGGCATTTTAAAAGGGAGCTTTCCACCGAGGAACGAGAGCAAATCTGGCGCGAACCGGCCTCCTTCACGCAATTTCCGGATTTCGAATCACATTATCAGCACCTTTATACGGCGGTCGACGACATATACGTGAAAATGCTCTATTACCATCTGCTTCAGGATAACGAGCACATTGATATCCACTTTTATGACGAGGCGATAGCGCAGTATTTCAAAGATTACGGTGAGCGGGCCACGATCGGAGATCACCGGCCGGAATATTACGGCGACAGGACGTTTGAAAAACATATCGTCGAGTATTACCTGTATGAGCCGGAACTATACTGCGGCAGCCCGCTGAATTGCCCCATCCCGCGTCTGCCAAAAATGACGGGAGAAAACCCTGCCAGAGGATTTTTGCGGAAGCTGTACAAAAACTGGACGGTCCCGATGGATGAGCTCAGGGGGAAACATCTCTTCTTTGTGGATGCGTTTATCGACAAGCTGGCGGTGGTGGAAGACATTCGGATGCTGGATTATATCGCCTCTGTGACAGGGAAAGACGATATCCTGATCAAGATGCATCCGCGAGAGGGCTTTGACCGGTTTTCCGGCCGGGGATACACGCTTATGAAAAACTACGGTATCCCCTGGGAGGCGCAGCTTCTGATGGGCGTGCCGGAAAACATGAGCGTGATCACCGTCTCGTCCAATGCCGCCATGTCGGCAAAGCTTGTATACGGTCTGGAGCTGTATACGGTCTTCCTGTACCAGATGCCGGTCGTGGGCGCGTCCAATCTGCTCAAGGTGATGCCGAAATTCAAGGTTTTTATGAAGAATATGAGCGGGCTTTGCAACACGGAAAACGGAACGACGCTTTTTATCCCCAAAAGCTTTGAGGAATTGCGAGAGAACATGCTGTACATTGGAGGGATGATCCATGAATGAACGACCGCTCGTCTCCGTCGTCCTGCCGGTCTACAACGGAGAGAGCCTGCTGGCGACGGCGCTGGACAGCCTGGTCAGCCAGACCTATCCGAACATTGAGATCGTGGCCGTCAACAACAGTTCCACGGACCGGACACCCGAAATACTAGCCGCCTATGCCGCCAGATTTCCTCAAATCAAAGTATATACAATCCCGTTTGAGCAGTTTCCCGGGGGAACGAAACGGTATGGGTATGGCGTTGCAACCGGCGATTATATTTATTGCTGCGACGCCGATGACCGGCTGCACTACCGGGCGGTAGAGTGGCTTGTAGAAGCGGCGCAGAACGCTGGCGGCGATTGCGATGTAGTTGTTGCGCCTATCGTGGAGATTATTAACAACAACTCAAGGATCTTGAACCGTCTAAAAAACGTATCGACGGAAGACGCCATCATCAATTCCAGCGTCAGTTTCTGGGGAAAGATGATTAAACGAGAGTTTTACCTGGCTCATGAACCGATCCCGAATCAGGTTATGGTCGACGACTATTACTATCAGCTCACTGTCCTCCCCTATGCGCGCGTGGCGTATTGCAGTCATGTGGTATATTACTATTTCCGTTGGGCTCAGTCGCAGACGTCTTCGTCAAGGGATATTTCAAAGATGTTGATTGTGTTTGACGGCTGCCGGTCTTTTTTTGACTGCCTCCCTGCAGTCAACTATAACGCTACGTTCTACTCTCTTGTCAGGTGGTTTGTGCAGACCATTAATTCCCGTTGGGCTCATGCAGATAAGAACATTGAAGTAATTAAAGAGCATTGGCCGGAGATCGTGTCGCGGAAAGAATATTTTCTCAGTAAAGAAGCGTCGGTATATAACTTGGCGGAAATGTATGCCGCGCTGCCGGACACGCCTATGCCCAATGTGGTCTACATCAACGGCTTTGGCCTGAAGGAGCCGGAAAAGGAGCTGGAGGAGAGGGTCCGGGAACTGGAAAACCAGGCGTTCTATGACGAATGCCGCGTGGTCGTGCTGCACGAGGGGAACTGCGATCTAACCGATAACGAACTGGCCGCGGCGGCCTTCCGGGCGGGAAATTGGGAATTCGTGGGAGCTTACTGCGCCCTGCGGAAGATCTATGAGGAGGGCGGCGTGTACCTGCACAGGCGCATCCGGCTGGAGGCCCCGCTGAACTATGTGCGGTATTTTCCGTCTTTCTTTGCGCGCCTGAGCGAAAACGCCTACTCCGACAGCATTTTTGGCGGCATGGCAGGCAACGAAGTGGTCAAGAGCATCCTGGACACTTACCGGCCGGGATTTTATCCCGAACCGTATTATCCGCTCCGGGACCGCATCCGGAACATCCTTGTCTCCAAATACCGGGTCCTCATGGACGTCGATACGGCGATATTTAAGTATCCGACGGTCGTATTCGCGCCCAGCGTGACGCTGTATCCCTCCTCAGAGGGGATACGGTACGGGGCGCCGCTGCATTTCTGCTATCACGATTTCTCCGACCAGGCGGGGGAGGGAACGTATTTCACGCTGCCGACAGAATTGTTGACCTCCAACCTTGGGCTTTTGAATAAGCGGCTGCAGGCAGGCAAAACGCAGGCGGGCGCCAACAAGAAAGAACTCGCTCAGCTCAAGGCGGAGCTTGGAGAACTGACGAAAGAAAACGCCGGGATAAAGAAGAAAAATAAAAAACTGACGAAGCAGGTGAGCGAGGCCGCGGAGGAACGCTCCCAGCTGCTCAGGCTCAACAAGGCGGAGATCGCGTCCAACAAGAGCCTGCAGAAGGATCTGAAGCAATACAGAAAGTGGAAAACGAACTACAAGAGCCTCAGCAAGTGGAAGAAGTTTGTGATCCTGCTTCTGGCCGACCGGAAAGAGCTGAGAGCAAAGCTCAAAAAAAGACTCCGGCGCAGATCAGAAAAATGACGGGCAGAAAGGAAAGTGTTGTGCGATGAAGATCATTGGCGTGATCCCGGCCAGATACAAGTCCAGCCGGTTCCCGGGCAAGCCCCTGGCCGATATCTGCGGCAGACCCATGATCTGGTGGGTATATCAGCAGGCAAAAAAAGTGCGGGAGCTGAGCAGAGTGATCGTGGCCACGGACGACGCGCGCATCGAGGACGCCTGCAAACAGTATGGCATGGAGGTCGTCATGACCTCCGACCGGCACGCTACCGGTACGGACCGGGTGGCCGAGGTGGCGGGGAGGATAGAGGGGGATCTGTTCGTCAATATCCAGGGCGACGAGCCTGTTATCCCGCCGGAGATGATACGCGAGCTTATCGGGGTGTTTGACGACGAAAGCGTGAGCTTCGGTACCCTGAAGGAGGAGATCACGGACGAGGCGGAGATCCGGGCGCTCAGCACCGTAAAAGTAGTGACCGATGTGAACGGCGACGCGCTGTACTTTTCCCGCCATGTGATCCCGTCCAACAGCAAGGACGGCCCCCGGGCAAGGGTGTTCAGGCATGTGGGGCTGTACGCCTATAAAAGAGAGTTCCTGAGCTGGTTTGCCGCCGCGCCTCAGACAGAACTGGAATTGGGCGAGGGCATCGAGCCTCTGCGGGCTATGGAGAACGGCTTCAAGGTCCGGGTCCGCGAGACGCATTACCGGAGCGTGGGGGTCGATCTGCCGGAGCACATCCAGACCGTAGAGAAAATATTGCAGGGAGAGAACAAATGAATCACGCAAAACTTTTGGATTGCACGCTGCGCGACGGAGCGTATGTGATCGATAAATACTTTGGAGACGATGTGATCCGGGGGATCACATCCGGACTGGTAAGGGCCGGTGTGGACATCATTGAGATCGGATTTCTTCAGGACGAGGGACAGGGTCCGGGAAAGACGGTGTATAAAAACAGCCGGGACGCCAGGCCGTTTATCCCCGAGCAGCGGGGAGACAACACGCTCTTCGCGGTCCTGGCGGATTATAGCCGCTATACGATATCCAATCTCGATCCGTACGACGGCCGGTCATTTGACGCGGTGCGTATCTGTTTTTTCAAGCATGAGCGTTATGACGCCTTGGAGTATTTCAAAGCGGTAAAGGAGAAGGGCTACAAGCTGTTTGTCCAGCCGGTGGACGCTTTGGGCTATACGGACGCCGAGCTGGTGGAGTTCATTGAACTGGTCAACGAGATCGAACCCTACTGCTTTTCCATCGTGGATACCTTTGGCTCCATGTTCGAAGACGATATGCAGCGGCTCCTGACGCTCGTGCACCATAACCTGACGCCGAAAAGCCGGATCGGTTTTCACTCGCACAATAACATGCAGATGTCCAACGCCCTCTCCCAGGCCGCGCTGAAGATCACCGCCGGGAGCAGAAATATGGTCATTGACGCTACCATTTCCGGTATGGGCCGCGGTGCGGGCAATACGCCCACGGAGCTCATAGCCCAGTACATGGTCAAAAAACTGCGCTACCACTATAACGTGGACGAGCTGTTGGATATCATCGACGATTATATCGAACCGATCCGACAGCGCGCGAGCTGGGGTTACAGCACAAATATGTTCCTCTCCGGCGCCTTCAGCTCTCATGTAAACAATGTGGCCTATCTGCAAAAGAAAAACAGCATACGGTCCAGAGATATACGATATATCCTGAACCGGGTCGATCCGGCCGTCCGCAAACGGTATGACTATGATCTTCTGGACGAGGTCTATCTGGAGCGGGTCGGCTCCGAAGTGGACGACCGGCAGGATTTCGAGGGATTGAAGAGCGAACTGGAGGGCCGGAACGTCGTGATCGTCGCGCCCGGAAAGAGCGTGTCCGACGAGGCCGAAAAACTGCGTGACTATATCCAGCAAAACGACGCCGTGGTGATCTCCATCAATTTCCTGCCAGAGACGATCCGGACGGATTACCTGTACATGAACAATATCAAGCGCTATGAGATGTTCCAGCAAAAACGGCCGCCTGAAAATATCAGCATGATCCTCACGTCCAACATCCGCGCCCCGCATACGGAGCGGACCAGGATCGTCTCCTTCAGCCGCCTTTTCAAATGCGGCTGGCAGTATGCGGACAATTCCGCGATCCTTCTCCTGCGCCTGGTCGACCAGCTCGGCGCCGGGCGGATCGGGATCGCCGGTCTGGACGGCTATGACCCCGGCGCCCATCGGAGCAATTATGCGCAGAGCCCCCTGGAGCGCCATATCGAGGGCAGGACCGCGATAGAGATCAACCGGGAGATAAGCGAAATGCTGCAGGATTTTTACGAGACCAGGAGCAGCAGCTCCGTCGTGGAATTCATCACGAGCTCGCAATTTGACGGGAGCGCGGCGGATGATTGAGCTTTTGGTCATGGATGTGGACGGCACCCTGACCGACGGGAGAATACATATATCCGGCGACGGGGAGCTGTTCAAGACTTTTGACGTGAAGGACGGCTATGGCATTCGGGAGGTGCTGCCGCTCCATCACATCCGACCGGTGATCATAACGGGCCGCCGTTCCAGGATAGTGGAGCGTCGGGCCGGGGAATTGGGCATTGAGCGCCTGTATCAGGGCATGCAGGACAAAGGGGCCTGTATAAAGAAGGTCTCGGCGGAGTTGAACGTCCCGCTGTCCCGGATCGCCTGCATAGGAGACGACAGGAACGATCTTCCCATGCTGAGGCTGTGCGGCGTAAGGGGCTGCCCGGGCGACGCCGACCCGTCGGTGCGGGCGATCTGCGACTATATCTGTAAAGCCAATGGCGGTTACGGGGCCGTTCGGGAGTTTATTGAATGGCTCGTTCAGGAAAAGGTATAGCGCGGGAAGGCGCTGCGACCGGCGAACCATCAGGCGGCCCAATTCCGGCAAGGAGAGAAATATGTTTCTGAAACGATGGAAGACCATGCTCTCGCGGGTCTGGCCTGTATCCAAAAAGCAGTATAAAGACAGCGCCGCTGAAATGCAGAAGAAACTGCGGACCCTCGGGAAAGAGCTCCGGTCCGTGGACGAGCGCCTGGATGCGCAAAGCGCGGCACAGCGGGAGATCATGGCGGCGCTGAGCGGTCTCCGGTCCAGAATGGAGGAGACGGAGAATAATGTTCTGGCGGCGCAAAAGCGGTTCCATGCGGATCTTGAGGAGCGGCTCCGCGACGGCGAAGCGGCTGATGCCGATATGCTGCGAGGGCTGCAGGATGGCCAGAAGCAGCTCCTGGAGCAGATGCGCGCCGGTGAGACGGCCGGCGCCGATGCGCTGCGGGGGCTGGACGAGAACCAGAAGCAGCTCCTGGAGCAGGTGCGCGCCGGTGAGAAGACCGGCGCCGATGCGCTGCGGGGGCTGGAAGAGGGCCAGAAGCAGCTCCTGGAACAGGTGCGCGCCGGTGAGAAGACCGGCGCCGATGCGCTGCGGGGGCTGGAAGAGGGCCAGAAGCAGCTCCTGGAACAGGTGCGCGCCGGTGAGAAGACCGGCGCCGATGCGCTGCGAGGGCTGGAGGAGGGCCAGAAACGCTCGGAAAGGAATCAACGCCAACTGATAGCTGCCAGCCGCAGCGCGAACGCGGCGATCGACCGCAACCTGGGACGGATAGATTTGTCGATCTGGCTTTCACGCCCGTCTTATCCCGAGAATATGGCGCAAATAAAGGAACGGTTCTGGAAAAGCTATCCGCGGGCAGAAGGCGACGTACTGCTCGTCCAGCAAGGGAAGATGTGGCTGCTGCACCGGCTGAAAAGCATCTGCGATGAGATCGACGCTCCGTTCTGGCTGGACGGAGGATCCCTGGTCGGCGCCCTGCGGCACAACGGATTCATCCCCTGGGATGACGATGTTGACGTGTGTATGATGCGAGACGACTTCGAACGGCTGAGAGAGCGTCTGGCGGACGGAAGCGACTATAAGATCAAAGAGGCGTATTTTGCGTCGGTCTTTTGCCGGGGTTACCGCTTTATGCGGAGGGATATATCGCCCAATGTGTTCGTTGATATTTTTACTTTTGACCGCTACTGCAGGACGGAGGACACCCTTCAGCACGAGTGGGAAAAGCTGGTCGGCTACAAGAAGGAGCTGGGCAGGAAATATGTCGAGACCGCCAGCGCTTTTGGAGTGCCGCAGTTGAACAACCAGACCCTGGACGATATGCCTGAGCTGAAAGAAAGCCTTGATCGGCTCCTTGACGCGTATGTACAAAAAGTCATCTGCGACGAGCCTTCGGAATGGATCGCCTGGGGGCTGGAAAACTCCTTTGGAAACGCCAGCGGCACGGCATGGAAGCTGCCGCGTATTTTCCATGAGTCTGATATCTTCCCCCTGCAGGAGCGTCGCTTTGAGAATGAAACGATGTATGTCCCTAACGATTTCAGCCGACACGTTTATTTGCTGTATGGCTCCGACCATCTTGAAATGCCGAAAGATATGGGACTGTCGAAACATATGAAGTTCTTTTTTCATACGGAGAACGACCTTGAAATGTTGAAGCAGCTGATCGCTGACGAAGAGAAGCGGGGGATGTGACTTTGAAAGTCGTGATATTGGCCGGGGGATTTGGGACCCGGATATCGGAGGAATCCCAATTCAAGCCCAAGCCCATGGTGGAGCTGGGCGGCATGCCCATTTTGTGGCACATCATGAAGCTGTACCGTTCCTATGGCTTCAATGAATTCGTCATCTGCGCGGGATACAAGCAGCATGTCATCAAGGAGTATTTTGCGGACTATTACCTGCACACCTCGGACATCACCTTCGACTTCACCCACGGCAAGAGCGATATGACGGTGCATAAGAGCAGCTCGGAGCCCTGGAAGGTGACGGTGGTGGACACGGGCCTGAATACGCAGACCGGCGGGCGGATCAAACGCGTGCGGGAGTATATCGGGGACGAGCCGTTCCTGCTCACCTATGGCGACGGGGTATCCGATATCAATATTCGTGAACTTGTGAAGTATCACCGCTCCCACGGGAAGCTGGTGACCATGTCGGCGTACAATGCGGGCCAGCGGTTCGGCGTGCTGGACATCGACCGGGAAGGGCGTATCACCGAATTCCGGGAAAAGGCGCTGGGAGATGGGAACATGGTCAACATCGGCTACATGGTGTGCCAGCCGGAGTTCATCGACTACATAGCCGGAGACGACACTGTGCTGGAGAAGGAGCCGCTGGAGACGGTGGCGAAGCTGGGGCAGCTGATGGCCTACAGGCATGAGGGCTTCTGGCAGTGCATGGACACGGTGCGGGAGAAGGAACAGCTGGAAAAGCTGTGGGCCGGTGGACAGGCCCCGTGGAAGGTGTGGGACTGATGAACTTTGATATGGACTTTTACCGGGGCAGGCGGGTGCTGCTCACCGGCCACACGGGCTTCAAGGGGGCCTGGATGAGCCGGGTGCTGGTAAGCGCCGGGGCGGAGCTGACGGGCTATTCCCGCGGCTCGGAGAAGGAACGCAGCCTCTTTGAACTGGCCGGATTGAAGGACAGACTGCGTCATGTGACGGGCGACGTACGGGACCTGGAGCATATGAAACGGGTCTTTGCCGAGACCCAGCCGGAGATCGTGATCCACATGGCCGCCCAGCCCATCGTTCGGGACAGCTACACGGACCCGGTGTATACATACGAGACGAACGTGATGGGCACGGTGAACCTGCTGGAGTGCGTGCGGCTCAATCCCAGCGTAAAGAGCGTGGTGAACGTGACCACGGACAAGGTGTACCGGAACAACGAGTGGGTCTGGGGCTACCGGGAGAACGAGCCGCTGGACGGGTACGACCCCTATTCCAACTCCAAGAGCTGTTCGGAGCTGGTCACGCACAGCTATTGCGGCAGCTTCTTTGGCGAACGGGACATCGCGGTGTCCACGGCCCGTGCGGGCAACGTGATCGGCGGGGGCGATTTCGCCCACGACAGGATCATCCCTGACTGCGTGCGGGCGGTGCTGGCGGACCGGCCGCTGGGGATCCGGAACCCCTATTCGACCCGGCCGTATCAGCATGTGCTGGAGCCGGTGATGGCCTATCTGATGATCGCGGCCCGGCAGACTGAGGACAAGTCTCTGGCGGGGTGGTACAACGTGGGGCCGGACGAGTGCGACTGCGTGAGCACGGGAGAGCTGGTGGAGCTGTTCGCGCAGGCGTGGGGAGAGGGCTTCGCCTGGGAGGACCGGGCGGAGACGAACGCGCCCCATGAGGCGAATTTTCTGAAGCTGGACTGCTCGAAGATCAAGAGCGCGTTCAACTGGCGACCCCGGTGGCACATCGACGAGGCAGTGGCCAGGACGGCGGAGTGGACCCGCGTGTGGCTCGGTCGCGGCGACGTGGCGGCGGAGATGGACCGGGAGATCAGGGAGTATCTGGAGGGCGGGGCATGAAAAACGCGATCGTGACCGGCGCCAACGGCTTTGTGGGCGGCGCGGTGGTACGGGAGCTCTTGGCCAATGGCATAGGGGTATGCGCGGTGGTGCATCGAGACCACCGGGATAATCTTCCGGAGCATCCGGGACTGACCGTGGCGTCCTGTGATCTGGACAAAATGCCGGAGCTGACGGAGAAGATCGAAAAAGACGTATACGACACGTTTTATCACTTCGCGTGGGCGGGGTCGGCGGGTCCGGCCCGTGCGGATACGGCGCTGCAGCTGCAAAACGCCCAGTGGACGGTGGAGGCGCTGCGGGCGGCGAAGGAGCTTGGCTGCGGGCGGTTTCTGTGCGCTGGGAGCATCATGGAGCACGAGACGATGGCGGCGGCGTATGCTCAGGGGAACAGGCCGGGACCGGCGTACATCTACGGCGGCGGAAAGGTGATCGCCCACATGATGTGCATGTCGGTGGCGGCGCAGCTGGGCGTCGAGCTGGTGTGGCCGGAGATCACCAATGCCTACGGTGTGGGGGAACGAAGCCCGCGGCTGGTGAATACGGCCATTCAGAAATGTATCCGGGGGGAAAGCCCCCGGTTCACGGCGGGGACCCAGAACTATGATTTCGTGTACATAGACGACGCGGCCAGGGCGTTCCGGCTGATCGGGGAGCGGGGCAAGCCGTTCCACGAGTATCTGATCGGCAGCGGACACGCGCGGCCGCTGCGGGAGTTTCTGCTGGAGATGCGCTCGGCCATCGCGCCGGAGCTGGCGTTTCAGTTCGGGGACGTGCCGTTCACGGGGACCGATCTGCCGCTGGAGCGGTTCGACTGCTCGCGGACGGAGGCGGACACCGGCTTTCGGGCGGAGATATCCTTCGCCGAGGGCTGCAGGAGGACCCGCGACTGGTGGAAGGAGATAGGGAGTTGAAAACCGTATCTCAAGCGAACCGGGGGGGTAAGTTCTACGACCGGAATGCGGAAGTAGATTTTTGGAGGATCGTTTTAGCGTTTTCTATCGTCCTTTGCCATAGCCATGGTCTGGATCCGCCCGACCGATACCGATACCCGTTCGTCGGGGGGTATTTGTCGGTGGAGTTTTTCTTGATCTTGTCCGGGTATTTTGCGGCGCAAAAGGCGGCCTCGGCGCCGAATGCTGGACCGGCGGACGCGGCGCGATGGACGGCTCGAAAGTTCGCGGGTATCTTTCCGTATGTGGTCCCCGTCGTCATAGTCCATTACCTTCTTTTTGCGGCGGTCGATCGCCTGGACCTTCTTTCGGCGGTCAAAGATCTTGTGTATGGTGCGTTAGAGATAGCGCTTTTCCCGGCGGCGGGACTATATGAGACATTTTATGTGCTGCCGCTATGGTATCTGTCGGCGCTGCTCGTCGTCTTGCCGATGTTTTATCTGCTGCTGATAAAACATCGGGAAACGATGTTGGCGGTCATTTGCCCGCTGTCCGCTTGTCTGATCTATGGGTATTTTTGCAGAACGATCGGACATGTTGACACATGGAAAGTCTGGACCGGCCTGTTTTTTACGTCGTTGCCCCGTGCCTGGGCGGGGTTGTGCCTGGGCGGGATCGTCTTTTTGCTGACGAATAAGCTGCGTGAGACGGCTTTCAGTCCGGCGGGGCGGCATATTCTGTCAGCGGCGGAGATCGTCTGTGGCGTTTTCGTATTGTGGTATATGTACGCCTGGGGATACAGGCGGATGGATTTCGTCGTCATAGGCGTAGAGGCGCTATGGGCGGGGATGATCCTGTCCGGTTCCGCCTCTGTCAATGGGCTGTTCCCGTCTTGGATCAGCCGTTGCAGCCGATTTTGCCTGGCGCTGTATACCAGTCATTGGACGGTGCGGATGCTGATCCCTGTGTGGATGCCGGAAGCGGATTATTGGACGCGGCTGCCCCCGTATGTGCTGGCGGCGGTGGTCTACGCGGCGGCGCTGGAGGCGTGTATGACCATTGTCAGAAGAGCGCGTCCCTGGCGGCTGGTCAAAAAATATTTATTTCTTACTGGAGAGTAAAGGTCATGAATCAAAAATGGAGTTTTCATGAGACAGAGATCGCGGGTCTTGTTGAGGTGACGCCCTTCAATGCGGAGGATGTCCGTGGATGCTTCACAAAGGATTGGTCCAGAGAGGTTTTTGAGGCCAACGGCATCCGCCACGATCTGGCGGAGGTGTTTTACACCACCAGCCGCAAGGGCGTGATCCGGGCGCTGCACTTCCAGCGGGAGAAGCAGCAGCCGAAGCTGGTGCGGTGCATCTGCGGCCATGTGTGGGACGTGGTGGTCGATCTTCAGAAGGACAGTCCTACGTTCAAAAAGTGGCTGGCCTTTGACCTGGTGGGAGAGGAGCACAACGAGATCCTGGTCCCGGCGGGGTGCGGTCACGGGTATCTGGTGCTGGAGCCGTCCATCGTCAGCTATAAGTGCGGAGAGAAGTTCTACGGGGAGTACGACGACGGTATCCTGTGGGACGACCCCGACATCGGCATAGCGTGGCCGCTGGAACTGGTGGGCGGCCGGGAGAAGGTCATCCTGGCGGAGAAGGACAAAAACCTGCAGTCCTTTGCGGAGTTTGTGGATGCTTATGGCGGCTTCTGAGACGGACGTGCTCGTCGTCGGCTGCGGCCTGTGCGGGAGCGTGATCGCGCGGCATCTGGCGGAACAGGGGAAAACGGTCGCGGTCTGGGAGCGCCGGGACCACATCGGCGGGAACATGTTCGATCATGTGGACGAACACGGTCTCCTTGTGCAGACGTACGGACCGCATACCTTCCATACGAAGGAAAAGGCCCTGTACGACTATATGTGCCGGTATGAACAGTGGAGGCCGTACAAGCTGACCTGCGGCGCGGTATGGGACGGGAAATATACCCCCACGCCCTTCAACTTCACCACGATAGACACGTTCTATCCGCCGGAGCAGGCATCGCGGCTGAAAGCGAAGCTGTCGGCGGCCTTTGCCGGTCGTCCGACCGCCGCCGTGACGGAGGTGCTGGGCCATCCGGACCCGGATATACGGGCCTACGCGCGGTTTCTGTTCCGGAACGATTACGCGCCCTACACGGCCAAGCAGTGGGGCGCTGCCCCGGAGGAGATCGACCCCAGTGTGCTCCGGCGGGTGCCGCTGCGGTTTTCCTACGACGAGGGTTACTTTGACGACGCCTATGAGGCGATGCCCGTCCATTCCTTCACGCGTTTTTTCGAGAATCTGTTGGACCACCCCAACATCCGGGTCCAACTGGGCGCGGAGGCGCTGGAGCGGCTGAGTGTCCGGGGAGACCGGCTTTTGCTGGACGGTGAGGTCGCGGAGATACCGGTGGTGTATACGGGGGCGCTGGACGAGCTGTTCGGCTGCGTCCATGGGCGGCTGCCGTACCGGTCGCTGCGGTTCGAGTGGCGGTATACGCCAGCGGACAGCCTGCAGCCGGCGCCGGTGGTGGCGTACCCGCAGGAGGCGGGATATACGCGGATCACCGAGTACAAAAAGCTGCCCGTCCAGGATAAGCCCGGGAGCAGCTACGCGCTGGAGTATCCTCTGCCGTATCGGGAAGGGGAACGGATGGAGCCCTATTATCCCGTGCTGACGGAGGCCAGCCAGCGGCAGTACGCACAGTATAAGGCTCTGGCGGACAGGGTGCCGAACCTCGTCTGCTGCGGTCGTCTGGCGGATTTCAAATACTACAACATGGACCAGGCGCTGGCACGGGCGCTTCTGGTATGCCGGGAGTTTTTTGAATAGAAAAACAACGCCGGGCCCGTCCCGCCCATATATAAAACACATGCGCGCGGCGTGGAAAGAGGCTGAGAGTCGTCCGAGGACGCCGGGCGGTGAAAATGTTGATTTTCGAGGGAGATATATGTATAATCCCTACATAGCGGGACCGCTGCGGCGGAAACGGCGCTTTTCATGACGGCAGGCTCTGCCGCCGACTATGCTTTGGTCTGCGCCCGGTTTCCGGCGGACGGTCCCGATAATATCCGCGCCACGGGAGGATGGAGATATGAATAAGCAGCGGCTGGCGATCCTGCTGCTCGCGCTGGTACTGATCGTGGGTCTGGAGCTCTTGTTCACGACCCGGCTCTCCGGACAGTCCGCCTCGGCCCCCCAGACCGCCGCGAGCCCCGCGCCAACCGAGGGGCCCTCGCCCTCTCCTGAGATCGACCTTGAAAAGACAAGACCCAACGAGGCCGGTGAGATCCCGATCGTGATGTTTCACGCGTTCGTGGACGAGCTGGACCCGGACGAGGAATATTCGGATGATTTCAAGCGCTATACGCAGAGCTTTTCCTATCTGAAGGAGCTCCTCGGGCGTTTGTACGATATGGGCTACCGAATGGCCTCGATGAACGACTTTCTGAACAACGAGATCAAAGTGGAGGCCGGATATAAGCCTATCATCTTCACCTTCGACGACGGCACCTCCAGCCAGTTCAGCCTGATCGAGCAGGACGGCAAACTGGTGGTGAACCCGCAATGCGCCGTGGCGGTCCTGCTCGACTTCTATAAAGAGCATCCGGATTTCGGCCTGGAGGGGACGTTTTATGTCAACCTCGGGAACTCGCCGTTTTATACGGAGAGCTCGTCGGGGCCCAAGCCGGCGGGAACGCTTCAGGAGCGGCTCCAATACCTGGTCGATCTCGGGTTCGAGATCGGCAACCACACCTATACCCACTGCAACCTGTCGAGCATAACGGACGCGGAGACCATCATGCGTGAGGTCGGGAAGAATCAGGCAGCGATGTACGAGCAGATAGACGGCTATACCTTTACCAGTCTCTCGCTCCCCTTTGGGATCACGTCGCCGGAGCTGTTTGAGTATGTGAAGGCCGGGACCTACGAAGGGGTCGAGTATAAGAATCTGGGGATCGTCGAGGTCGCGTGGGACCCGGCCATATCTCCGGTCAATCCGGACTATGACCCCTACAGCATCGACAGGATCAGGGGGACCGGATTCCTGGCGGAGGACTGCGATCTTGACTGGTGGCTGGAAAGGCTGCGCGATCCGGTATATGTGAGCGACGGAGACCCGTATACGGTCACGGTGCCGGAGGCCTATACGTCGCTGGTCGACGAGAGCAGGCTGGGAGATAAACAACTGAGAGTATATTGAGCCTTTCCGCCATGAAAACGCCCTGGGGCAGTACAGTCTGTCCCAGGGCACCAGTTTGTCAAAGGATGGATGAAAGGGAGCGAAGGCCGGTCAGGCCGAGCCGCCTCGTCGATGCACGCCAGCCAGGTCTCCCTTTGCCGCAAGCGGCAAAGCTCGAATGGCGGCGGCATCTCCTCTCCCCAAAAGGCTGGCGAGCCTTTTGGGGACCCCATGGCCGCGCGTGAAGTCAAAATCCGCGGTCTGGCAGGATTTTGACTTACTGCGAGGGGGAATTCACTTTCCCCTCGCAGTTTATATCGAGCTGTCAAAAACTCGTTTTTTGACAAGCTCAACGCCCTGGGGCAGTACAGATGCTCCCAGGGCGTTTCCCGCTTTTGGTCATTCTCCGGGGGTGGGACGGATGACCTTGCGGAAATTCCAGTTCATCGCCGCCAGCCGGGCGGCCTCCAGACGTTCGGCCGCGTTTTTATAAGAGAGCTCCGCCGTATGGGCGCCGCAGTCCAGGCACTGGACATATACGCACCAGCCGCCCTCGTCCTCGATAGCGCCTACGCCGCCGCAGTTGGGGCAATCCAGCAGATCGATCTCGTCAAAATGATCCATAGTCCGTCCTCCTGTCGTTTGTTTGTCCGCTGAGCATAGTGTACCACAGAACGTGAAAAACACAAAGAGATTTTTGCATCGGGCGGAAGGGCGGAGATGCGCGGCCTGTATCGAGTCGGATCCGTTCCATTTTGCACATTTTTCCGGAAAAATATCTGCGGGCAATTGACAAATCCCACAAATCCGTTATACAATCCATAGTAAGCCCCCTTTTTGGGGAAGCGCATGATAATGACTATATGATGGCGAAACGCCGCAAGGCGTTGCGCCGAGCCGCTTTGCGGCTGAAGCAAAACAGCGTGGCTGTTTTGCCATATATTCATTGCAATAAGCATCGCGCAAATGATCCTTGGATCATTTGCCGCCAAACGTGTCGTTTGGCGGCGAAAACATTCGTTATCGCCTTGCGATGATCATTATCGGACAAAAAGGAGGAAAGCGCATGTTGTATCAAACCACGCGGGAGCATGAAGCCCTGCGAGAGAAGATCCGCAAATTTGCGGAGGAAGAGATCAAACCGATCGCCTTTTCCCTGGATCAGAACAACGAGTTTCCCACGGAGGCCGTGAAGAAGCTGGGCGAAATGGGGCTCATGGGCATCCCCTACCCCGTCGAATACGGCGGGGCGGGGCTGGATGTTTTGAGCTACGCCATCGCCGTGGAGGAGCTGGCACGGGTGGACGGCGGCGCGGGCGTCATTTTGTCGGCCCACGTGTCCCTGGGCAGCTATCCCATCTTCGCCTTCGGCACGGAGGAGCAGAAGAAGAAGTACCTGGTACCCCTGGCCAAGGGGGAGAAGATCGGCGCCTTCGGCCTGACCGAGCCCAACGCGGGCTCCGACGCAGGCGGCACCGAGACCACCGCCGTGGACAAGGGGGACTATTACCTCTTGAACGGCGGCAAGATCTTCATCACCAACGCCCCCAAGGCGGACACGTATGTGGTCTTTGCCGTCACCACGCCGGACATCGGCACTCGCGGCATCAGCGCGTTCATCGTGGAGAAGGGCTGGAAGGGCTTCGACTTCGGGGACCACTACGACAAGATGGGCATCCGCTCGTCCACCACGGCGGAGCTGATCTTCAACGACGTGAAGGTGCCCAAGGAGAACCTGCTGGGCAAGGAGGGCCAGGGCTTCAAGATCGCCATGGCCACTCTGGACGGCGGGCGCATCGGCATCGCGGCCCAGGCCCTGGGCATCGCCCAGGGGGCCTATGAGAACGCGGTGGCCTACGCCAAGGAGCGCGTCCAGTTCGGCAAGCCCATCGCCTTCCAGCAGGCGCTCTCCTTCAAGATCGCGGACATGGCCACAAAGCTGCGCTGCGCGCGGTTTTTGGTCTACTCCGCCGCGGAGCTGAAGGAGCACCACGAGCCCTACGCCATGGAGGCCGCCATGGCCAAGATGTACGCTTCCGACATCGCCCTGCAGGTCACCAACGACGCCCTTCAGATCCACGGCGGCGCGGGCTTCATGAAGGGCATGGAGGTGGAGCGGGCCTACCGGGACGCCAAGATCACCACCATCTACGAGGGCACCAACGAGATCCAACGGGTGGTCATCTCCTCCGCCATCCTGGGCAAAGCTCCCAAGAGCGCGGGAGGCGGCGGCGGAAGCGCCCCGAAAAAGCCCGCCCCCATCACAGGCGTGCGGAAAAAGACCATCTTCCGGGAGGGCGACGCCAGGGAGCGGGTGGACGCGCTGGTGGCGGCCCTCAGGAAGGACGGCTACGACTTCACCGTGGGCATCCCCATGGACACCACCATCGCCCAGGCCGAGCGGGTGGTATCCGCCGGTAAGGGCATCGGTCCGAAGGAGAACATGAAGCTCATCGAGGACCTGGCCAAGGCCGCCGGAGCCGCTGTCGGCTCCAGCCGTCCCGTGGCGGAGACCCTCAAGTATGTGCCCCTGAACCGGTATGTGGGCATGTCCGGCCAGAAGTTCACCGGCAACCTCTACATCGCCTGCGGCATCTCCGGCGCCATCCAGCATCTGAAGGGCATCAAGGACGCCTCCACCATCGTGGCCATCAACACCAACGCCGGAGCGCCCATCTTCAAAAACTGCGATTATGGCATCGTGGGGGACGTGAACGAGATATTGCCGCTGCTGGCCAAGGCCCTGGACACCGGCGAGAAGAAGTCCGCCGGGCCCATGGTGAAGCTCAAGCGGCCCGCGCCGCCCAAGCCGGAGCCCATCGGCCCCCGGTATGTGTGCGGCGGCTGCGGGTACGAGTACGTCCCCGAGCGGGGCGACCCGGACGCGGAGGTCGCCCCCGGCACGACCTTTGACAAGCTGCCCGAGGGGTGGGTCTGCCCCGAGTGCGGCGAGAGCAAGGAACATTTCATTGAGGCGTGAGCAAAGGAGGAAAGGATATGCACTGCGTAAGAGAAGTTACCGATAAGCTTTACTGGGTGGGCGCCAACGACCACCGCCTGACCCTGTTCGAGAACATCCACCCCATCCCCAAGGGCGTCAGCTACAACGCCTATCTGCTGCTGGACGAAAAGACCGTTCTGTTCGACACGGTGGACTGGTCCGCCTGCCGCCAGCTTTTGCAGAACCTGGAGTATCTGCTGGGGGACCGGCCGCTGGACTATCTGCTGATCAACCACATGGAGCCGGACCACGCCGCCACCATCGAGGAGGTGCTGCTGCGCTGGCCCGACGTGAAGATCATCTCCAACGACAAGGCGTTTCTGCTCATGCGCCAGTTCGGCTTCACCATCGACAGCCACGAGCTCGTCTCCGTCAAGGAGGGGGACACCTTCTCCTTCGGCGGCCACACCGTCACCTTCGTGGCGGCTCCCATGGTCCACTGGCCGGAGGCCATGGTGACCTTCGACACCACCAACGGGGTGCTGTTCTCCGCCGACGCCTTCGGCTCCTTCATCGCCCTGGACGGCAAGCTCTTCGCCGACGAGGTGGACTTTGACCGGGACTGGCTGGACGAGGCCCGCCGGTATCTGACCAACATCGTGGGCAAGTACGGCCCCCATGTGCAGCTGCTGCTGAAAAAGGCCGCCGGTATCCTGGACCAGATCAAATTCATCTGCCCCCTGCACGGGCCCGTGTGGCGCAAGGACCTGGGGTATTTCATCGACAAGTACGACAAGTGGAGCCGCTACGAGCCGGAGGAAAAGGGCGTGCTGATCGCGTACGCGTCCATGTACGGCAACACCGAGGCCGCCGCCCAGTGCCTGGCCGCCAAGCTGTGCGAGAAGGGCCTTACCAACGTGGCGGTGTACGACGTGTCCAACACCCACGTCAGCTATCTGATCGCCGAGGCGTTCAAGTACAGCCACATCGTCCTGGCCAGCGTGACCTATAACCTGGGCATCTATCCGGTCATGCACAACTTCCTCATGGACATGAAGGCCCTGAACCTGCAAAACCGGACCTTCGCGCTCATCGAAAACGGCTCCTGGGCCGTCAAGAGCGGGGACCTCATGAGCGCGTTCATCACCGACCAGCTCAAGAACATGACGCTCCTCAATGAGCGGCTGAGCCTGGCGTCGTCCCTGAACGAGAGCAAGGCCGCCGAGCTGGACGGCCTGGCCGACGCGCTGATCGAGTCGGTCAAGGCGTAACGGGGCGAGTTTGGACCATTAGAACGGGAGGTATCTGTCATGATCGTAGGACTGCCGAAGGAGATCAAAAACAACGAGTTCCGCGTGGGCCTCACCCCCGGCGCGGTGGGCGAGTATGTGCGCGCGGGCAATACAGTTTACGTGGAGAAGGGCGCGGGCCTGGGCGCGGGCTTCGCCGACGAGGAATACGCGGCCCATGGGGCCGTGCTGGCGGACTCGGCGGAGGAGGTCTGGGAAAAGGCGGAGATGATCGTCAAGGTCAAGGAGCCGCTGGCGAGCGAGTACAAATATTTTCGCGAGGGACTCATCATCTACACCTACTTCCACCTGGCGGCGGACAAGGAGCTGACCGAGGCACTTCTGCGGACAAAGACCTCCGCCATGGCCTATGAGACCATCCTGGGGCCCGGCGGCAAGGGGCTGCCCTGCCTGTACTGCATGAGCGAGGTGGCCGGACGCATGGCCGTGCTGGAGGGCGCCAAGTACCTGGAAAAGACCTATGGCGGTCGGGGCGTCATGCTGGGGGGCGTGCCCGGCTGCGACAAGGCGGACGTGGTCATCATCGGCGGGGGCAACGCCGGTATCAACGCCTGCCGCATGGCGGTGGGCATGGGCGCGCGGGTCACGGTCCTGGACATCGACCACCAGCGCCTGGCCTATCTGGACGAGGTGTTTGGCTCGCAGATCACCACGCTCTATTCCAGCCGGGCGAATCTGCTGCTGGCGCTGGAGAAGGCCGACCTGGTCATCGGCTGCGTCATGCTGGCCCCCGGCCGGGAGTGCCAGAAGCTGGTGCTCCGGGAGGACCTGAAGCGCATGAAGAAGGGCGCGGTGCTGGTGGATATCGTCATCGACCAGGGCGGCTGCTTCGAGACAAGCCGCCCCACCACCCACGCCGACCCGGTGTACGAGGTGGACGGCATTTTGCACTACTGTGTGGCCAACATCCCCGGCAGCGTGCCCCGCACCTCCACGGAGGCGCTTGTAAACTCCACCCTGGCCCACGGCGTGCGGATCACCAAGCTGGGCCTGGAGGCCGCCTGCAAGGCGGACCCCTGCCTCATGAGCGGGCTCAACACCTACAAGGGCAAGCTCACCTTCGCGGCGGTGGCCGAGGCCCTGGACATCCCCTATACGGACCCCGCCGGGCTCATGGCGTGAGCCGAACGGCCCGGGACTGATACGGGAGGTAACACGATGCAGTACGGATACTTTGACGACGAGAGACGAGAATATGTCATCACGCGGCCGGATACCCCGGCGCCGTGGGCCAACTACCTGGGCTCTCCGGAATACGGGGCGCTGATCTCCAACAACGCCGGAGGCTACAGCTTTGCCCGCTCCGGGGCCAACGGGCGCATCCTGCGCTACGTGTTCAATCAGTTCGATCAGCCGGGGCGGTACATCTACCTGCGGGACAACGCCTCGGGCGACTTCTGGTCCGCCTCCTGGCAGCCGGTGGGCAAGGACCTGGCGGCGTATAAGAGCGAGTGCCGCCACGGCACCGGCTATACGAAGCTGTCGGCGGACTACGCCGACGTACACAGCGAGGCGCTGTACTATGTGCCCCTGAACGCGGAATATGAGGTCTGGGCCCTGACGGTGCGTAACGATTCCGACCGGCCCCGGTCCCTGACGGCGACCGGCTACGCGGAATTCACCAACGAGGGCAACTATGAGCAGGACCAGATCAATCTCCAGTATTCCCTGTTCATTGGCCGCACGGTCTATGACAAAAACCGGGTCCGCCAGCTGATCAACGGCAACCTGGACGCCCAGGACGCGGACAGCGAGGTGGACCACAAGCGGGTGCGGGAGCGGTTCTTTGCCCTGGCGGGGGCGGAGGTGTCCTCCTGGTGCGGCGACAAGGCGGCCTTTCTGGGCCCCTACCGGGGCTATGGCGACCCCGTCGGCGTGGCGAGCGGCGATCTGGGCGGCGTCATGAACTACAACGGCAACAGCTGCGGGGCTCTGTCCGCGGTGCTGGAGCTGGCGCCGGGCCAGAGCCGGACGGTGGCGTTCCTGCTGGGGGAGAAGCCGTCCGCCGAGAGCGCGGCCATCCGGGCCGTCTATGAGGACCCGGAGCCGGTGTGCCGCCGGGAGCTGGACGAGCTTATCCGCTTCTGGCACGGGCGGCTGGAAAATTTCCAGGTCAAGACCCCCTGCGCCGGGTTCGACACCATGATCAACACCTGGAACGCCTACAACAGCTTCATCACCTTCACCTGGAGCCGGGCGGCGTCCTTCGTCTACTGCGGCCTGCGCAACGGCTACGGCTACCGGGATACGGTCCAGGACATCCAGGGCGTCATCCACCTGGAGCCGGAGACGGCGGCGGAGAAGATCCGCTTCATGCTCTCCGCCCAGGTCCACCACGGCGGCGGCCTGCCCCTGGTGAAGTTCACCCACGATCCGGGCCATGAGAACACGCCGGAGGACGTGTCCTATGTGCAGGAAACGGGCCATCCGGCCTATCGGGCGGACGACGCGCTGTGGCTGTTCCCCACGGTGTATAAGTACATAGCGGAGAGCGGCAACACCGCCTTCCTGGACGAGGTCATCCCCTTCGCGGACCGGGACGAGGGAACCGTGTACGAGCATCTTAAGCGGGCGCTGGCCTTCTCTCTGGACCACATGGGCCCCCACGGGATGCCCGCAGGGCTGTACGCCGACTGGAACGACTGTCTGCGGCTGGGGGCCAACGGGGAGTCCAGCTTCGTGGCCTTCCAGTTCTACTACGCGTTCACCATCCTGAGCGTGTTTGCCCGGGAGCGGGGCGACGGGGAGTATCTGCGGTGGCTGGAGAAGGAGCAGGCGGCCCTGCGGGAAAAGCTCATATCCCTGTGCTGGGACGGGGACCGGTTCATCCGGGGCTTCACCGAGGCCGGGGAGACCATCGGCCATCGGGGCGCGCTGGAGGCGGACCTGTGGCTCAACCCCCAGAGCTGGGCGGTCATCAGCGGCCTGGCGGACCGGGAGCAGGCCCTGTCGGCGCTGGACAACGTCCACCAGCGCCTGAACACCCCCTACGGCGCGATCCTCATGGACCCGCCCTATCACGCCCACGCCTTCGACGGGGCGCTGGCGGTCATTTTCAACGCCGGGGTGAAGGAGAACGCGGGCGTGTTCTCCCAGTCCCAGGGCTGGCTGATCCTGGCGGAGGCGCTGCTGGGCCGGGGGGAGCGGGCCTTCGAGTATTTCCGGGAGAACGCGCCGTCGCTGCAAAACGACAAGGCGGAGATCCGGGTGCTGGAGCCCTACTGCTTCGGCCAGTTCACCGAGGGCAAGGCCAGTCCCCACGCGGGCCGGTCCCACGTCCACTGGCTCACCGGCACGGCCTCCACGGTCATGGTGGGCTGCGTGGAGGGCATCTTGGGCATGCGGCCCGACCTGGGCGGGCTGCGCATCGCCCCCGCTGTGCCCCGGGACTGGAAGGAATTTGAGATCCGCAGGACCTTCCGGGGCAAGCGCCTGCACATCCTGGTGCGCAACCCGGACGGCAAGGAGTCCGGCTGCGCGTCCCTGACGGTGAACGGCGCGTCCATGCCGGGGGACTATGTGCCCGCCAGCGCCCTCACCGACGAGACGGAGATCGTCCTCACCATGTGAGCGCCCCGCCCCGAAACGCCAACAAAAGCGCCATCCCCGGTTATGGGGATGGCGCTTTTTTCATGCTGCCGGGCCTTACGGGCCGGGCCGGTCCTCCTCCGGGGAGCCGTCCGGGCCGCTGGCGCGGTTTTTGTACTGCAAGGGCGTGCAGCCGATGATGGACTTGAACATGCGGATGAAGGAGGACGTGTTGGAATAGCCGCTGGCCAGGGCGGTGTCCGTGACGGTGAGGCCGTGGACGGACAGCAGCTGGCAGGCGTACTCCACCCGCTTGCGGTTCACATATTTATAAAAGGACTCGTTGGTGAACTCCCGGAACAGGCGGGAGAAGTGGTACTTGCTGAAATTGATCATCCCGGACATCTGGTCCAGGGACAGGGCCTCGGTACAGTGGTTGTCGATGTAGCTGCACACCAGGGTCATCTTGTTCACATACTCCTGCCGCCGGTCCCGGCTCATGGGCGCGGGCCGCTCGGCGGCGCCGTAGTTCTGGGCCGCCAGCACCAGCATCTCGATGACGCGGCCGTATATGACCGGCTCCAGCAGATCCAGCCGCAGAGGGTCCTGGCCCCGGACGTCCTCGATGGGGGGGTTGATCACGAGGCGGTCCTTGTGGAAGTACGCGTCGCACAGCTCCAGCAGAAGCTTTTCCATCTGGGAATGGATCGGCGGAGAGCCAGCGGCGGTGAACAGGATCGTGGGATTGATAAGGGAGAGGATCTGCCGGATGCCCAGGATGTTGGACACCGGCGTCAGATCGGTCAGAACGAAATAGCGCTTGCCCTCCGGCGGGGCCGTATAGGCGTGGTACACGTTGGGCGCCACGAACAGGATGTCCGACGGACCAAGCTGAAAGGTGCGGTTGCCGATATGGGCGGTGTAGCCGCTCTCGACGGGCATGAGGATCTCCAGCGGCGAGTGCCAGTGGGTGGGGTAGTCGGTAGGCTCGTCGTTCAGATACACCAGCACATGGGGATCGTCCTGGAATTTTACGACCTCATGATATCCGCTGAAGTGCTCCACGCTCATATCCGCACCCCCCTTCCGCAGCCGTCTCTCCCGGCGGAGATCCATAAGTTATCTTGTTTACATATTATCTCAAACGGCGAAAAAATGCAACTGAGAGGCGGGAAAAAGGAGAAAATGCACAAAATCAGCAAGAACCGCATATATGAGTAGCAAGTATTCTGTATCAGTACATGGTGGCTGTTGCTATAATGACATTACATTTTGTACAAGGAGGAAATTCCCCAATGAAGAAACTCATCGCACTGGCGCTTGCGCTGGTCATGGTCCTGAGCTTGGGCTGTGTCGCGTTTGCCGCCGAAGATGCCGAGGCTGAAGAGGCCGAAGCCGCCGAGGATGCCGAGGCTGAAGAGGAGGAAGAGCCGATCATCGTCCACGACGGTCCCGAGGCCGCTGACGAGGGCAAGGTCCTGAACATTTATGCTTGGAACGAAGAGTTCAAGGGCTTCTTCGACAAGTATTATAAGGTTCCCGACGGCGTCACCGTCAACTGGATCATCACCCCCAGCGACAACGGCGCTTACCAGCAGAAGCTGGACGAGGCTCTTCTTGGTCAGGAGTCCGCTGCCGACGACGAGAAGGTGGACTTGTTCCTGGCCGAGGCCGACTACATCCTGAAGTACACCGACTCCGATTATACCCAGGACATCACCGCTATGGGCGTGGACAACTTCGATAACGCCTATACTTACACTGTCCAGGCCGCCTCTGACGCCGACGGCGTCGTGAAGGGCGTTTCCTTCCAGTGCTGCCCCGCCGCTATGATCTATCGCCGCTCCATCGCGAAGGACGTGCTGGGCACCGATGATCCTGCGGAAGTCCAGGAGGCTGTGTCCGATTGGGACAAGTTCGAGGCTGTGGCTGCCCAGGCCAAGGACAAGGGTTACTACATGACCGCTTCCTTCGCGTCTACTTACCGTGTGTTCTCCAACAACGTCACCAGCCCCTGGGTCGACGCTGACAACAACCTGCAGTTCGATCCTCAGATCGAGTCCTGGATCGCTCAGACCGAGAGCTTCGTGCAGAACGGCTACACGCTGCCCACCTGCCCCGGCATCTGGGACGATGAGGCCAATGCGCAGATG
This sequence comes from uncultured Oscillospiraceae bacterium, assembly GCA_947629245.1. Taxonomy (GTDB): domain Bacteria; phylum Bacillota; class Clostridia; order Oscillospirales; family Oscillospiraceae; genus CAJOIG01. The sequence goes on along the minus strand of CANRDC010000016.1, from coordinate 14,734 downwards.
TTCGCCGACGGCAAGACCATGTGCTGGTTCGGGCCTGCCTGGTACTTCAACTTCAACATGGGCAACGCTCAGGATCCCGAAAACGGCTGCTTTGGCGACTGGGCTATCTGCCAGGGTCCTCAGGCTCACTTCTGGGGCGGCACCTGGCTGCTGGCTCCTGCTGGCACCGACAACCCCACTCTGGTGGCTGACATCATGAACGCTTTCATCAACGATGAGGACGTGTGCGCTCAACTCATCAAGAACGAGGCTCAGTTCACCAACAACAAGGCTGTCAACGAAGCCATCGCCGAGGATCCCGACTATAAGAATGACTTCCTGGGCGGCCAGAACGACGTAGCGATGTTCGTTGGCATGGCCGACAACATCAAGTTCGAGAACCAGACCATCTATGATCAGCTGCTGAACGAGGGTCTGCAGAACAACCTGCAGGATTACTTCAAGAGCCTCGGCGGCGGCGAGGGTGTCGATAAGGATACCGCTCTCCAGAACTTCTACAACTACGTCAACGAGACCTATCCCTCCGTTATCACGCCTGCTGCCTGATACGGGATACACCACAAGCAGAGGCAAGGCAATCCCTTGCCTCTGCTTTTGAATCATTCCGGGCTGCCGGACGCAGCATAAAAGGGAGGGCTTTGAGTGAAAGAGACAAGGACGCTGACTAAGCGCAAGGGGATCAGCTACGCCAAATGGGGCTATATCTTCATCATACCCTTTTTTGTCGTATACATATGCTGTTCTTTGGTTCCCCAGCTGATGACCTTCTACTATAGCTTCTTTGAGAACTATCGGGACGGTCTGAAGCAGGTCGGCCCCAACTTTGTGGGCTTTAAAAACTATGTAACGCTGTTTTCGCCGGACAATACCGGCAACATTGGTATCTTAAAATACTTCGGCAATACCGTTATCCTCTGGGTCCTGGGCGCTGTGCCCCAGCTGGTGATCGCGCTGCTGCTGGCGGTGTTCTTCACCAGCACCCGGCTGAACATCCGGGGCCAGGGCTTCTTTAAAGCTGTCATCTATATGCCGAACCTGATCATGGCCGCGGCGTTTTCCATGCTGTTCTTCACCCTGTTCTCCACGGTGGGCCCGGTGAACCAGCTGCTCCAGTCCTCGGGATTGGCCGACAAAACGATAGACTTTTTCGGCAGGACGTTTACAGTGCGCGGCATGATCGCGCTGATGAACTTCCTCATGTGGTTCGGCAACACCACCATTTTGCTGATGGCGGGCATCATGGGTATCGACCAGGCTCTGTTCGAATCCGCCAGGCTGGACGGCGCCAGCGCCTGGAAGGTGTTCGCCAAGATCACCGTCCCCCTGTTGATGCCCATCATGGTCTATGTGGTGATCACGGCCATGATCGGCGGCCTGCAGATGTTCGACGTGCCGCAGGTCCTGACCAACGGCAACGGTGCTCCCAACCGGACCAGTATGACGATGGTCATGTACCTGAACAACTTCCTCACCACCAGCAAGAACTACGGCATGGCTGGCGCGGTGAGCATGGTACTGTTTATCGTATCCGGTGTCTTGGGTCTGGTTGTGTATCGCACCCTGTCCAAGCAGTATAAGCAATAAGGGGGGTCGGAAAAATGATAGATGCCAATACCAAAGGACGCATGCAGCTTCTCATCACGCGGATCGTGGTCTACGCCATTCTGATCTTCCTGACGGTGCTGTGCCTGTTCTCCTTCTACATGCTGATCATCAACTCCACCCGTTCCAACGGTCAGTTGCAGGCCGGTTTCCGGATCCTGCCCCAGGAGCATTTTCTGGATAACCTGAAAAACGCCTGGAACGACGCGTCCATCAACATCCCCCGGGGCATGCTCAACAGCCTGATCGTTGCCGGTTCCTCCGCCATCCTGACCACCTATTTCTCCGCCCTGACAGCCTATGGCATTCATGTGTATAACTTCAAGGGGAAGAAGTTCGCGTTCACGTTCATCATGGCGGTCATGATGATCCCCTCCCAGGTCTCCGCGGTGGGCTTCATCCAGCTTTGCCTCAAGCTCAAGCTGACCAACAGCTTCCTGCCGCTGATCGTGCCCAGCATCGCCGCTCCGGTCGTGTTCTTCTATATGAAGCAGTATCTGGAGAGCGTGCTGCCTATGGAGATGGTGGAGGCCGCCCGTGTGGACGGGTCCAACGAGTTTAGGACCTTTAACCAGATCGTGCTGCCGATCATGAAGCCCGCTATCGCCGTGCAGATGATCTTCTCCTTCGTCTCTTCCTGGAACAACTACTTCATTCCCGCCCTGCTGCTTGACAAGGCGGAGATGAAGACCGTGCCTATCATGATCGCTCAGCTGCGGAGCGCCGACTATTCGAAGTTCGACATGGGCAAGGTGTATATGTTCATCCTGCTGGCCATCCTGCCGGTGATGATCGTGTATATCATCCTGTCCAAGGCGATCATCAAGGGCGTTACCGCCGGCAGCGTGAAGGGATAAGCTTTCCGCCATATCTTCGGCGAGACGCTGTTTTTCCCTGCTTTGGGGAAATGGCGGCTCTGACCGGATCAATATTCTGACGTTAGGATGCGCCCTGCCCGTTATAACGGCGGGCGCATCCTTCACGTCTGCGCGCTGTTTTACTGCGGCTGGATAATTGGCCTGCCCATGCGCGGCCGGGAAAGGAAGGACCCTGTGCGTTTAAAGGACAACAAGCAAAGGATCGACGAGTACAAGAAGCGGGCCAGGGAGCTGGTGGCGCGGATGACGCTGGAGGAAAAGGTCTCTCAGATGCTCCACGACGCCCCGGCCATCGAGCGGCTGGGCATACCGGCCTATAACTGGTGGAACGAGGCCCTGCACGGGGTGGCCCGGGCGGGTACGGCCACGGTGTTCCCCCAGGCCATCGGCATGGCCGCTTCCTTTGACGAGGATATGATGCAGACGGTGGGCGACGCGGTCTCCACCGAGGCCAGGGCCAAGTTTAACGCCCAGCGCAAATACGACGACCGGGACATCTATAAGGGCCTGACCATGTGGTCGCCCAACGTGAACATCTTCCGGGACCCCCGCTGGGGCCGGGGCCACGAGACGTACGGCGAGGACCCGTACCTGACCGGGCGGCTGGGCGTGCGCTTCGTGCAGGGCATGCAGGGGGATGACCCGGACTATTTGAAGGTGGCCGCCTGCGCCAAGCACTTCGCCGTCCACTCCGGACCGGAGGAACTGCGCCACGAGTTCGACGCGAAGGTGTCCCGGCAGGATATGTTCGAGACCTATCTGCCCGCCTTCCGGGCCCTGGTCCGGGAGGCCGGTGTGGAGACGGTCATGGGCGCCTACAACCGGGTCAACGGGGAGCCCTGCTGCGGCAGCCCCACGCTCCTGCGGGATATTTTGCGGGGCGAATGGGGCTTTGACGGCCACGTGGTCTCCGACTGCTGGGCCATCAAGGACTTCTACATGGGCCACTGCGTCACCGCCAACGCCCAGCAGTCCGTGGCGCTGGCCGTGTCCAGCGGCTGCGACATCAACTGCGGCAGCCTGTTTTACAACCTGATCCAGGCCGTGCGGGAGGGACTGATCGAAGAGGACAAGATCACCCAGGCCTGCGAACGGCTGTTCACCACCCGGATGAAGCTGGGTATGTTCGAGCAGCCGGGCAAGGTCCCCTATGACGATATCCCCTACGACGCCGTGGACAGCCCCGCCATGCGGGCGCTGGATCTGGACGTGGCGAAGAGGACGCTGGTGCTGCTGAAAAACGAGGGCGGCATGCTGCCGCTGGATAAGTCCAGGCTGAACACCGTGGGCGTCATCGGCCCCAACGCCAACAACCGCAAGGCCTTGGTGGGCAACTACGAGGGCACCGCCTCCCGGTACGTGACCGTGCTGGAGGGCATCCAGGACTATCTGGGGGACGACGTGCGGGTGCTGTATTCCGAGGGCTGCCACCTGCATAAGAAGAACGTGAGCGGCCTGGGCCGGACCAACGACCGGCTGGCCGAGGTGAAGGCCGTGTGCGCCGCCAGCGACGTGGTCGTCGCCGTGATGGGCCTGGACGCCGGACTGGAGGGCGAGGAGGGCGACGAGGGCAACGAGTTCGCCAGCGGCGACAAGCCGGACCTGCGTCTGCCGGGTCTGCAGGAGCAGATATTAAAGGCCGTGTGCGATAGCGGCAAGCCCGTGGTGCTGGTGCTGCTCAGCGGCAGCGCTCTGGCCGTGGATTGGGCCCAGGAGCATGTGCCCGCCATTTTGCAGGGCTGGTATCCCGGCGCCCAGGGCGGCCGGGCCATCGCCGAGACCCTTTTTGGGGACAACTGCCCCGAGGGCAAGCTGCCGGTGACCTTCTACAGCGCCAAGCAGACCCTGCCGGAGTTCACGGATTACGCCATGAAGGGCCGGACCTACCGGTATCTGGACAGCGCGCCCCTGTACCCGTTCGGCTACGGGCTGTCCTACACGACCTTTACGTTCTCGAACGAGGCCGTCTCCGCTCCGGAGGTGACGGACAAGGGCGTGCTTGTCCGGTGTACGGTGAAAAACACGGGCTCTTACGCCTCCCGCGCCACGGTGCAGGTCTATGTGAAGGCCGAGCGGCCCGATACGCCCAACGCCCAGCTCAAGGGCCTGAAAAAGGTGGCTCTGGCGCCGGGCGAGGAGCGGGAGGTGACCGTGGAGCTGGCCGCCGACGCCTTCGCCCTGTGCGACGAGACCGGTGAGCGCCGGGTGGAGCCCGGCACATACCGGGTGTATGTGGGCCAGAGCCAGCCCGACGGCCGCAGCGCGGAGCTTTTGGGTTTTGCCCCGGCCGCGTTCCGCCTTACCTGCCGGGAGGGCTTTTCCCTGTAAAACGGGGCTCCGGCCCGCGTCGTGGACCGGACCCTTGATACCGCGCGCAACGACTGAAAAAAGGAGAGGATATCAATGAAGCTGACCCGTTCCCAGACAGCCGCCTTCGGCATCGGCGCCGTGGGCAAGGACATGGTGTACGCCCTGTCCGCGTCCTACGTGATGTACTTCTACCAGGATCTTTTGGGCCTGAAGGCCACGTTCGTGGGGCTGATCCTGATGATCGCCCGTGTGTTCGACGCCCTGAACGACCCGTTCATGGGCATTTTGGTGGCCAAGACCCGGACGAAATGGGGCCGGTTCCGGCCCTGGCTCGTCAGCGGCACGGTGCTCAACGCCTTCGTGCTCTATGCCCTGTTCGCCGCGCCGGACCTGCACGGCACGGGCCTGATGGTCTGGTTCACCGTTGTCTACATCCTCTGGGGCGTGACCTATACCATGATGGACATCCCCTACTGGTCCATGATCCCCGCCGTCACCGACACGCCCAAGGACCGGGAGAACCTGTCCGTGGTGGGCCGTACCTGCGCGGGCGTGGGCTCGGCGGTGATCCAGGTGGGCACGCTGCTGGCCGTAGCCGCCCTGGGCGGCGGCAGCGAGCGGACCGGCTTCGGGCGCATCGCGCTGATCGTGGCGGCGGTGTTCGTGGCGGCGGAGCTGTTCTGCTGTGCCAAGGTGAAGGAGCACGACATCGGCAAGATGGAGACATCCTCCGTGGGGGAGATGTTCAAGGCCCTGTTTCGCAACGACCAGGCCATGATCACCGTGCTGGCGATCCTGATGATCAACGGGGCCCTGTACCTGACCAGCAATCTGGTCATCTACTTCTTTAAATACGACTTCGGCGGCGTCGGCTGGAAGGGCAGCTATACCGTGTTCACCACCGTAGGCGGGGCCTGTCAGATCCTGGGTATGATGGTGGTCTATCCGCTGCTGCACAAAAAGCTGGGCAATACGAGCCTGTTCAAGGTGGCGCTGGGCCTGGCCATGGCGGGGTACGCGCTGATATTGGCCGTGTGCTTTTTGGGCTTGGGCTCCAACCTGATATTGCTGTGCGTGTGCGGGGCGCTGGTGTTCGCGGCCAACGGCATATTGACCGTGCTGACCACGGTGTTTCTGTCCAGCTCCGTGGACTACGGCCAGCTCAAGACCGGCCGCCGGGAGGAGAGCGTCATCTTCTCCATGCAGACCTTCGTGGTGAAGGCGGCCTCCGGCGTGGCGGTATTCATCACCGGCATCGGCCTGGACCTGATCGGCCTGGTGGGGGACAGCTCCGATGAAGGCATCGTGGTGGCCCAGAGCGCCTCCACCATCACGGGTCTGCGGCTGCTGATGACCATCCTGCCCATCCTGGGCCTGGCGGTGGCGTTCATCTTCTTCGTGAAGAAGTTCACCCTCACCGACAGCCGGGTCCAGCAGATCGCCGATACCCTTCGGGAGCGGAAGGAGCAGACCAACCCCTGAGCAAGCCGAGGCAACGGACAAAATATGGCAAAAATACCAAAAGTGATTGACAAAGATCCTGTGGCTTTATAAAATAAGCATAAAGACGCGGGCGTATCTGTCACAGGCAGGGAAATCTTGTACTGATTGGAGAGGAATATGCTGTACATAGGCATCGATCTGGGCACCTCCGCCGTGAAGCTGCTGCTGATGGACGGGGAGGGGAAGATACTGAACATCGTCTCCCGTGAGTATCCGCTGAGCTTTCCGCACCCCGGCTGGTCCGAGCAGGACCCGGCCCACTGGCTGCGGGAGACGGTGGCGGGCGTCCGGGAGCTGATGAAGGGCTTTGACGCAGGTCACGTGGCCGGTATCGGCTGCGGCGGCCAGATGCACGGCCTGGTGGCTCTGGACGAGAACGACAACGTCCTGCGCCCCGCCATCCTCTGGAACGACGGCCGAACGGCGGAAGAGGTGGAATACCTCAATCACGTCATCGGCAAGCAGACGCTGTCCAAATATACCGCCAACATCGCCTTCGCCGGATTCACCGCGCCGAAGCTGCTGTGGATGCGCAAGCATGAGCCAGAGCTGTTCGCCAGGATCAGCAAGATCATGCTGCCGAAGGATTATGTAAATTATATGCTCACCGGCGTCCACTGCACCGACGCCTCCGACGCCTCCGGGATGCTCCTGTTCGACGTGGAGCACCGGCGCTGGAGCCGGGAGATGCTGGAGCTGTGCGGTCTGCGGGAGGACCAGATGGCCCGTGTGTTCGAGAGCTATCAGCCGGTGGGCACGCTTAGACCTGAGATGGCGAAGGAGCTGGGCCTGCCCGAGACGGTGAAGGTCTGCGCCGGGGCGGGGGACAACGCCGCCGCCGCCGTGGGAACCGGCACCGTGGGGGAGGGGGCCTGCAACATTTCCCTGGGCACCTCCGGTACCATCTTCATCGCCAGCGAGCGCTTCGGCGTGGACCCGAACAACGCCCTGCACGCCTTCGCCCACGCGGACGGCAACTACCACCTCATGGGCTGCATGCTCTCCGCCGCTTCCTGCAACAAGTGGTGGATGGACGACATCATCGGCACCACCGACTACGCCGCCCAGCAGAAGCCCATCACGGACGAGAAGCTGGGCCGGAACCACGTGTTCTTCCTGCCCTACCTGATGGGGGAGCGCAGCCCCATCAACGACACCGACGCCAGAGGCTGCTTCGTGGGCCTGACCATGGACAATACACGGGCCGACATGACCCAGGCGGTGCTGGAGGGCGTGGCCTTCGGCATCCGGGACTGCCTGGAGGTGGCCCGGAGCCTGGGCATTGACGTGAAGAGGAGCCGCATCTGCGGCGGCGGCGCGAAGAGCCCCCTGTGGCGGAAGATCATCGCCAACGTCTGCGATCTGGAGCTGGAGCTCATCGAGTCCGAGGAGGGCCCCGGCTACGGCGGCGCGATCCTGGCGGCGGTGGCCTGCGGGGAGTACGCGTCTGTGGGGTCGGCCGCCGAAAAACTGGTGAAGGTGGTGGGCACGGTGGAGCCGGACCCGGCCGTCGCCGCCCGGTATGAGGAGCAGTACAAGAAGTTCCGGGGCGTGTATCCCGCGCTGAAGGAACTGTTCCCGGTGCTGAACGGCTGAACGCAGCTAAAATATTATAGGAAAGTGAGGACAGCCCATGAAGATCGGATCGGTCTACGACGCCTCCTTCGCCCCTTACGGCAAGGTGCTGGAGGGCTATGACACCGCCTGCCTCGTCAAGGCCATGGGGACCATCCCCCTGCCGGAGGAGGGAACCGCCTACGAGCCCAGCATCCCCGCGCTGGAGGCCACCTGCCTGTACGGGCAGTTCCAGAACAACGCCTACGGCGGCATGCCGGTGCAGCTGGGCATGTGCTGGGGCCGCAATACGAAGCTGAACTGCCTGGAATACCACCGGGACAGCGAGGTCAACGTAGGGGACCAGGACTTCATCCTGCTGCTGGCCAAGCAGGAGGATATCCGGGACGGAAAGCTGGACACCGCCAGCGTCCGGGCGTTTAAGGTCCCGGCGGGCGTGCCTGTGGAGGTGTACGCCACCACGCTGCACTATGCCCCCTGCCAGGCCGCGAAGGACGGCGCCTTCCGGGTGGCCGTGGTCCTGCCCAGGGGCACCAACGGCCCCAAGCCCGCGATAGCGCCCCTGAACGACGAGGACCGGGCCCTGTGGGCCTGCAACAAGTGGCTGCTGGCCCATCCGGAGAGCAGCGAAGCCGCCCAGGGAGCCGTGATAGCCCTCGTGGGTGAAAATACAGATATAGCCGCCGACCTCTGAGCGGCGGAAAAGGAGGATATATTATGTTAACCAACATCCCTGTTGTGAAGCTGGGCGTCATCGCGGTGAGCCGCGACTGCTTCCCCATCGAGCTGAGCCAGCGCCGCCGCAAGGCCATCGTGGAGGCGTATAAGGGCGAGATCTACGAGTGCCCGGTGACGGTGGAGAACGAGAAGGATATGCTCGCCGCCGTGGAGGACGTGACAAAGGCCGGATGCAACGCCCTGGCGGTGTTCCTGGGCAACTTCGGTCCCGAGACCCCGGAGACCCTGATCGCCAAGAACTTCGACGGCCCCTGCATGTACGTGGCTGCCGCCGAGGGTGACGGCGACCTGATCAACGGCCGGGGCGACGCCTACTGCGGCATGCTGAACTGCTCCTATAATCTGGGTATGCGCCACCTGACGGCCTACATCCCCGAGTACCCCGTGGGCACGGCGGAGGAGCTGGCGGAGAAGATCGGCGGCTTCGTGCCCATCGCCCGGGCCATTTTGGGCCTCAAGGACCTGAAGATCATCACCTTCGGCCCCCGGCCCCAGGACTTCTTCGCCTGCAACGCCCCCATCAAGGGCCTGTACGAGCTGGGCGTGGAGATCGAGGAGAACTCCGAGCTGGACCTGCTGGTCAGCTACAAGGCCCACGCCGACGACCCCCGTATCCCGGAGGTCTGCGAGGATATGGCGAAGGAGATGGGCGAGGGCCGGTATTATCCCGAGCTCAGCGCCCGCATGGCCCAGTTCGAGCTGACGCTCCTTGACTGGGCGGAGGCACATAAGGGCTCCCGGAAGTATGTGGCGTTCGCGGACAAGTGCTGGCCCGCGTTCCCGGAGGCCTTCGGGTTCGAGCCTTGTTATGTAAACTCCCGCCTGGCCAGCCGGGGCATCCCCGTGTCCTGCGAGGTGGATATCTACGGCGCGCTCAGCGAGTACATAGGCATGTGCGTGTCCGGCGACACGGTGACGCTGCTGGACATCAACAACTCCGTGCCCAAGTACATCTACGACGAGGACGGCATCGAGAAGATGGGCTACAAGCTCACCGATACTTTCATGGGCTTCCACTGCGGCAATACGCCCGAGTGCAAGCTGTGCTCCAGCCGGGCCGTGAAGTATCAGCTGATCCAGCACCGGCTCCTGGAGCCGAAGGGGTCCGAGCCCGACTTCACCCGCGGCACCTTGGAGGGGGACATCGCCGCCGGGGACATCACATTCTACCGTCTCCAGTGCGACAGCGAGGGGACCCTGCGGGCCTACATCGCCCAGGGCGAGGTGCTGGACGTGCCCACCCGCAGCTTCGGCGGCATCGGCGTGTTCGCCATCCCGGAGATGGGCCGGTTCTATCGCCATGTGCTGATCCAGAAGCGGTATCCCCACCACGGGGCGGTGGCCTTCGGCCACTACGGCAAGGAGCTTTTCGAGGTGTTCAAGCTGCTGGGCGTGGGCGACATCGCCTACAACCAGCCCAAGACCCTGCCCTATCCCACGGAGAATCCCTGGGCCTGACGGCTGGAAGATATGAGCGGATAAACAAAGAGCCCGACACAAGGCGGGCTCTTTGTTTGTGGTGATGGATGGGGAGGCTTTCGATAATGTGCGCGCCTGCGCGCGATCCACGCGCTCACGCTTCACACGCGCCGGGTCCAGGGCGCCCGACCGGGGACGGGGGGCGTCTCGTAAAACCGGGCGGTCTTGTCCCGGTCCGTGTCGTTCCACTTGTCGAAGCCGAGAGGGGAGATGTGTCCGCCGTAGGCGCAGTTTTCAAACACGCACAGCCCATAGTCCCGCCAGGGCCGGGCCAGGTAGACGCTGCCGTCCGCCACGCCCGGTCCGGCGGTGAAACGGCAGTTTTTAAAGCGAAAGCCCTCGGTCTGCTCCAGCGGGTGAGCAGGCGCGGCGGCGTAGCCCACGCCCCGCACGTCGTAGACCGAGCGGATCTCGCACTCGTCGAACAGGGCTTCTCCGCAGCCGAAGATGAAGTCCACGGTCCCCTCGATGAGGCATTGGGAAAAATGTTGGGCGCAGAACTTGTCCCGCCGGAGCATATCCGGCAGGAAGCCCTCATACCGTTCGATAAGGTCCTTCGGCAGCGGACCGAGAAAGAGCGTGTCCTGGGTGGAGGTCAGACGGCAGCGCTCCATACAAAACCGGTCCGCGTAGACCGTGAGGGCCACCTCCTGGCCCTTTTCCTCCGGATAGAGAGCGTCGTTCACGACGGCCAGGTCCCGCATGGTCACCCCGTCGGCGCAGACCGCCAGGGTCCAGGTGCGGAAGGTGTTGTACTCGCGGCCGAGCTCGTCCGGCTTCTTCGCGTAGTCCCCCCACACGATACGGGTCTTGTCCGCTCCCGCCCCCTCTATGGTCAGATCAGGCGTGGATATGGACGTTTTCGCACGATATTCCCCCGGAGCAAGGCGGATCGTCTCGCCGGGACCGGCGCCGTCAAAGACCTGCTGCAGGTCGACGCCGGGGTGGATATGGAGCATTTTGCACTCTCCTTCCCTCTGTAGTTCCATGTTCACTGTGCATTATATACGATATTTCGCGCTGTGACTACAACAGTTTTCACAAAGTTTGACTTTGGTCATTTTTGTACATAAAGAAAAATGTTTTGTCCATATACACGAAATGGACAATCATGTATAATTGTGATAAATATTCCGGGTAATGGTGAATTATTCCAGTCATTTCACACAAAAGCTCCGGACTTTTTTGTCGAAGTACGCAGAGCGAGGTTTTTATGAGAAGGCAGCGAAGCTGGAAGCAATACCGGGCCATCGACCTGGCGATGCTGGCGGTGATGCTGGCGATATTTGAGTACATCATCGTGCGGGCGGCCAACTGGTGGTTCCCTGGGCAGCCGTATGTGGTGTCCCTGGCGGCGGCCATGACCAGCATCGTATACATGCGCTGGGGCGCGTGGGGCGCGATCCACGCGGTGGAAGCGGGAGCGGTGTTCTGCTTCTTCTCCGGGGCCGACAGGAGCCAGTACCTCATCTATTGCGGGGGAAACCTGCTGTCGCTGGCGGCGCTGGTGATGCTGAAAAAGGCGGGGAAGGAGAAGGTCCGCCAGACGCGGCTGGGCCTGGTGTTCCCGGTGCTGGTGCTGTGTTTGATGCAGGCCGGGCGGGCCGCAGTGGCCTTCGCGCTGGGGGCGGAGAGCGCCGCGCTGCCGGAATTTTTCACCACGGACAGTTTGTCGTACATATTCACGCTTGTGATCGTCTGGATCGCCGGAAGGCTGGACGGCATCTATGAGGATCAGAAACACTATCTGCTGCGCCTGCAGGAGCAGCAGGAAGAAAAAGGAGGTCAACTATGAAAGTAGGGGCAGCGGATTACCTCGAATTTGACAAGGCCAGGGGCGTCTATCGGGTGAGTCCGGAGCAGGCTGTTCGGGATGACGTGGAGAAGCACTACTGGCTTCACGTGGGACGCACCATCGTAAAGGACTGGCGGCTGTACCTGATGCTGATCCCCATGATGCTGGTCTTCCTTTTCTGGCGCTACTTCCCCATGTACGAGCTTTTGGGGTGCTTCAAGGTGTCGGACAACGTCCTGCCCGTGTCGAAGCAGCTGTTCTCCGGGTTCTCATACTTCAAGCGGCTGCTGCTTGCCGGGGACAGCCTTTCCACCGACTTCTGGCGGGCCATGCGGAACACCTTCATCCTCAGCTTTTACGGCCTGTGCTTCGGGTTCCCCATCCCGATCATCCTGGCGCTGTTTTTCAATGAGATCCGGTCCAACATCGCCCGGAGCGTGTACCAGGTGCTGACGTACCTGCCCAAGTTCATGTCCACGGTCGTCATGACCTCCCTGGTGACCATGCTGGTCAAGCAGGGCTCCCTCACCACCGGCATGGGCATCGTGAGCCAGTTTTTGGCCAACATCGGCCTCATAAGTCCCGAGGTGGCCAACGCGGGCCTTCTGAACAATCCCTCCTTCTTCCGCTCCATCTACCAGATCAGCGGCATCTGGGAGGGCGCGGGCTACGACAGCATCGTGTTCTTCGCGGCCATCATCGCCATCTCCCCCACCAGCTACGAGGCCGCCCAGATCGACGGCGCCAACAAAATGGCCCAGATGCGCTATGTGGTCCTGCCCAGCATCCTGTCCACCATCGTCATCATGCTCATCACCCGTATCGGTACGCTTTTGAACATCGGGTATGAGAAGGTGCTGCTGCTGTACAATCCCCAGACATATGTGACGGCCGACGTGGTGTCCACCTTCGCCAACCGAAACGGTATGGGAACAGGCGCGGGCACAGGCATCGCGGCCGCGGCGGAGATGATGAACAACGTCATCGGCATGCTGCTGGTCATCGGCGCCAACACGATCGCCCGCAAGGCATCCGATACGTCGCTGTACTGACGGGAGGGCGCTGTCATGAAAAGAAAACTTGAGATATCCGAGCTGATCTTCAAGATCATCAGCTATACGCTGCTGACGGTGTTCGCCCTGTGCTGCCTGTATCCGTTCGTGTACGCCATCTCCGCCTCCATCAGCGGTCGGTCCGCGGTGGAGTACGGCTCCGTGGTGCTGTTCCCGAAGGACGTGCAGTTCGAGGCCTTCGCCAAGATGTTCGGGGACAACATGTTCTGGAACGCCTATTCCAACACCCTGTTCGTCACCCTTTACGGCACCATCTGGGCCATGTTCACCTCCATCCTGGGCGCCTACGCGCTGAGTAAGAGGCGGCTGCTGTTCAGGAAGTTTTTCAACTTCTTCCTGGTGTTCACCATGTGGTTCTCCGCCGGTATCGTGCCCCAGTACCTGAACTATTTGGACACCCAGAAGGTGTTCAACGCCATCGGCATCATGGACGACAAGTGGCTGGTGGTCATCGCCATGGGCATGGCGGCCATGAACATCATCCTGCTGCGCAACGCTTTCGAGGGCGTCCCCTCCGAGATCGAGGAGGCCGCCGTGGTGGACGGCGCCAGCGAGTTCCAGGTGCTGAGCAAGGTCTACATCCCCATGAGCAAGTCCACCATCGCCACCGTGGCCCTGTTTTTCGCCATCTCCCGCTGGAACGGCTACTTCTGGGCCCGGCAGATGATCTCCAACTCCAACGAGCATCCTCTGCAGGTGTTCATCCGTCTGCGGCTGGAGGAATATACCGACCCGGAGGCCATGAGCGGCTGGAACGAGGCCTTTGCCTCCGACTCGGTGATCTACGCGCTGATCGTGTGCTCCATCGTTCCCATCCTGATCATCTATCCCTTCATCCAGAAATATTTCGCCAAGGGCGTCAATATGGGCGGCGTGAAGGAATAAGCCGATCCGGGAAAATATCCATACCGTGCACCTTCCGGGCATTGCCCGGTGCAAAAACAAACAATCAAATCATAAGGAGGAAACCATGAAGAACTGGAAGTCGATTCTTGCGCTTCTGCTGGCGGTCGTCATGACCGTGGCGCTGATGAGCGGCTGCGGCCCCTCGACCAGCGTCGAGCCCACCGAGGCTCCTGAGGAAGCAACGGAAGAGCCCGCTGCCGAGGCGGAGCCCACCGAGGAACCCGAGGCTGAGGCCCCCGCCGACGACGCCGAGGCCCCCGCTGAGGACGCCGAGGAGCCCGCCGAGGACGCCGAGGAGCCCGCTGAGGACGCTGAGGAGCCCGCCGAGGACGCCGAGGAGCCCGCCGACGAGGCCGAAGAGCCCGCCGCCGACGGCGAAGGCTATGTCTCCGAGCTGCCTTACGCCGAGGGCACCGTGCTGCGCATGGCCACCGGCTACAACAGCACTAAGACCGGCCTGACCTTCGACGCGGAGACCGCCGGTGACGGTATCACCCTGGCCGACGGCAAGACCTACAACGCCGGAGACCTGAAGCCCACCTGGGTCGAGGTCGAGAACGTTCTGGGCGTGACCTTTGAGGACAAGTATCAGGGCAACTCCGCCAGCGACGAGTTCGATTACTGGAAGGAGCGCCTGAGCGAGGTCGATATGGTCAGCGGCACCGCCGCCAAGCTGAACGAGAACGGCGTGGCGGGCAGCATGGTCAACATCGCCGAGTATCTGGACCAGATGCCCAACTTCAAGGCCTATCTGGAGCAGAACCCCATCGTCCGTCTGTCCATCGTTGGCGACACCAGCACCGGCGCCATCTACTTCAGCCCGTACTTTGACGGCGTCAACGACATCGAGCGTATGCCTCTGATGCGTACCGACT
>CANRDC010000015.1 GCA_947629245.1 uncultured Oscillospiraceae bacterium | reverse complement strand
CTTTTTCAGTCTTTTATAAATGCCGCCCACTCCCGCTGTAACAGGCATAAGCCCCTCTTCGTCCATGGTGCTGGCGGGCTGGCTGCGGTATCTGATGGGTCTGAACGACGACGGCGAGAGCTTCGAGCGCAGCGACGACCCCATGCTGGAGGAGGTCACCCCCTATGTGGCAGGGCTCAAGCTGGAGCCCGGTCAGGACGTGGAGGCCGCCGTGGCCCCCATCCTGCACAACAAGGTCATCTTCAACGTGGACCTGTACGAGGCGGGTCTTGCCGGGGCGGTCATCGGCTACCTGAAGGAGCTCACCGCCGGGCCCGGCGCCATCCGCGCCACGCTGAAAAAATACGTCCACTAATATCTGATGTTTGTCTGGGGCCGTGCCGGTGCGCGGCCCGGACGAAAGGATAAAGGAGGAAAGCAATGCGTCAAGTCATCAACATCAACGAGGGCTGGAAGTTCATCCGGGAGGACGCGGGGCTTCCCGCCGCGCTGCCCGCGGACTGGTGCGACGTGGACCTGCCCCACACCTGGAACGCGGTGGACGGCTGCGACGGCAACGGCAGCTACTATCGGGGCAAATGCTGGTATGCCCGCTCCTTCGCTACCCCCAGGCAGCCCCTGGCCGGGGGCCGGGTGTATGTGGAGGTGCTGGCCGCGGGCCAGCAGGCCACGGTGTACGTCAACGGCAAGGAAGTGACCTACCACGAGGGCGGCTACTCCACCTTCCGGGCGGATGTGACCGAGCTGTGCAAAGAAGGGGAGGAGAACCTGCTGGTGATCGCCTGCTCCAACGAGGAGAAGAGCAGCGTCTATCCCCAGTCCGCCGACTTCACCTTCTACGGCGGCCTGTACCGGGGCGTGAACATCATCAGCGTGCCCGACGCCCACTTCGACCTGGAATATTGGGGCGGCCCCGGCCTCACCGTGACCCCCAGGCCCATGCCCTGCGGCGGCGCGACCTTCGAGCTGAACGCCTGGGTGAAGAACGCGGACGAGAACTTCACCGTTCTCTGGTCCGTGCAGGACGAGGACGGGGCGGAGGTGGCCGCTGCCTGCCGCCCGGCGGACAGTCCCGCCGTCACCGTGAGCGTGCCCGACGCGCACCTTTGGAGCGTGGACGACCCGTATCTCTACACCGTCACCGCCACCCTGCAGCGGCGCAACGAGGCCTATGACGAGGTTGGCTGCCGGGCGGGCGTGCGGAGCTTCTCCGTCACCCCCGACGAGGGCTTCATCCTCAACGGCGTGCAGACCCCCCTCCGGGGCGTCAGCCGCCACCAGGATAGGCTCTACAAGGGCAACGCCCTCACCGCCGACGACCACTATGAGGACGCCTGGCTCATCAAGGAGCTGGGGGCCAACACCATCCGTCTGGCCCACTATCAGCACGCCCAGGACTTCTACGACGCCTGCGACGAGCTTGGCTTCATCATCTGGGCGGAGATCCCCTTCATCAGCGTGTTCAACAAGGACCCCGCCGCCCACCAGAACTGCGTCAGCCAGATGCACGAGCTCATCATCCAGAACTACAACCACCCGTCCATCTGCTTCTGGGGCGTGTCCAACGAGATCCTCATCGGCGGCATCAGCGAGAAGCTGGTGGAAAACCACAAGGAGCTGAACGACCTCTGCCACAAGCTGGACCCCACCAGGCTCACCACCATCGCCCACGTGTCCATGACGCCTGTGGACAGCCCCATGCACCACATCACCGACGTGATCAGCTACAACCACTATTTTGGTTGGTACGGCGGCAAGATGGAGGACAACGGCCCCTGGCTTGACAACTTCCACAAGGTCCATCCCGACCTGTGCCTGGGCATGAGCGAGTACGGCTGCGAGGGCATCGTCACCTATCACGGCCCCAACCCCGCCTGCAAGGACTACTCCGAGGAATATCAGGCTCTGTACCACGAGCACATGGCCAAAGTGTTCGACGAGCGGCCCTGGATGTGGTCCACCCACGTGTGGAATATGTTCGACTTCGGCTGCGCGGCCCGGAACGAGGGCGGCGTGGCGGGCCGGAACAACAAGGGCCTCATGACCATGGACCGCAAGACCAAAAAGGACAGCTACTACATCTACAAGGCATACTGGAATCCCGAGCCCATGGTGCACATCTGCGGCAAGCGCTACGCCCAGCGGGCGGGGGAGACCACCCTGGTGAAGGTCTACTCCAATCAGCCCACGGTAGAGCTTTTCATCAACGGCGAGAAGGCGGGCGAACTGACCGCCGAGAAGGTGTTCGAGTTCAATGTGGCCCTGCGCGACGGCTTCAACACCGTCCTGGCCGTGGCCGGGGATGTGAAGGACTCCACTACCCTGGAGAAGGTGGAGAAGGAACCGGCCATCTACGTGCTGCCCGAGGTCAACGAGCGGGCCGAGGGCGTTGCCAACTGGTTCAAGATGGTAGGCGACCTGGACCTGACCGCCCCCATGGAGTTCCCCGAGGGCTGCTACAGCGTCAAAGACACCATGGAGGAGCTCTTCAAAAACGAAGAGGTCGGCGCCATCGTCCGCAAGGCCGTGAAGATGGCCACCAACTTCGACGTGGCCCCCGGCGAGGGCATGTGGGGCATGATGAAGGGCATGACCCCCGAGGCCATGATGGAGCTCGGCGGCAGCATGCTGCCCGAGGGCTTCCTGGAGAGCCTGAACGCCCAGCTCATCAAGGTCAAAAAGGCGTAAACATCAAGTATTTGTTCCCGATGGGGTCCAAATAAAAAACTGAAAAAGGAGAAACTGCAATGAACGAAACCAAGACTTCCCTGCGCCCATTCGGTATGCGGGACAAGATCGGCTACGCGTTCGGTGATTTCGGCAACGACTTCACCTTCATCCTGGCCTCGTCCTTCATGGCGAAATTCTATTCCGACGTCATGGGCGTCGGCGTGGGCATCAGCGGCATGCTGATCATGCTGGCCCGTTTTGTGGACGCGTTCACCGACGTGACCATGGGCCAGATCGTGGACCGGTCCAAGCCCACCAAGAACGGCAAGTTCCGTCCCTGGCTGCTTCGGATGTGCATCCCTGTGGCCCTGGCGTCCTTCCTGATCTATCAGTCCTCTTTTGCCAACGCCAGCTATGGCTTTAAGGTGTTCTGGATGTTCTTCACATACCTGCTGTGGGGCTCCTTCTGCTACACCGGCATCAACATCCCCTACGGCTCCATGGCGTCCGCCATCTCCGCCGATCCGGGAGACCGGGCGCAGCTGAGCACCTGGCGCACCATCGGCGCCACCCTGGCCGGTACGGCCATCGGCGTGGGCACCCCGCTGGTCGCCTACCAGGTGGTAGACGGCAACCAGGTCCTGTCCGGCTCCCGCATGACCCTCATCGCCGGTATCTTCTCCCTGTGCGCCATCGGCTGCTATCTGCTGTGCTACTTCCTGACCACCGAGCGCGTCGAGGTCCCCAAGAACACCCAGAAGCTGCAGATCGGCAAGCTGGTGAAGAGCCTGGTCACCAACCGGGCCCTGCTTGGCATCATCGTGGCCGCCGTCTTCCTGCTGATCGGCATGCTGGGCATGCAGAACATGGCCGCCTATGTGTTCCCCAACTACTACGGCAGCGCCGCCGCTCAGTCCGCCTCGGCCATGGCCGGTACGGTCGTCATGCTGGTGATCTGCGCGCCCTTCGCCGCCAGGCTGGCCAAGAAGTTCGGCAAAAAGGAGCTGTCCATCGTCTCCTGCGCCTTCGGCGCGGTCGTCTATCTGGTCTGCCTCATCGTCCGCCCGGCCAACCCCTACGTCTACGTGGGCTTCTACACCCTGGCCTACATGGGCCTTGGCTTCTTCAACACGGTCATCTGGGCCATGATCACCGACGTGATCGACGACGCCGAGGTCAAAAACGGCGTCCGCGAGGACGGCACGATCTACTCCGTGTACTCCTTCGCCCGGAAGCTGGGCCAGGCGCTCACCGCCGGTCTGTCCGGCGTTCTGCTCTCCATCGTGGGCTACACCCAGGCCACGGCCTATGACCCGGACGTGACCCTGGGCATCTTCCGCCTGAGCTGCATCATCCCCGCCCTGGGCTTGGGCCTGGTGGCTGTGGCGCTGGCTTTCATCTACCCGCTGAACAAAGCGAAGGTGGAATCCAACTCCGCGGAGCTTGCCCGCCGCCGCGGCGAGTGAGTTTTCCACCGGCTGTTTATCCCGCATAACGGCATCCCCTCCGTCCATTGGGCGGAGGGGATGTTTTTCGCTTGATGTTATATCTTTTCTTCTATCCAATCCAACACGTCGCGCCAGACGGTCAGTTTCTCCTTTTCGTTGAGCACCTCGTGCCGCATGGCGGGGTAGAGCTTCACGGTCACGTCACGCATCCCGGCCCTGCGGAACATCGCCGCCACATGGCGCACGCCCTTGCCGTAGCCGCCCACCGGGTCCTCTTCACCGGCGATGAACAGCACCGGCAGGGCCTTGTCCATCTTCGCAAGACCAGGGCCGCCCGCGATGATCTGCAAGCCCTCCATCATGTCCCGCATGAGCCCCGCCGTGGCGGTATAGCCGCACTTGGGGTCCGCGTCGTACCGGCGGACCACCGCCGGGTCGGCGCAGATCCAGTCGTTGGGACCGACCGGGTCCTTGATGCGCTTGAGATATCCGCCAAAGGCGACCTTTTGCAACAGGGCGCTGCGGTACTTGCTGCCGTGGGCACGTATCTCCCGGCCTGAAAGGAGCCTTCCGCAGCGGCAGACGGCTACCGGCTGATGGCCGGTGCCGGACAGGACGCAGACGTCGTGGTCGCCGGGGCGCCATATGAGATAGGTCCGGGCGATGAAGCTGCCCATGCTGTGGCCAAACAGGACCAGAGGCACGCCGGGGTACCGCTCCCGCAGGATGTCCCGCAGACGCTTTTCGTCCTCCACCAGGCATTTCCAGCCGTTCTCCTCCGCAAACCAGCCCAGCTCCGACTCGTCCGCGGCGGTCCTGCCGTGGCCCAGATGGTCGTCCCCGGCCACCGCAAAGCCGTGCTCCGCGAGGAAACAGGCGAAGTCGTGATACCGGTCGATGTATTCCGCCACACCGTGGACGATCTGCACCACGCCGCGGACCGGTCCGTCCGGCTCCCAGACAGTCCATGCGATTTGATGAGTACCGTCGCTGGAGGGGAAAGTAAGTTCGTCCTTTTTGATCATAGAAAACCGCCGTCCTGTATGTTATAATTGCGGTAATATTTTACTGCTATCTCGCTTGTTCGTCAATGAGGAGGCATATCATGGAAGGCTATGTGATCGCGCTGGACCAGGGGACCACCAGCTCCCGAGCCATCATATTTGACCGGAAGGGGAACATCGTGTCCCAGGCGCAGTATCCCTTTGCGCAGCACTATCCCAAGCCCGGCTGGGTGGAGCATGAGCCACGGGACGTCACCGGTACCCAGTTCCACGCCCTGGGGGCGGCCTTTGAGCGGTCGGGCCTGTCCGCCGCGGACGTCGCCGCCATCGGCATCACGAACCAGCGGGAGACCGCCATCGTCTGGGATAGGGAGACGGGGGAGCCGGTCTATAACGCCATCGTCTGGCAGTGCCGCCGCACCGCGCCCACCATCCGCCAACTGGTGGAGCGGGGCATGAAGGACCAGATATTGCGGACCACGGGCCTTGTGCCGGATCCCTATTTTTCCGGCACGAAGATCAAATGGATACTGGACAACGTTCCCGGCGCCCGTGTCAAGGCGGAGCAGGGCAAGCTCCTGTTCGGCACGGTGGACACCTGGCTCGTCTGGAATCTGACCGGGCGGCACGTGACCGACCCGTCCAACGCCTCCCGGACCATGCTCTTTGACATCGACAGGCTATGCTGGGACGAGGACATGTGCAAGCTGCTGGGCGTGCCCATGTCCATGCTGCCGGAGGTGCTGCCGAACTCCGGCGAGTTTGGCCGGGTCAAGCGCGGCGTGCCCGGCCTGGAGCAGCTGGAGGGCGTCCCCATCTGCGGCGCCGCGGGCGACCAGCAGGCGGCCCTGCTTGGCCAGGGCTGCATCCAGCCGGGCCAGGCGAAAAATACATACGGTACCGGCTGCTTCACGCTGATGAACGTGGGGGAGACCTCTCCCCGGAGCCGGAATGGGCTTCTCACCAGCGTGGCCTGGCAGGTGAAGGGCCGGACGGCCTACGCGGTGGAGGGGAGCGTGTTCAACGCCGGGTCCTCCATCCAGTGGCTGCGGGACGAGCTGGGGCTCATCTCCACGGCCCATGAGTGCGACGTGCTGGCCGAGCAGGTCCCGGATACCGGCGGGGTGTATATGGTCAGCGCCTTCACGGGTCTAGGCGCGCCCTGGTGGGACCCCTATGCGCGGGGCGCGGTGCTTGGCGTCACCCGGGGCACCAAGCGGACACACCTGTGCCGGGCGGTGCTGGAGGGCATCGCCTATCAGGTGGCGGACCTGCTGGAGGTGATGGAGGCGGACGCCGGATACAAGATGGACGTGCTGCGGGTGGACGGCGGCGCGTCGGTGTCGGACTTTCTCATGCAGTTCCAGGCGGACGTGCTCCAGCAGCCCATCGACAGGCCGGAGAGCGTGGAGACCACGGCTCTGGGCGCGGCATTTTTGGCGGGCCTCGCCGCCGGGGTTTGGACGGATATGGACCAGGTGCGCTCTCTCCGGCAGACCCAGCGGCGTTTCGAGCCCACCATGGACCCGGAAAAGGCTAGGCGGCTCATGGACGGCTGGCACAAGGCGGTCGAGAGGGCGAGGGACTGGGAAACGAAATAACAAAAGGCGGCGTCATGCCGTTCCCGTGCGGGAAGATATCCCCAAAGGACGCCCCGCGCCCCGAAAGACAAAAGACATTTTACGACCTACGTCCGCGATAACCGGTGAGAAACCGCGCATACTAAAACAACGATCGCCGATCGATGCGCTTTTTGCACAAAAGAGGGAACAATTGCTCAAAAAACTGTCAATAATCCACAAAATTTGAAATTGCATTGCTTTTTTCGTGTATGCTTGCTATAATTCATTTGTTTGTAAAGAATTTTTTAATTTTTGTTTTTCTTCTTTAATGACAAATTATTTATTAAGTTATATTATGTGATGGTGAGTGGAGGGCAACCATGAGAGAGCTTGAATATCCTTTTGACAGCCAATGGATCCTGAAAGCGCAGAGGAAGATCAAAAGAAAGCTCACTGAAGGCCAAACGAGCTTTTTGAACAAGAGGATCGCTGTGTTGGGCGGCTCAACGACAAGCGGGATCGTGGATATTCTTGATCTTTTCCTGCTGAATCAGGGCATTCAGTGCGAGTTTTATCAGTCAGATTATAACAAGTATTGGGAAGACGTCATGTTCGGCAACGATGAGCTCGCGCAGTTCAAGCCGGATCTGGTCTATATCCATACGAGCAGTCGAAACATTCTCAAATACCCGACGTTGAAAGACAGCCCCGCGCAGGTCGATCAACTTCTGGACGAGACCTTTGAACATTTTAGGCAAATGTGGGACAAGATCCCCGTCACGTTTGGCTGCCCTGTCATTCAGAACAACTTTGAGTTCCCGTTTTACCGGCTGTTGGGCAATCAGGACGTGGCAGATATCCACGGCAGGCGGAACTTTGTGGAGCGGCTGAACGCGAAGCTCTACGGATATGCACAGACGCACAGCAACTTTTATATCAATGACATTCAATATATCGCGGCGTGCTACGGTCTGCAGTCCTGGTCAGATCCCTATTATTGGAACATGTACAAGTATGCCATGAGCGTGCCCGCGATCCCCGAGTTCGCCTATAATCTTGCCAACATCGTCAAGTCTCTGTTCGGCCGGAACAAGAAAGCCCTCGTCATGGATCTGGACAATACGCTCTGGGGCGGCGTGATCGGCGACGACGGAAAGGAGAATATCGAGATCGGCCATGAGAACGGCCGCGCGGAGACCTTTACGGAATTTCAGGAGTACCTCAAAGCCCACAAAAGCCTGGGCGTGCTTCTGGCGATCAATTCCAAAAACGAGAGAGACATCGCCATGGAGGGCCTCCGCAGACCGGACAGCGTGCTACGGGAAGAGGACTTTGTCGCCATACGTGCCAACTGGAACCCGAAAGACCAAAACCTGGTGGATATCGCCCGGGAACTGAACATTGGCATCGATAGCCTGGTATTTGTAGACGACAATCCGGCGGAGCGGCATATTGTCAAGGAGCAGTTCCCGGACACCGGCGTTCCGGAGATGACCAGTCCGGAGACGTATATCACGACTCTGGACCGCTGCGGCTTTTTCGAGGTGACCAACCTGTCGAGCGACGATTTGGTCCGCAGCGAAATGTACGCGGCGGAGGCAAAGAGAAAAGAGCAGCAGTCCGCGTTCCAAAACTACGACGAATATCTGCTGTCACTGGATATGCAGGCGGAGATCAAGCCCTTCTCCGAAATGCACGTAAACAGGATCGCTCAGCTGACCAATAAGAGCAACCAGTTCAACCTGACCACCCTGCGCTGCACCACAAGCGATATCCAGCGCTTTGCAGATGACGAAAATTATATTACGTTATATGGAAGGCTGAAGGATCGGTTTGGCGATAACGGACTGATCTCCGTTTTCAGCGGTCACATTGAACAGACGACGCTTCATATCGACCTTTGGCTCATGAGCTGCCGTGTCTTGAAGCGCAATATGGAATACGCAATGATGGACGCCGTGGTAGGGGAGTGCCGCCGGCGCGGATTGAGCGGCATCTATGGTTATTATTATCCGACCGCGAAAAACATGATGGTAAAAGAACACTACAAAACGCTTGGTTTTGAATTGGTGTCGGAAGATGACAACGGCGGCACGAAGTGGTACTTTGCTGTTCCTGACGACTATGAAAACAAAAATAAAGTAATAAAGGTTGGAGACTACAATGACTAAAGAGCAGATCTACGAAAAGTTGACGGCAATTTTCCGCGAGGTTTTCGACGATGAAGGTCTCGTCCTGGAGGACTCCACCGGCCAGGACGATATAGCGGACTGGGACAGCCTGATGCACATCAATCTGGTGTTTGCGATCGAACAGGAGTTCTCAATCAAGTTTTCGATGGACGAAGTTACCGCAATGAAAAACTTTGGGATGATTGCCGCCTTAATTCAAGAGAAAATTTCGTAATAAGTTTTATATTTGCCAGAGGATAATTTCAATGGAGTCAATAAACATAAGAAAAGCGGTTCTGAGTGACATTGATAATATTATTGAATTTATAAAAGAGCATTATTATCAGAAAAGCCACGTATTTACAAGGAATAAGGAGTTGTTCTACAGCTGGCATGTCCATAACGATGATGTCTGGTTCATCATTGCGGAGGGGACCGAAAGCGGTAAATTATATGGTATGCTGGGATATACGCTGTATTCTGACCGCGATAATTCGGATATATCCCTGGCGATGTTTCAGACAATAAAGAGCGGCGATCCTTCGCTCGGAATTGAAATTATCCGTTACTTGATGAACTATTATCAGGGCAGCTGCGTGTGCTCAAGCGGAATCGTCAAAAGCGTGCGGGGGCTTTACTCTTTTCTTGGATATCAGGTCGGCGCGCTGCGTCATTATTATAGATTGTCGGATAAAGATCAATATAGCATCGCGAAAATCGAAAAGAAGATCATCCCCCCGGCGGCTGATACCGGATATACGCTGAGGCTTTTCAACACTATGCAGGAAGTGGACAATAACACCACGCCTGAAATTTACGGCTGGGCAATTCCGCGTAAGACGCCGTATTATGTTCAACACAAGTTTTTTGATAACCTTGGTTATCAATATAAAGTCTATGGAATCTTTAACTGTTCTAACCGTTGCGTTGGACTCCTCACTGGGCGTGAGATTCGGCACAATGGCGCAAAGTGCTTCAAAATAGTAGACTATATAGGTAATGATGAACAGTTGCGCTACGTTTCTTTTGGACTGCAAAAGCTGCTGGAGAATAATGATTACGAATACATTGACTTCTATGAGACCGGTATTCCGGATGAGATCATGACCGCGGCGGGGTTTGTATTCAACGATAAGTCCGACAACATTATTCCTCATTATTTTGAACCGTTCCTGCTTGATAATATCGATATCTATTATTGTACTACGCAGGGGGACAAGTTCCATGCGTATCGGTCTGACGGCGGACAGGAACGGCCGAATTATTTGGATTACGAGGGTAATGTGTTATGACGCGATTGCAGGCAATACTCCTGGAAATGGCAACCGAGATTGAAGAGATTTGCCATAACAATGGGATTGACTATTATTTATCCGGGGGAAGCGTTATCGGCGCGCTCCGTCATAAAGGTTTTGTGCCTTGGGATGATGATATTGATATTCTGATGACCAGGGACAATTGGAAAAAATTTTTGAATGCCTGCAAAACGCAGCTTCCGCCGGATAGAAAGTTGGAGTGTATCGAATTAAACGAAAATTTTAATAATACAATCAATAGATATATTAATACGAAAACACTAAATGTTCATAAGAATGAATTGCTGGGGGACACAAACGCCGGAATTGTGATAGACATCATTTTGATGGACCCCATTCCCAACGATGAAAATTGTTATAGATCCTATCTGAAAGATATTGTCTTATTTAGTGATTTAATTAATTTGCCCTATATGTATCTCCTTCGTTGGGAGTACAAGCTGCCATATCGCCTATATTTGTGGTTAATGAAAGTCGTAACGCGTAAAAGGGTTTCGGCTTTCTTTGAACGTCGTTTTACAAAATACGCCGACGAAGAATGTGATAAGTATATTGTCGCATGGGGAGGCGGACCGACGCTTTTCGAGAAGTCCATGTTTGGTAAACCCAGATATGTCGAGTTTGAAGGAAAGCAGCTTCCGGTTCCTGAAAAAGCATACGAGTTTATTCGTATCCTCTATGGATACGGTGTGATGAACGTACCAAGAATTGTGGATCAAACCTCCCACGATACTCTAATTAATTACGACCGCTCCTATGAGGAGTTTGCGGACCGGTTCAGGAAAACCGGCTGGGACGAAGAAAAGGTCATTCAGGAAGCCTATTTGCCTCATAAGCTGCTGGCGGTCAAGTGGGCGCCCCGTCAGAACCGGGACAGTCACCGCACCGCCTTGATCGAAGCGTATAAGGTCAAAGCCGTCCTTGAGAATACGATCCGTCAAAACGGGCTCGATTTGGCCGAGATGCTCCGGCGGGGAGAATACGACACGCTGAGAAAGCTGTTTGGCGAGTATATTGCCAAGCAGTCCAGCCGCCAATACATTGGCGGCGAGATGTGGGCGCAGCTCACACGGCGGCACGATCCGGTGTTCATCGACATTTCCGACGAGCTTTTGGGGTACGTTCTATACACCCTCATGTACGACGGCGAGCTGGAGAAGATGGAGCGCATCCTGCGAGCCCGGGAGATGGTGAAAAAAGAGCCGCTTGCCTATGGCGCGGCAGCGGCAAGAAAGTTTTTGCTGCAAATGCGCGAGGCGATCAACCTCTATTACGCGCGGGATTATGAGCAGTCTCTTTCCACCCTCGAGGCGATCGACAAGGAGTATCCCGATCTCGCCATCGTCGCAAAGCTGAAGATCCGTATTTATAATTTCGGTCTGCACCGCGAACAGGAAAAAAGCGACGAGCTGGTCCTGCGGGAGGTAGCGCGTTTCCCGGAGGACGGCGAATTTCTCAAATATCAGGCGGATCTGATGTACAGGAAGGAAGGGATCGGCGCCTCCTGGCGGCTCTATAAAAAGGCCTATGACCGGACCAGGCATGGTATATTCTGGAGCGAGATCTATGACGTGCTCGCCTCCGAGACGGATTGGATGTACCGGCGCGCCTTAGAGCTGAGGTCGCAGGGCGGCAGAAAAGAGCTGCAGAAGCTGATCGACGCATGGGGGATCGTCCCGGATATCATCACTGCGGATACGCGCTATCAGGAGGTCTACTTCGAGCAGCGGATATACAAATGCCGGTCTGACGCGGACCGGAAGCATCTGCGCGCAAAGGTCCTGGCCCTCTGGGATGATACGGCGGACAAAACGGTCCTCATAAACGTCTACGGCCAGTGTCTGGAGGCGTTGGGAAAAGACGCCGCCTATGTGGAGGAGCGCATCGTGCTGGATAAGCGCTCGACCGATCAGGAATTGCGCGAGACTTATAAAGAACTGACGCAGATGCTCGATACAGACGACAGCGAACAGCTTCGGTTCCTGCGTGGCAAAGCCGCCTATCGCGCGGGCAAATACGCAGAGGCATTCAAGGAGTACCGGCGCCTCGTCATGGAGGACAGCGCTATTCGGGAGCCCTATCAGATCATAGCGAACGATATTCTCCATCAGCTCATTCGTATGGACCGCATCAATAACGCGGCGTCCAGAAAGTACTTCGCCAAAGAATGGCGCATCAAATACCCCGATCCGAAGGAGACCGCGAGACTTCTGGTCAAGGTAGGGCTGTGCAGCGAGATGTGGATGGACAAAGCGGCGTATGTGATCGGGATCATCACGGGAAACAAGCTGCATTATACGCAGTCGGTCCGCAAATTGCTGTGGCTGCTGTGTCTGCCCGAGTTCCCGGAAAACGGCGGCTGATGAAATGGAGAGAGCGATATGAATGCCATACAGGAAAAATATAACCAGCTGCTGCAAGAACTGACGTCATACTGCAAAGCCCATAAGATCGGCTACCGCCTGTATGGTCAAACGGCCAGGATGGCGTACTTTGCGAAGGGATATATCGGCTCTGTCATCGACACAAAAATCGAAATGACTGTCACCCAGGCGCGCAAGCTCATAGCCGCCATGGAGCGCGAGCCGATCGATGGCCGTTGTCTCGGCTACATGGGCAAGCAGAAATACTATCCGTCCTTTTCGCTGTATTATTCCGACCCCGGCACGCTGTATCTGCCCCTGAACCGTTACGGAGGTTCGCGCCGCTACGCGATGGGAGTAGAGGTCGTGATCCTCCGCAGAGTGCTCAAGAAACCGTCCAACAGAGTAATACTCGCCAACGTTGAAGCCGGATATGAGATGAGCTGCGGCTATCCCATCGCAAAGCCCACCGGCATGTCGGTGATGGTCCGCGTGGCCCTGCAATGCCTGTATCCGTTATTTGGACAGGAAAGGGTGGCAGGGTGGCTGTTCCAGTGGCTGATGGACAAGTATAAATCCGGCCCGAAATCCAGACTCTGCACGCGTGCCATAGGTAAACAGCCGATCGTACTGCCCAAGACAACAGGACAGAAAAACGGAAAGCTCCAGTTTGAAGGGAAAACTTACCCTGTTGCCCCGCTGGTCAGGCGGTATCTGATCGCGCTCTATGGGAAAAAGTGGGAGAAGCTCTTAGGTGAAAGACCGGGGGACAACCTGATCGTCGATCCAAACTTGAGCTATGCGGAGCTGGAAAAAGTACTGGATGAGAACGGCTTTTCCATGCGCGAGTACGATAAAGAGCATAAAAAGGTCAAAAAGGGCGTCGGGAAAAGGGCCGTTTATTACCGCAAAAAAGTATCTTATTGGAAGAAAGCCGTCGCTGTGGGCGAGACCTTTGAGGCGGAACAGTATTACGCCGAACGGCACGCGTATACCCGGAATTTGGTCAAAAGCCATGCCTTTGACAAGCTTGAGACCTATCTGAAACCATACGAAAAGTGCCTGAAGCAGAAAAACGGCATCAATTTCAGTCCGTATTTAAATCACGAGCTGATGTCCACCTACATCACTTTGCTCCAGGTGAA
This sequence comes from uncultured Oscillospiraceae bacterium, assembly GCA_947629245.1. Taxonomy (GTDB): domain Bacteria; phylum Bacillota; class Clostridia; order Oscillospirales; family Oscillospiraceae; genus CAJOIG01. The sequence continues at coordinate 27,511 of CANRDC010000015.1, read as the reverse complement.
CGGGGACGCCAAAAAAGCGGCGAAATATGAAAAGATCCGGAAGAAAAAGGGAAAGCAGTGGGCGAAAGCCGCAAAGTCTTATAAGCCGAGGACGCGCGAGACGGTACGGAGTGAACTGTCCGTGCTGGCGCTGACGGAACAGGAACCGCTAGAGGATGAACTGGCAGAGCGGGAGTTTGCGGAGCTGGACCCGGAAGCGCGGGAGTTTGCCGCGCAGGACCTGGAAGAACAGGTGCTTGCAGAGCGCGACCCGGAAGAACAGGAGCTTGCAGCGCAGAGCCCGGAGGAGCAGGAGTTTGCAGAGCAGGAGCTGCCACAAGAAACAGCATAACCATAAGTCCGGTCGGCAGAGGGTCGTCTCTGCCGACCGGTTTCTATGTAAGGCGTTATTCATTTGTCCGACGATCTTCGCGCGATGCCTGGCGCGGAAAAAGTCGAATCAGGACAAACCGCGGCGGCATAGTCTGATTTCGGGGTGATGACGGCTATGCTTTCCGCGACATTCATGCTTCTGGTCTCCAGCGCGCTTCTGATGCTCCGACTGGGGGACAACGCCTCGTCCTTTCCTCGGCCATTGAAGCAGAAGGAGGAGCAGGAGTACATCCAGCGGGCCATCCAGGGAGACTTGGAAGCCAGGAACATACTCATCGAACACAATCTGCGCCTGGTGATGCACATCATCAAGAAATATTACACGTCCAGCGCCGACGCGGAGGACCTGGTGTCCATCGGCACCATCGGGCTGATCAAGGGCGTGTCCACCTATCGGCCGGACAAGGGCGTGCGGCTGGCGACCTATGCGTCGAAGTGCATTGAAAACGAGATCCTCATGCACTTCCGGGGCCAGAAGAAGTCCGCGGGGGACGTGTCGCTGTCCGACGCGCTGGATACGGACGGCGAGGGAGAGGGTCTGGCGCTGCTGGACACCATCGCCTGCGACCAGGATATGCTGGAGGAGCTGTCACGCCGGGAGGCCACGGAGCAGGTGCGCCGGGCGGTGGACACAGTCCTGGAAGGACGGGAGGCGGAGGTCATCCGCCTGCGCTACGGCCTGAACGGCCAGCCGCCCCTGCCCCAGCGGGAGGTGGCCGCCCGCATCGGCATCAGCCGGTCCTATGTCTCGCGCATCGAAAAAAAGGCGCTGGAGAAGCTAAAAGGCAGACTTGCCGATTGAAAACGACAAAATATGGGGGATATGCCGCCCTAAACACACAAATATTAGTTGAAAATTGAAAAAGGTCTTGATTTATGTAACCGTCTGTGGTATATTCATCCTAGCAATTGTCTTGATTCCTGGAGTGGGTAGTGTCCCACTCTTTTTCTTGATGAAAAAGCTTTTGGAAGAAACTGGTAAATTCTATGAATCGAATCGAAAAAACCGTGTGGGATCTGGCTCTGCCGGTGGTGGAGCGGGCGGGCTTTGAGCTCTGGGATGTGGAGTACGTGACCGAGGGCGGCCAGCGGTATCTGCGGCTGTATCTGGACGGGCCCGACGGGGTGGATCTGGACGGCTGCGAGAGAGTATCCAGGGCCATGGACCCGATCCTGGACGAGGCGGACCCGGTGCCGGACAGCTATATCTTCGAGGTCAGCTCCGCCGGATGCGAGCGGGCGCTGAAGAGGCCGTCGGATTTTGAGCGGTTTCTCGGCTCTCAGGTGGAGGTAAAGCTCTATAGCGCCGCGGACGGCGCCAAGCAGTGGGTGGGAAAGCTCCTGGCCTATGTGGACGGGGACGTGACCATCGACGCTGGCGGGGAGCGCCGGTTTTCCAAAAAACAAATCGCCAGCGTCAGGCTGCGGATGGAAATATAACGGAGGACAGACAGAATGAACGCCGAATTTTTTGCCGCCATCGAGGATCTGGAACGGGAGAAGGGCATTCCCAGAGAATATATGTATGACAAGATCAACCAGGCCATGGTGGCCGCCTTCCGGAAGGACAATCCGGACGCGGCGGACAATGTGGTGGTGGAGCTTGACGAGGACAAGAAAAAGATCGAGATGTACGTGGTCACCAACGTGGTGGACGAGGTGGAAAACCCCGCCGTGGAGATGACCCTGGCCCAGGCGCAGAAGATCTCCCGGCGCGCCAAGGTGGGCGGCCAGATCAAGGTCCCTGTGAACACCAGGGAGCTGGGCCGCATCGCCGCGCAGAACGCCAAGCAGGTCATCATCCAGGGCATCCGCGAGGCGGAGCGGGGGCTCATCTACGACGAGTTCACCAGCCATGAGCATGAGATCCTCACCGGCGAGGTGGCCCGCATCGACCCCCGCACCGGCAATGTGTCCATGAAGATCAGCTCCAACGCGGAGTATACGGACGCGCTGCTGTCCGTCAACGAGCAGATACGGGACGAGGTCCTGGTGGAGGGACAGCGGCTGAAGGTCTATGTGATCGAGGTGCGCAAGTCCTCCCGGGGGCCCCAGGTGCTCATCAGCCGGACCCATCCGGTGCTGGTGAAGCGGCTGTTCGAGCTGGAGGTGCCCGAGATAGCGGACGGCACCGTGGAGATCATGAGCATCGCCCGGGAGGCCGGGTCCCGGACCAAGATGGCCGTGTGGAGCACGGCGGCGGACGTAGACCCCATCGGCGCCTGCGTGGGACCCAGGGGCGGCCGCGTGTCCAGCATCGTCGACGAGCTGGGCGGCGAGAAGATCGACATCGTGAAGTACAGCGAGATCCCCGAGGAATACGTGGCCGCGGCCCTGTCCCCGGCGGAGGTGCTGAGCGTATATATGGACGAGGAAGGCAAGTCCTGCCGGGTCATCGTGCCGGACAACCAGCTGAGCCTCGCCATCGGCAAGGAGGGGCAGAACGCCCGTCTGGCCGCCAAGCTGACCGGCATCAAGATCGACATCAAGCCGGAGAGCGAGGACTGACGAATGGGGGAGCCTGTGCGGATGTGCGTGGGGTGCCGGGAGCACACCGCGAAAAAAGACCTGATCCGCATCGTCCGCACCCCTTCGGGGGAGATCGTGGCGGACGCCAGGGGCAAGACGCCTGGCCGGGGCGCGTATATCTGCAGGAAAGCGTCGTGTCTGGCCAAGGCCAGGAAGAGCCGGGCCCTGGAGCGGATGCTGTCGGCCTCCATCAGCCCGGAGACCTACGCCGCCCTGGAGGCGGCCATCGAGGCGGCGGATGGATAAGGCCCTGGGATATCTGGGCCTGGCCGCGCGGGCCGGAAAGCTCAAGGTGGGCGCGGAGGACTGCGCGAAGGAGCTGAACAAACGGAAGGGCGGACTGCTGGTGGCCGCGTCCGACGCGTCGGAGAACACACTGGACCGGGCGCGGAGCATGACGGCAGGCGGACGAGGGCGCCTTTTCCGCACGGATCATACAAAGCGGCAGATCGCCGCCGCCATTGGACGGGCCGCGCCCGTGGCCCTGGCGCTCATATGCGACGAGGGACTGGCAAACGCGTTCGCGGCAGCCGCAGACAAGGATCGAGGACAACAGGAGGAGCGAGTATGAGCAGTTTGGTGAAATATCGTGTGCACGAGGTGGCGAAGGATTTTGGCGTCACCTCCAAGGTCATTACAGAGATACTCTCCCAATATGCCACCACCCCCAAAAACCATATGCAGGTATTGGAGGATGAGGAGTTGAGCATCATCTTTGAATACCTGACCCAGCACAACCAGATGCAGAGCATCGCGGACGTATTCGCCGATACCGCCAAGCCGGAGGAGAAGGCTCCTTCCGCGCCCGCCTCCGGCAAGGATAAGGCCGAGGGGGATAAGAGCGCGCCCCAGGCGGCCGCCGCGCCCGCACAGGCGCAGCAGCCCAGGCAGCCCAAGCCGGAGAAGCCCCATGTGCCCAAGCAGATGCCCCAGAAGAAGGTGGTGGACACCCGCGGCACCGCCAACACGAACCTGTCCAAATACGACGAGCGCTTCGACCGCATGGCCGGGGACAAGGCAGAGAAGATGAAGCGGGGCAAGGAGAAGATCGGCTCCCGCAACAAGCAGCGCCAGAATACCGCCGCCGCCAGCGCCAAGCGCCGTCAGGAGGAGCGGGACAAGATGCAGCGCCTCCAGTTCGAGATCGCGAAGAAAGCCCCCACGCGGGTCCAGATCCCCGACGAGATCTCCGTGCAGGAACTGGCCGTGCGGATGAAGAAGAGCGGCGCCGAGGTGGTGCGCAGGCTCATCAAGCTGGGCGTCATGGCGGGACTGCCGGACATCATCGATTACGACACTGCGGCGCTGGTCGCCATGGAATTCAACTGTAAGATCGAGCACGAGGTGGTCGTGACCGTGGAGGAAAAGCTCATCGACGACCATGTGGACACGGAGGAAGAACTGGTCCCCCGGGCGCCCGTGGTGGTGGTCATGGGCCACGTAGACCACGGCAAGACCTCGCTGCTGGACTATATCCGCCACACGAAGGTGGCCGCCGGAGAGGCCGGCGGCATCACCCAGGCCATCGGCGCCTACATCGTGGATATCAACGGCAGTCCCGTCACCTTCCTGGACACGCCGGGCCATGAGGCGTTCACCTCCATGCGCGCCCGCGGCGCCATGGTGACGGACGTGGCCATCCTGGTGGTGGCCGCCACGGAGGGCATCAAGCCCCAGACCGTGGAGTCCATCAACCACGCCAAGGCCGCCAATATCCCCATCGTGGTGGCCATCAACAAGATGGATATGCCCGGCGCCAACCCGGACCGGGTCAAGCAGGAGCTGACCGAGTACGACCTGGTCCCGGAGGAGTGGGGCGGCGATACCATCGTCTGCCCGATCTCCGCCAAGACCGGCCAGGGCGTCGACGAGCTGTTGGAGATGCTGGCGCTGCAGACCGAGATGCTGGGTCTGCGGGCCAATCCGGACCGAGCCGCCAGCGGCACAGTCATCGAGGCGCGGCTGGACAAGGGCCGGGGCCCCATCATGACCGTCCTGGTGCAGAACGGCACCCTGAAGCAGGGCGACGTGATCATCGCCGGCACGGCGGTGGGCCGGGTCCGCACCATGATCAACGACAAGGGCCAGCGGGTCACCGAGGCCGGGCCCTCCATCCCCGTGGAGATCGCGGGCATGAGCGAGGTGCCCAACGCGGGCGACACCTTCAACGCCGTGGCCGACGAGCGCATGGCGAGGGAGCTGGTGGAGGAGCGCAAGGCCAAGGCCAAGCTTGCCGCCAACACCGCCCCCAAGAAGGTCTCTCTGGACGACCTGTTCGCCCGTATCCAGGAGGGCGAGATGAAGGACTTCAACATCATCGTCAAGGCCGACGTGAAGGGCAGCGCAGAGGCGGTGAAGGCGTCGCTGGAGAAGCTTTCCAACGAGGAGGTCCGGGTGCGGGTCATCCACTGCGCCGTAGGCGCCATCAACGAGTCCGACGTGATGCTGGCCTCCACCTCCGACGCGGTGATCGTGGGCTTCAACGTGCGGCCGGAAAACGCCGCCCGGGACAGCGCCGCCCGTTCCGATGTGGATATCCGGCTGTACCGGGTCATCTACGACTGCATCAACGAGATCGAGGCCGCCATGAAGGGCATGCTGGCCCCCAAGTTCACGGAGAAGATCATCGGCCACGCCGAGGTCCGCCAGACCTACAAGGTCTCCAAGGTGGGCACCGTCTGCGGCTGCTATGTGCTGGACGGCAAGATCCAGAGAAGCTGTCAGGTCCGGGTCCTGCGGGACAATGTGGTGGTCTACGAGGGCGACCTGGCCAGTCTGCGCCGGTTCAAGGACGACGTGCGGGAGGTGGCCGCCGGATACGAGTGCGGCATGCAGGTGGAGAAGTTCAACGACATTAAGGAACAGGACGTCATCGAGTGCTTTGTGATGGAGCGGATCAATGCCTAACCACCATATCGACCGTATCAACGACGACATCCGCCGGGTCCTGGCGGAGAAGCTGCGGCAGGTGAAGGACCCACGGGTGGATCAGGGGGCCATGCTCACCGTGACCCATACCGAGACCACCAACGATCTGCGCCACTGCAAGGTGTATGTGAGCGTGCTGGGACAGGCGGACGAAAAACAGCTCGTGAAGGGCCTGAAGTCCGTGGCCGGGTATCTGCGCCGGGAGCTGGGCCACAGCCTGGACCTGCGCTATACCCCGGAGCTGACCTTTGTGCTGGACGACTCCATCGCCCATGGCGCCTATATCAATCAACTGATCAACGACTTGGATATTCAACATGACGACGATGACTCTCAATGACTGCGTAAATTATCTCAAGGACAACGACGGATATCTGCTGGTGACGCATATCCGTCCGGACGGCGACACGCTTGGAAGTGCCGCCGCCCTTTGTCATATCCTGCGCCGGATGGGCAAGACCGCCTATCTCTATGACAATCCCCAGGTGACGGCGGCGTACTCGCTGTTCGTGGACCCGTATCTGGCCCCGGAGGATTTCGCGCCCCGCCGCGTCGTGACGGTGGACCTGGCGTCGGAAAACCTGTTTCCGGAGGGCTTTTCTCAAAAGGGGACCATCGACCTGTGCATCGACCACCATCCCACCAACTCCCGATATGCCGAGCGGCTCCTCTGCGACGCGGAGAAGGCCTCCTGTGGGGAGATCGTGCTGGAGCTTGGAAAGCTCCTGGGCGGGCTGGATAAGACGCTGGCAAGCCTTTTGTATATCGCCGTCAGCACGGACTGCGGCTGCTTCGTCTATGCCAACACGAAAGCGGACACCCATCGGGCCGCGGCGGAGCTCATCGACGCGGGGGCGGACTATGTACGGCTCAACAAGCTCCTGTTTCGGACCTATTCCTATTCCCGCCTGATGCTGGAGGGCATGATCTATACCGGCATGCGCCGCTATGGACAGAACAACTGCGTGACGGTGGTCACCGTGACGCTGGACATGATGGCCAAGAGCGGCGCCACGGAGGACGACTGCGACGATCTTGCGTCTCTCGCCGGGCGCGTGGCGGGCAACCGGGTGGCGGTGACCATCCGGGAGCTGGAGCCGGGGCTTTGCAAGGTGAGCCTTCGCAGCGGGGAGGACTTTGACTCCGCAGCTATCTGCGCTCTGCACGGAGGCGGCGGCCACAAAATGGCCGCGGGCTGCACCATCCGGTCCGACCCGGACGAGACGAGGGACACCATCGTCTGGGACATTCTGGAGGCCCTCTGATGGACGGGCTTCTGTTGGTGGACAAACCGGCCGGGTGGACCAGCATGGATGTGTGCGCCCATCTGCGGGGCGTGCTCCATGAAAAGCACATCGGCCACACAGGGACCCTGGACCCCAACGCCACAGGCCTTCTGGTGGTGCTGACGGGCAAGGGGACCAAGGCCGCCAAGTACGCGGAAAACGATACGAAGGAATACAGTGCCCGCCTCCGGCTGGGCCTTGTCACGGACACCCAGGACATCTGGGGCAATGTGCTGGAACAAAACGGCCAGAGCCGGAGCAGGGAGGAGCTCGAGGCGGCGCTGGACGCCTTTCGGGGCCCCATCATGCAGCTGCCGCCCATGTATTCCGCCATCAAGATCCGGGGCAAAAAGCTCTATGAGATCGCCCGCCGGGGCGGAGACGTCCAGCGGGAGCCCCGGCCTATAACCATCCACCGCCTGGAACTGACCGATCAGGACGAGGCGGGGGACTGGGGGCTGGAGATCGAGTGCTCCAAGGGCACCTATATCCGCACCCTCTGCGCCGACATCGGGAGCGCCCTCGGCTGCGGCGGGTGCATGAGCGCCCTGCGGCGGGTCCGGGCCGGTAAATTCACCATCGGCCAGGCTCACACGCTGGACGAGATACGGGAGGACCCGGAAAGGTATATCCTGCCGCTGGAGCTGATCGCCCAAGGGGGACGGACGCAATGACAGACATACGGCGCGTGGCCGCCCTTGGTTTTTTTGACGGCGTACATCTGGGCCACCAGGCGCTGATGCGAAAGGCCCGGGAGCAGGCCGCCCGACTGGGAGCGGTACCCGCCGTCGTCACCTTTGACGCCCACCCGGACCTGTTCGTCCGGGGCGTGGAGGTGCCGCTTTTAGAGAGCCTGGACAACCGGCGGGAGCTGATCGCCCGTGCCGGTGGCATCGAGGACGTGATCTTTCTTCATTTTGACCGCACGTTCATGCAGACGCCCTGGGAGGACTTCATCCGCTCCGTGACAGAGGATCTGGGCGCGGTCCATCTGGTGATGGGCCGGGACTTCTCCTGCGGTCGGCGGGGCCTGGGCACGGCGGAGCGCATCGCCGACTGGTGCGGAGAGCATGGGATCGGCTGTGACATCGTGGAGCAGGTCGCGCTGGAGGGCGTGGTTGTCAGCTCCACCTACATCCGCTCGCTGGTGGCGGCGGGGGATATGGAGCGGGCCGCCCGGTTCCTTGGCCACCCCTATTCTGTCTCGCACACGGTGGTCCACGGCTACCAGCGGGGGCGGCGTATGGGCATCCCCACCATCAACTTTCCCATTCCGGAAGGGGTCATCGTGCCCCGGCACGGGGTCTACGCCACCAGGGCGTGGCTGCCCGACGGGCCCCATCCCGCGGTGACGAACGTAGGCGTCCGGCCCACGTTCCAGAGCGACAGCCATGTGACGGTGGAGACCAATCTGCTGGACTATGCCGGGGAGCTGTACGGCGTCCGGGTGCGGCTGGATTTTCTGGTCTTTCTCCGGGACGAGAGGCGGTTTTCCTCCCAGGAGGAACTGACCGCCCAGATCCGGCGGGATATCGAGTCCGCGCGTGGCCGCTTCCAAAAGGAGGGAGGCGCGCCATGAGGATACTGGGCATCGACCCCGGCGTGGGCACAGTGGGCTTTGGCGTGATCGACGCGGACAAGGGCAGAAACGCCTATGTGGCCTGCGGAGCCATCACCACGCCGCCCAATACGCCCCTGTCGCCCCGGCTGGACATGATCTACAATGATCTCAACGAGCTGATCGTCACCTTCGCGCCGGAGGCCATCTCCGTGGAGGAACTGTTTTTCTCCAAGAACATCACGACCGGCATCGCCGTGGCCCATGGCCGGGGCGTGATATTGCTCAGTGCCTACCGCAGCGGCGTGCCGGTGTTCGAGTATACGCCCATGCAGGTGAAGCAGGCGGTGGTGGGCTACGGCAACGCGAAAAAGGGGCAGGTGATCTACATGGTCCAGCGGCTTTTGAACATGAAATCGCCCCCCAAGCCCGACGACGCCGCGGACGCCCTGGCCCTGGCCATCTGCCACGCCAGGAGCATGACCAGCCGCCTTGCGGCGGAAGGAGGGAACGACCCATGTTCTACCATCTGAGCGGGACAGTCACGGACCTGGAGCCGGGCCTGGCCGTCGTCGACTGCGGCGGCGTAGGCTTCGCCGTGAACACCACGGCCTACACCATGGGCCAGCTGCACCGGGGCGAGAAGGGCAAGCTGTACATCTGCGAGCAGGTCCGGGAGGACGCCTTTGAGCTTTATGGCTTCGCCACGCTGGGGGAAAAGCGGTGCTTCGAGATGCTGATCTCCGTGTCCGGCGTGGGGCCTAAGGCAGCCATCTCCATCCTGTCCGCCAATACCCCGGAGCGGGTGTGCATGGCGGTGCTGAACGACGACGAGAAGGCCCTGACCGCCGCCCAGGGCGTGGGCAAGCGTCTGGCCCAGCGCATCATCCTGGAGCTGAAGGACAAGATGGGCAAGCAGGCGGACGGACTGGTCTCGCCCGGCGCCATGCCGACGGCCGCGGCCGCCGCCGGAGACGGCACAAAGCTGGCGGATGTGATGAGCGCTCTCACCGTGCTGGGCTACAGCCGGGCCGAGTGCGGCGCGGCCCTGAAGGGACTGGACCTGGAGGCCCTCAGTCTGGAGGACGCCATCCGGGCCGCTTTACGCAACATGATGCAGTAAGAGGGGGATAGGACCTTATGAGTATCAACTTCTCCGCCGACGGGCCGGAAGAGGTCCTGACCACCGCCGCCTTCCAGCCGGAGGATGTCTCGGAGGCGTCGCTGCGCCCCAAACGGCTGGAGGATTATACGGGCCAGACCAAGGCAAAGGAAAATCTGGCGGTGTTCATCCAGGCCGCCAAGCTGCGAAACGAGCCGCTGGACCACGTACTGCTCCACGGCCCTCCGGGACTGGGCAAGACCACCCTGGCCGGGGTCATCGCCAACGAGATGGGCGTCAACATGCGCATCACCTCCGGCCCCGCCATCGAAAAGCCCGGCGACCTGGTGGCGCTGCTGACCAACCTGCAGGAAAACGACATCCTGTTCCTGGACGAGATCCACCGGCTGAATCGGTCCGTGGAGGAGATCCTGTATCCCGCCATGGAGGATTACGCCATCGATATCATTTTGGGCAAGGGCCCCTCCGCCAACTCCATCCGGCTGGACCTGCCCCACTTCACCCTGATCGGGGCCACTACCCGGTCCGGGCAGCTCTCCGCGCCGCTCCGGGACCGGTTCGGCGTGGTCCTGCGGCTGGAGCTTTACAGCACCGAGGACCTGCGGCGCATCGTGGAGCGCAGCGCCGGTATCCTGGCCGTGGAGATCGAGCCGGGCGGCGCCACGGAGATCGCCTCCCGCAGCCGGGGCACGCCCCGTATCGCCAACCGCATGCTCCGCCGGGTCCGGGACTTTGCCCAGGTGAAGGGGGAGGGCGTCATCACCAAGGCCATCGCCGACGAGGCCCTCAGCCGCCTGGAGGTGGACAAGGAGGGCCTGGACAATGTAGACCGGCGGATGCTCCGCAGCATCATCGAGCTCTATAACGGCGGACCGGTGGGGCTGGAGGCCCTGGCCGCCACCATCAACGAGGAGGCCGTCACGCTGGAGGACGTCTACGAGCCGTTTTTGCTCCAGCAGGGTTTTCTGACCCGGACGCTCCGGGGCCGGTGCGTCACCCAAAAAGCCTACGAACACCTTGGCATCGAGTATCTGGGACAGCAAAAGCTGGATATGTGACGGTTTTCTCACGGCATATGTCAAAATTTCCTGGAAATCGACAACATTTTTTGTAAAAAGTGCTTGACTTCCTGTTTTAAAGAGCTATAATGACTGGTGTGTGACCAGAATTGTACAAATAAATCTGATGAAGAGCTGCAGGCTCTTGCAAAAAAGCAGGCGGTCTGGGCGGAGGAAGCCCTGGCGGAGCGCTATGCGCGCGAGGTGCGCATGTGCGCGCGGCCCTATTTCCTGAGCGGCGGCGACAGCGAGGACCTTATCCAGGAGGGTATGATCGGTCTTCTGTCCGCCATCCGGGAGTATGAGCCGGATAAGGGCGCCGGGTTCAGGACCTATGCCCGGACCTGTATCCAGAACCGTATCAGATCCGCTGTCCGCAGCGCCCAGCGCATGAAAAACGCCCCGCTGAACGACGGCGTTCCCTTGGAAGAAGTCCTCTCAGATGAATCCCAGGCCCTAGGTACCCACTACTATCAGCGCAGTCCCGAGGAGCAGGTTCTAGCCAGAGAGACCGAAAAAGAGTTCATTTCCACCTATTCACGGTGCTTGTCAAAACTGGAAGCCGAGATACTCCGTCTGTATCTGGACGGCCTTTCGTATGAAGAGATGGCCGGGCGTTCCGGACGGGACGTGAAGGCTGTGGACAATGCCGTGCAGCGCATACGGCGCAAGCTGGCCAGGCTGCCCTCAGGCGACAACAGCAAAAGCTGATCGCAATATACTGCCCGATATGGGAAAACTATCAAAAGAGAGGAACCGAAATGTACGAAGACAAGACCCTTGTATGCAAGGAATGCGGACAGGAGTTCGTGTTCACCGCCGGTGAGCAGGAGTTTTACGCGGAGCGCGGCTTCCAGAACGAGCCCCAGCGCTGCAAGGCCTGCCGCGACGCCCGCAAGGCCGCTGCCCGCGGTCCACGGGAGTACTTCACCGCTACCTGCGCCGCCTGCGGCGGAGAGGCGCGCGTCCCCTTCGAGCCCAAGAGCGATCGCCCGGTTTACTGCAGCGAGTGCTTCGCCAAGATGCGTGCTGGTGAGCTTTGAGTTCATCTGACCGTCAAAAATAGAGGAAGCATGCCGCTTCCTCTATTTTTATGTTGAAATCCGCGCGCGTCGCGCATATAATAGTTTCATTGAGAATCTGTTAGGAGGATCTTATCATGTATCAGATCACAAAGGATACCATCGTATACGATATCATGGTCAACGCCCCTATGACCCAGCCCCTGTTCCAGCGCATCGGCATGCACTGCCTGGGCTGCGCGTTCGCCACGGGCGAGAGCGTGGAGCAGGCCTGCCGGGCCCATGGCGTGGAGGTCGAGCCCTTCGTGAAGGAAGTCAACGACTTCATCGCCGCGAATGCCTGAGGCACAAGACCGGCGGGACGCCGTTCCCGCCGGTTTTTTATTTTGTCATGATACATCTTTCATCCCGCCTGGCAGCCGTAGCGGAGCAGGTCCCGTCCGGGGCCTCCGTCGTCGACGTGGGCACAGACCACGCCATGGTGCCGGTGTGGCTGGTCCAGTCCGGCAGGGCGTCCCGTGTCCTGGCCACGGACATCCGGCCAGGGCCTCTGCAAAGCGCCGCCGCGCTGATCGAAAAGACCGGTACCGGCGAGCATATCCGGCTCATGCGGACCGACGGGCTGACCGGCGTCGGTCCCGAGGACGGGGATACGGTGATCCTGGCCGGAATGGGAGGGGAGACGATGCTCGCCATTATCTCCGCCGCGGCCTGGACAAAAACCGGCGCGCTGCTCATTCTGGAGCCCCAGAGCAAAAGGGCGGAGCTTCGCCGCTGGCTCATCGAAAACGGCTACCGCATCCAGGCGGAGCGCCTGGTGGAGGACGCCGGGCGCGTCTATCCCATCCTGCGGGTCCGGGGCGGCGTATCGCCGGCCTATTCGGCGGCGGAGCTGCACACAGGACTGCTGGACCAGATCGAGGACGATCCGCTGTTCGCGCGGTATCTGGACGCGCTGCGCGCCCAGGCGGCCAAGGCCGCGCCCTTCTATCCGGCGGCGGCCGCGCTGCTGGAGGAATACGACGCCATCAAAAGGAGGCTTGAACATGCCGACGGTGCAGGAGATATTTGAGCTTTTGAACGAGAAGGCCCCGGTCGCGCGGAAAATGGATTTCGACAACGTGGGGCTGCTGGTGGGGCACGGGACCGCCTCTGTGCGCCGGGTGGTCGCGGCGCTGGACATCACCGACGAGGTCATCGGGGAGGCCGATGCCCTTGGGGCGGAGCTGATCGTGAGCCACCACCCGCTGTTTTTTGAGCTGAAGGCCGTCACAGACGGGACCTGGGAGGGACAGAAGGCCCTGGCGCTGGCGGAGAAGCGCATCGCCGCCATCTGTATGCACACCAATCTGGACGCCGCCCAGGGCGGCGTGAACGACGCGCTGATGGAGACGCTGGGCGGTACGGTCACCGGCGTGCTGGAGCCGGACACCGGCCTCGGGCGCGTGGGAGAGCTTCCCGAGCCCATGGACTTTTCAGTGTTCCTGGCCCATGTCAAATCGGCTCTGCACGGCAACGGCCTTCGGTATCACGACGCGGGGCGGAGCGTGAAGCGGCTGGCGGTGTGCGGCGGCTCCGGCGGAGGCGAGCTGGCCCTGGCGGCCGCCGCCGGGTGCGACACCTATGTGACGGCGGATATCAAGTACCACCAGTTCCTGGAGGCCAAGCACCTGGGAGTCAACCTCATTGATGGGGATCACTTCTGTACGGAGAACGTGGTGACGCCGGTGCTGGCCCGATGGCTGCGGGAGGCGTTCCCGGAGCTGGACGTGCGCGTCAGCCAGGTCCACGGCCAGACGGCGCAGTTTCTTTAAAATTGTCATAAACCATCCCTCCTGGGCGTATGTTTTACCAAACATGCCTTGGAGGGATAAGTTGTGGACAGCATCTATGAAGATATTGCCCGCAGGACGGACGGCGACATCTATCTTGGGATCGTCGGGCCGGTGCGGACGGGGAAATCGACCTTCATCAAACGGTTCATGGAGACCCAGGTCATCCCCAACATCGACAATATGTACCGAAAGGAACGGGCCAGAGACGAGCTGCCCCAGTCCGGCTCCGGCCGGACCATCATGACCGCCGAGCCGAAATTCGTGCCGGAGGAGGCCGCCGAGATCGCCTTTGGCGGCGAGACCACGGCGTCCGTGCGGCTCATCGACTGCGTGGGCTACATGGTGCCGGGGGTGGAGGGGCTTTATGAGGACGGCGTGGAGCGCATGGTCACCACGCCCTGGTACGACCATGAGATACCCATGACCCAGGCGGCGGAGGAGGGGACCCGGAAGGTCATCGCCGAGCACTCCACCATCGGCCTTGTGATCACCACCGACGGCAGCTTCGGGGAGATACCGCGCGAGAACTACCTGCAGGCGGAGGAACGGGTCATCCGGGAGCTTTTAGACATCGGCAAGCCCTTCGCCGTGGTGGTCAACACCGCCGATCCGGACAGCGGCTCCGCCTCGGCCCTGGCGGCGGAGCTGTCCGATCGGTATCATGTGCCCTGCATGGCCCTCAACTGCCTGGAGATGAGCGAGACGGACATCCACGCGGTCATGAAGGCGGTGCTGTTCCAGTTCCCGCTGAACGAGCTGAGCCTGTGGCTGCCCCCCTGGGCGGAGGCTCTGCCGGAGGACAGCGAGCTGAAAAGGACCATCTACAGCATGCTCCTGACGGCGGGGAAGAGCATGAACGCCCTGCAGGACGCCTATACCTGCGTGGAATCGCTCACGGCCAGCGAGCTCATAAGCTCCGCCCGCATAAGCTCCGCCCAGCCCGGCTGCGGCACGGCCACCGCCACGATCGATCTGGAGCAGTCGCTCTACTATAAGACCATAAGCGACCAGTCCGGCTTTGAGATCCGGGACGACGGGGACTTGATGGAGCTGCTGCGCAGCCTGAAAAGCGTCAAGACCGAGTATGACCACGTCCACGAGGCCCTGGAGCAGGCCCGCCAGACCGGCTACGGCATCATCATGCCCGGTCCGGAGGAGATGGAGCTGCAGGAGCCCCAGATCGTGAGCAAGGGCGGCCGGTACAGCGTGCGCCTGAAGGCCAGCGCCCCGGCCATCCACCTGTTCCGCACCCAGGTGGAGACGGAGGTCTCCCCGGCTGTTGGCGGCGAGAAGGCGTCGGAGCAGATCGTGAGCTTCCTGCTCCAGGGCTTCGACGGGGACATCAACCGCATCTGGGAGTCCAACATCTTCGGCAAATCCCTCTACGACATCGCGGAGGAGGGTCTGACCACAAAGCTCCAGCGCATGCCGCCCAATATCCGCAAGCGCTTACAGAGCACCATCCAGCGGCTGGTGAACGACGGCGGGTACAGTCTCATCTGTATCATCATATAAAACCGTTGCGCATAGAGTCCATTTCGGGGTATAATGGCGGAGGAAACGCCGTTATACCTCGTTTTCTCACGAAATCAGGCCGTCAAAACTTGTTTTTGACAAGCTCGCATACAGGTCCCGTCCGGCTCATAAGTTTCATTGAGGTGGGGCGGATATGAGAAAACGGTTCGTGATGAAATGGTGGTACCCTCTGGCGGCGGCGCTGCTGCTGGCCATCGTGGCCTTGGTGCAGCAATCGCGTTCCACGGCGGCGGATGCACCGGCGGAGGCGCCGGTGCTGGTCATCGACGCAGGGCATGGCGGCGCCGACGGAGGCGCCGTGGCCGCCGACGGGACCCTGGAGAGCGATATCAACCTGGACATCGCCCTGCGGCTGGAGGCGCTGGCCCGGTTCTGGGGCGTGGAGACGGTCATGACCCGGACGGAGAAGGACATCGACTATCCCGCAGACGCGGACTCCATCGCGGAGAAGAAGATCGCGGACCAGCACGCCCGTGTGGGGCTTGTGAACAACACGGACGGCGCCGTGCTTTTGAGCATCCACCAGAACAACTATCCCGCCGCCTCGCCAAGAGGGATACAGGTGTTTTACGGCCCCGCCGCTGGCAGCGACGCCCTGGCGGAGCTCACGCAGGGCAGCCTGACGGCGCTGCTGTGCCCGGACAACCGGCGGGTGGCGGCGCCGGTGGATAAGGGCGTGTACCTGATGAAGAGCGTGAACTGCACCGCCGTGCTGGTGGAGTGCGGGTTTCTGTCCAACCCAGGCGACCTGGCGAAGCTCCAGGACGGCGGCTACCGCATGAAGCTGGCGGCCGTGATGCTGGGAAGCTATCTGCAATACATACGAGGAGCGGCCACATGAAAGAGAAAACGGTATTTTTCTGCTCCGCCTGCGGGTATGAGACGTCCCGCTGGCAGGGCCAATGCCCCAGCTGCCGGGCCTGGAACACCCTGACGGAGGCCCCCGCCGCGCCAAAGGCGGCGGAGAAGGTCCGGCCCGTCCGCCGGGCCCTGCCAAAGAGGCTGGCCGACCTGGACGACCGGGATGAGCTGCGGTTTTCCACCGGCATCGGGGAGCTGGACCGGGTGCTGGGCGGCGGCGCCGTACGAGGCTCCATCGTCCTGTTCGGCGGCGCGCCGGGCATCGGCAAATCCACCTTGCTCCTGCAGGCATGCGGCTCCATCGCGCCAAGCGAGACGATCCTTTACGTCACCGGCGAGGAGAGCGAGCACCAGCTCAAGATGCGGGCCCAGCGGCTGGGCGTGGACCGGGACGCCATGCACGTGCTGGCGGGCACCGATATCAACGACGTGATCGCCGCCATCGAGGACCTTTCTCCGGAGATCGTCATCATCGACTCTATCCAGACCGTATACGACCCCAGCCAGAGCACCGCCCCCGGCAGCGTGGGCCAGGTGAAGCAGTGCGCCATGGAGATCATGCAGCTGGCCAAATCCTCCGGCTTCACCGCCTTCGTGGTGGGCCACGTCAATAAGGAGGGCGCCATCGCGGGCCCCAAGGTGCTGGAGCACATGGTGGACTGCGTGCTGTACTTTGAGGGCGACGGCTCTCTCAGCTACCGCATTCTCCGGGCGGAGAAGAACCGCTTCGGCTCCACCAACGAGATCGGCGTGTTCGAGATGCGCCGGGAGGGTCTGCGGGAGGTGCCGAATCCCTCGGAGGTCATGCTGGCGGGCCGCCCCGTGGGGGTGCCCGGCACCTGCGTGGCCTGTGTGATGGAGGGCAGCCGCCCCATTCTGGCGGAGGTCCAGGCCCTGGTGACGCCCACCGGGTTTTCCTCCGCCCGGCGCACCTCCAACGGCTTTGACTATAACCGGCTCTATCTGCTGCTGGCGGTGCTGGAAAAGCGGGGCGGCATGAATGTGAACGCCTGCGACGCCTATATCAACGTGGTGGGCGGCCTGACGCTGGACGAGCCCGCCGCCGACCTGGCCACATGCCTGGCCGTGGCCTCCAGCTTCCGGGACGCGCCGCTGCCGGACAAGCTGGCCGCCGTGGGGGAGGTGGGCCTCACCGGGGAGATACGCTCTGTGCAGGCATTGGACCTGCGCCTTTCCGAGATCGCCCGCCTGGGCTTCACCCAGTGCGTGATCCCGTCTCGGGTCCGGGGCGAGCTGAAAGCGCCCAGGGGGCTGGAGCTGATCCATGTCAAGACCCTGCGGGAGGCGGTGGAAAAGACGCTGTGACTCTTCTGATAGGGGAGAGATACCGGCCAAAGCTGGCCCCAAGCCTTGCCGCCCAAGGGATAGACGTTTTTTGGCTGCCCGATAACGCCGCGCTGGACAAGCGCCTGGCGGGCCACGCGGACCTGAGCGTATTCGTCCGCAAGGACCGGGCCGTCGTGGCGGAGGGATTATACTGCTCCGATATTGTTAACTATTTAACTAATAGGGGATACAAAACGGTCAGCTCCGGGAGACAGGGCCCGGCGTATCCCCAGGACACGGGTCTGTGCGTGTGTTGGACAGGCAGGTATATGATCTACAACCCCAGGACGGCGGACACGGCTGTGCTGGAACTCATCGGCGGCGTTCCGGTGCGCGTATCCCAGGGCTACACGAAATGCGCCGCGCTGGTCTTGGACGACCATTCCATCGTCACGGCGGACGCTGGCGTCTCCAGAGCCGCGAAAACCGCCGGGATGGACGTATTGGACATCGCGCCGGGACACATTGCGTTGGACGGTTACGAATACGGCTTCATCGGCGGCGCGTCATTTATCATGAATGATAACACGGTCGCGTTTACCGGAACGCTGGACGAACATCCAGACCGGGACAGCATTCTGACATTTCTGGCGGAACACGGCAAAAAACCGGTTTTTCTCACAGAAGGCCCAATATTTGATATCGGCGGGGCTATTTCGGTCTAGCCCTCCCCTGAATTCGGCATAATATTAATTATGCCGAATTATTTGTGTATTTTGCCACTTTACAAGGGTTTCCTCCTCTGCTATTATTAACATAATTCGGAGGATCTTGCCATGAGCTATCGGGATGAGGCGCCCCAGGTGCTGCGGGAATTTCTCGTGTACCACGACACCATCAAGGGTCAATCGGAAAAGACCGTGGATTCGTATTTCATGGATCTGCGCACGTTCACGCGGTATCTGTACATTGCAAGAGACCTGGTCCCGCGTGACACGGCGCTGGAGGATGTGGACATCAGCGGCGCAAAGCTGGACTTTTACGGTTCGGTGACATTATCGGAGGTCTACGATTTTCTGGCGTATCTGTCCAGGGACCGGGAGCTGAACGCCGCCAGCCGGGCCCGGATGATCACCAGTCTGAAGGGCTTTTACCGCTACCTGACCGTCAAGACGAAGCAGCTCGCCGTGGACCCGGTCCAGGACCTGGACACGCCCAAGCTGCAAAAGACCCTCCCCCACTATCTGACCCTGGAGGAGAGCCGTCGGCTCTTGAACGCCGTGGACGGCAAAAACAAGGAGCGGGACTATTGCATTTTGTGCCTGTTTCTCAACTGCGGACTGCGTATCTCGGAGATGGTGGGCCTCAACCTGGCGGACATCCGGACGGACAGTCTGCTGATCCACGGCAAGGGCAACAAGGAGCGGATCGTGTATCTGAACGACGCCTGTGTCCAGGCGCTGAACGACTGGCTGATCATCCGCAAGGATATCGCAACCACGGATAAAAAGGCCGTGTTTCTGTCCGCCCGCCGGAAGCGGATCAGCGTGGACGCCGTGCAGGTGATGGTCCACAAGACCCTCCTGCGGGCGGGACTGGACGCCAGCCACATCTCCCCCCACAAGCTGCGCCATACCGCCGCCACGCTGATGCTGCAAAACGGCGTGGACGTGCGCACGCTCCAGGAGCTTCTGGGCCACGAGAGCCTGAACACCACCCAGATATACACCCACATCGCGAACGCCGAGCTGAAAAAGGCCGCCGCCGCCAATCCCCTGGCCCGGTTCGAGCCCACCAACGACGATTCGGAGGACTAGCCCCCTATGGTATTCTCCAGTATCCTGTTCATGTTCATATACCTGCCTATCGTGCTGGCGGTGTACTACATCGTCCCCACCGGGTGGCGGAACGTGTGGCTGTTCGCCGTGAATCTGGTGTTCTACGGCTGGGGCGAGCCGGTGTACATCCTTTTGATGGTCTTTTCCATCTGCCTGAACTATGTAAGCGGTCTGCTGATCGGCAGATATCTGCCGGACCGGCGGCCCAGGGCCAAGCTGGTGCTGATCATCAATACGACGCTCAACTTGGCGATGCTGTTCTTTTTCAAGTATTTCGACCTGGTGGTGGAGACCCTCAGCGCCATCCCCGGCGTGGATATCCCCACTCTGGGCCTGACGCTGCCCATCGGCATCTCCTTTTACACCTTCCAGACCATGAGCTACCCCATCGACGTGTATCGGGGCGACGGGCATGTGCAGAGAAATTTCATCAAGTTCGGCACCTTTGTGGCCCTGTTCCCCCAGCTGATCGCGGGACCCATCGTCCGCTATAAGGACATCGCCCAGCAGCTGGACCAGCGCCACGAGAGCGTGGACAAGTTCGCCCAGGGCGTGCAGCGGTTCATCGTGGGACTGGGCAAAAAGGTGCTCATCGCCAACAATGTGGGCATGCTCTGGGACGTTTACGCGGGCTCCGCCCCCGGCCAGCTCACCTTCGTTGGCGCGTGGCTTGCCGCCATCGCCTTTTCCCTGCAAATTTACTTCGACTTCTCCGGCTATTCCGACATGGCCATCGGCCTGGGCAGGATGCTGGGGTTCGAGTTTCTGGAAAACTTCAACTACCCCTATATCTCCCGGACGGTCACGGAATTCTGGCGGCGGTGGCACATCAGCCTGGGCACCTGGTTTCGGGACTATGTGTACTTTCCTCTGGGCGGCAACCGGAAGGGTCTTCCCCGGCAGATCGTCAATCTGCTGATCGTGTGGGCCCTCACGGGCCTGTGGCACGGTGCCAGCTGGACGTTTTTGTTCTGGGGGCTCTACTACGCCTTCTTCCTGATCCTGGAGAAGATGTTTCTGCTCAAGTGGCTGGACAGGCATCACGCCGTGGGGCATATCTACACGCTTTTGGTGGCCGTGTCCGGCTGGGTGATCTTCCAGCAGACCAGCGTGGAGCAGACGCTGGTGTTCTTCCGGGCCATGGTCGGCTTCGGTCCGGCGGGGTTTTGCTCGGATAAGGACCTCTATTATCTGGCGGGCTTCGGCGCGGTACTTCTGGCGGCCTGTTTTGCCAGTCTGCCTGTCGGCAAGACGCTGTTCGCCCGTCTGCCGGAAAACCTCCGGGCCGCAGCCGTGCCGGTGCTGGTGGTGCTTGTGCTGAGCGTCTCCACCGCCTATCTGGTGGACTCCACCTATAACCCCTTCCTCTACTTCCGGTTCTGAGGTGCGCAGGATATGAACAGGAAATCTAACATCATAATTATTCTGGTCTTTGCGGCCTTCATCGGGGCCTTCGCCCTGCTGCAGCCCATACTGCCGGATGTGGAATTCTCCCAGCAGGAGAACCGGTATCTGCAGCAGCTCCCCTCCTTTTCCCTGGACGCCCTGGCGGACGGGGATTTCACCGAGGACTTTGAGAGCTACACCACCGACCAGTTCCCCTTCCGGGACGCCTGGACGAGCCTGAAGGCCCGGTGCGAGCTGCTCACCGGCAAGAAGGAGAACAACGGCGTCTACTATTGCGAGGGCGGCGCTTTGATCCCCGACTTCGACGCTCCCACGAAGGAGACCGTTGATAAAAACATCGACTATCTGAACGCGCTGGTGGACTATACCGACATCCCGGTCTATTTTGGACTGATCCCCGGCGCGGGCGAGATACAGTCCTCCCTCCTGCCGAAAAACGCCCCCATGGACAGCCAGCAGACGGTCATCGACTGGGCCTATGGACGCAGCCGGGCCATCAACATCGATGTAGCCTCCGCCCTGGGCGCTCACAAGGACGAGTATATCTTCTACCGCACGGACCACCACTGGACAAGCCTGGGGGCGTTTTACGGCTACACAGCCCTGTGCCAGGCTCTGGACCTGCCTGTCCCCTCCCTGGCCTCCTACGAGCGCCAGACGGTGTCGGAGAGCTTTTACGGCACCACCTGGTCCTCCTCCGGCTTTGCCTGGGTGCGGCCGGACACGATAGAGACCTTCGTGCCCGACGACGGCTCTGTGAAGGTCCTGGACATGAGCAAGGACCCGCCCGCGGAGGGGCCCCTGTACGACACGTCTTTTTTGGACGTGAAGGACAAGTACTCCATGTTCCTGGGAGGCAACTGTCCCCTCCGGTCCATCGAGACAGGCCATGAGGGGCCCTCCATCCTGATCGTCCGGGACTCCTATTCCGACAGTCTGACCCCCTTCCTGCTGGAGAACTTCTCTCGGATAGACCTTATGGATCTGCGCTATTACCGGGACTCTCTGGCCCTTTACGCGGAGGAAAACGATTTTGACAGCATCCTGGTGCTGTACAGCGTCAGCAACTTCTCGACGGACAGAAATCTCTTTTTGCTGGAGCCGGATAAGGAGGTATTTTAAAGATGAAAGTGACCCTTGATCCTGGGGCGATACTGCCCACACGGGCCCACGCGTCCGACGCGGGGCTGGACCTGTACGCCCTCGCGGCCGTGACCATCCCGGCGCGGGGACACGCCACGGTGGATACGGGCGTGCATGTGGCCATTCCGGAGGGATATGTGGGCATGCTCAAGAGCAAGAGCGGCCTGAACGTGAAGAAAAACATCCTGGGCGAGGGCGTCATCGACGCGGGCTACACCGGCCCCATCGTGGTCAAGCTCTACAACCAGGGCGATGAGGATGTTACGATCGAGGCGGGTATGAAGCTCATCCAGCTGGTGATCCTGCCCATCCTGACGCCGGAGCTGGAGCTGGTGGATTCTTTGGAGGACACCGAGCGCGGCCAGGGCGGCTTCGGCAGCACCGGGGCGTAACGATTTAAGCTGCCGTGCCGCAAGGCGCGACAGATCGGACAATAGAAAGGTTGCGTACACGTGCTCAAAAAGAAAGGCAAAACGATCGCAGTTTTATTGGCAGCTGCATTCGTTGCAGTTGCTGCGGTGGCTTGGGTCTGTACACCTGGGGAGCGGGTCGCTCTTTTTGTCCGATCTCATAAGGAGGATCTGTCTGAAATCGCCTCTGCCTGCTTGGCGGGGGATATCTCCACCGAAAGTTATCGCGGGGCCAGAGTCGGGGGTCTGTACGATGGAGAGCATCCTATCGTACAGTTTTATACATTTGGCTGGGGCCTGATCCCCTACATGGGCTTCTACTATTCACCTGACGACACACCCGCTGCATTTCAGAATGTAAATGCAGCGTTAACGCTTGTGGGTGATAATAGATGGGAATGGACTGACGGAACGGATAATCGCGGGATGACAAAGAAAATTGACGACTGCTGGTATTATTATGAAGCCTGGCTTTAAATGCCGATCCCCGTTTACCGGGCAACAGGGGCTGTTGCAAAAACGCAACAGCCCCATATATTATTTGTGATTCACGCTTCCGCAGTCGTGGGAGTCCTCTCGCTCTCCGCAGGCAGCGGCGGCTCCGGCTCCTTGGGCATTGGCGCGGCGGCGGGGAAAATGAGCTCCGCCTTGAATAGATCCCCGTCCAGGGTGAGCCGCATCCGCCCGCCCATGAGCTCGGTGAGGCTTCGCGCGATGGAGAGCCCTAAGCCGCTGCCCTCGGTGCTCCGGGAGCTGTCCCCCCGGACGAAGCGCTCCATCAGCTCGTCGGCGGGCATATCCAGCGGCGCCTGAGAGGTATTTTTCACGGCGACGACCGTCTCCCCCGCCGACTCGGACAGGTCAAAATAGGCCCTGGTGCCCGGCTGGGCGTATTTGATGATGTTGGTGATGAAGTTATCCAGCACCCGGCCCAGGAGCCGCCCATCCGCCAGGATACATGTCTCCTGCTCCGGGGCGTGGATCACAGGCGTGACGCCCGCCTGCTTCATCCGCTCGGCGTACTCCCCCACCGACTGCTCCAGAAGCTCCCGCACGTCCAATATCTCCGCGTTCACCGGCATGACGCCGCTGGCGGCCTTGGACGCCTCGATCACATCCTCCGTCAGCTTCTTCAGTTTGGCGCTTTGCCGGTCCAGAACGTCCAGATACTCCCGCTGAGTCTCCGGCGGCAGGTCCTCCCGCTTCAAAAGCTCGATGTAATTGATGATGGAGGTCAGGGGCGTTTTCAGGTCGTGGCTCACGTTGGTAATGAGCTCGGTCTTCATCCGCTCGCTGCGAAGGCGCTCCTCCACCGCCAGGGCCATGCCGTCGCCGATGCTGTTCAGGTCCCGGCCCAGGTCACGCCAGACGAAGTGCAGCTGCTTCTCGTTCACCTTATAGGCCAGATCGCCCGACGCCAGCGCCGCCGAAGCGTCACGGATGCGCCGCTGCTCCCTGTTCCAGCGGATGTAGCACAAAAATACCACCACGTCAAAGCCCGCCAAGAGCAGCAGGATACGGGCCGTACTGTAGCCAAACGCGGCAAAAATGATGTCGTACAGGATATTGGACAGAATAAAGCCGGAATAGGGCAGCAGCGCGCTCAGCAAAAGCAGCAGATGGACCGCTGTAACGCCCGTCGCCAGCGCTATGGGCGTGACCTTTTTCACCGCCCGAAGCACCAGCAGCCGGTCCAGGAACGCCCCGGCGGAGAGCTGGTTTGCCAGTATGAGCGCCAGAAGGCCCGCGTACCAGAACATGAAGACTGTGTGGAACCGGTCCTCATAGATATAGAGCATGCCCAATATCTCTCTCACCGTATTCCCCAGTGCGTCGTAGAGGAACACCCGGACCAGCACCGCCCCGATGTACAGGCCCACTACCGCCCCGTCAAAGGGCAGTCTGCCCAGGACAGTGAGCGAGCCCCGCTTCCCCAGCCGGACGGCCCCGGCGATATCAACGGCCAGGGCGGCCAGGCTCAGCAGCGTGAGAACGATGCCCAGGGGCAGGAACAGCCGCCGCAGGGGGAATATCTCGCTGAATACGTAGTACTCCCGATAGCAGCCCCCGTAGGGCTGGACCGGTAGGTTCACATAGCCGCTCAGGCGGAAGCTTCTCTCACGACCATCGATCGTGGGAGTAACGCCGAAGTCAGTGACAAAATAGGAGTTCTCCCCTGTTGTATCCGCATAGACCGTGTTGGTCTCATTGTCCTCCACCACATAGGCGAACGCGTCCCCGGCATAGCTGCCCAGAGACTCGTTGCCCGGGTCCTCCAGCCAACTCAGATTCTGCGCGATATAGTTCAGCGCGTCCAGCACATAGCTTTCTGCCATGTGGGTTTCCGCGAAGGTGAAATCTTCGCCGAACCAGCCGTCCTGCAGGACGTACCGATACATCCCCAGCGTCAATACCGCCCCGGCGGAGAACAGGAAAAACAGGGCCAGCGCCAACAGCCTGACCCACAGCCTTTCCACCAACCGCCTCAACCAGTCATCCCTCCAGCTTATAGCCCTTGCCCCAGACCAGCTTCAAATACTGGGGCGTCGCGGGGTCGATCTCCACCTTCTCCCGCAGATGCCGGATGTGTACCGCCACCGTGCCCTCGGCGCCCACGGGCTTGTCGTTCCAGACACGGCGGTAGATCTCCCGGCTGGAAAACACTTTGCCGGGATTTTCCATAAAGAACTTCAATATGTCATATTCTTTGGGCGTGATGGTGATCTTCTCTCCGTCCACCAGCACCTCTTTGTTCTCGTCGTCCAGCTCGATGCCGCCGATCACCAGCACAGACGGCCTGTCCGACATGGAGCCGGAATTTCTGTACCGGCGCAAAATGGCCTTCACACGGGCCAGCACCTCCTGGGCGTTGAAGGGCTTCGTCACATAATCGTCCGCGCCCAGCTCCAGACCCATGATCTTATCCTCGTCCTCGCTCTTGGCCGTCAGCAGGATCACCGGAACGCTGCTCTTCTCCCGCAGAAGCGTCAGCGCGGACACGCCGTCCAGCTCCGGCATCATGATGTCCAGCAGCACCAAATGGATCTCTTCCTCGCCTACCAGGTCCAGCGCCTCCCGACCGTTGACGGCCTCCAAAACCCTGTAGCCTGCTCCGGTGAGATAGATCCGCAGCGCGCGGCGAATGTCCCGGTCGTCATCGCAGACAAGCACGGTGTACACGCTATCGCCTCCTCCATCCTTCTGTATGAATAGTAACACAAGTTACAAAAAGATGAAAGAGGAAACTTCTTAAGAATTTCTTAATTATGACAAAAAGTGACGCCCCGGCTACAAAATCCGGGGCATTGCGCTTGTCAGGCGTGAAAAACGTGCGTTTAACCAGGGGGAGCTCGAGGGGGACGGAAGTCCCGCCTCGAATGGGATCTGACGCCCCGCGCTTGCGCGGCGAGCGGAGCAAGGACTTTTGCGCAGCAAAAGTATTGGCGTCATTATATAACGCCCCGGATACAAAATCCGGGGCGTCATCTGTTTATTCTTGTCACTTATCCGGTATGACGGCCTCCCGCATGATGAACGCGCGCAGAGAGTTGAGCACGGCCAAAAGCGCCACGCCAACGTCCGCGAACACCGCCAGCCACAGCGGACAGGTCCCGAACATATCCCATACGAGGATCAGGAGCTTGAACGCCAGGGCGAACAGGATATTCTGCCAGACGATGGTCCGGGTGTGCTTCGCCGCGGCCATGGCAGTCACCACCTTGGAGGGCGACGCGCCCATGATGACCACGTCGGCCGCCTGGATAGCGGCGTCGGACTTGGCCCCGTGGAGGGACACGCCCACGTCCGCCTGGCGGATGCACTCGCCACTGGTCTCCGCGTCGCCCACGAACATGAGGGTGCCGCGTTTGATCTGGCGGTTCTGGATCTCCTTGACCACGGCCACCTTCTCGGAGGGCGGGCAGTTGGGATAGAACTCGTCGATGCCCACCTGCCGGGCGAATTTCTCCGTGGCGGCGGCGCTCTCGTCGGCGAGCATGGCCACCTCCCGGTCCTTATCCCAGGACAGGACCGTCACCGTGCCGGGCACGTCGGGCTTTGCCACGCTGCCAAAGAGGATGCGGCCCGTATACCGCCCGTCGATGGCAAGATATACGCAGTCCTCCTCTGTCGCGTCCATCCCCGGATCCACGCCATGCTCCCGCAAAAACGCCTCGGGTCCCAGGACGATCTGCACGCCCTCCACCTCCACCGTGATGCCGAAGCCCTCCTCCTTCTGGCG
Source organism: uncultured Oscillospiraceae bacterium (assembly GCA_947629245.1). Taxonomy (GTDB): domain Bacteria; phylum Bacillota; class Clostridia; order Oscillospirales; family Oscillospiraceae; genus CAJOIG01. Next base: position 1,078 of record CANRDC010000015.1, on the reverse strand, counting down.
GAAGCTCTGGATCAGTTCGATGTAGATGACGCCCTTGTAGGCCGCCTTGATGGCCTCCGCGTAGGCGTTATCGGAATAGGCGCAGGCGTGGGCGGCGATGCGCAGGAATACGTCCGCCTCCAGCTTTTCGCTCTTGATGGAGACTACCCGCAGGCCCTCCCCCTCCAGCACGCCGGTCTTGTCAAAGACCACCGCACGGACACGGGATACGTCGTCCATGGCGCAGGTGCTCTTGAAGAGGATGCCCTGCCGGGTGGCCCCGCCGATACCGGCGAAGTAGCTCAGAGGCACGGAGATGACGATGGCGCAGGGGCAGGCGATCACCATGAGCACCAGCGCCCGGTACACGCCCTCCGTCACGGACACATGCAGCGCCAGCGGGGACACCACGGCGATGACCGCCGCGATGCCCAATACCACCGGCGTATAGATACGCGCGAAATGGGAGATAAATTCCTCCGTGCGGCCCTTGGGCCCCTTATCGGAGCGCACGTCCGCCAGGACGGCGCCAGCCTCCGGGGAGCGGTTTTCCATGAGCCCCTCTATATTCTGGCGGACCTTCGCCACGGCATAGCCCTGGAACAGCTCGCCGATCTGATAGAGGATCATCACGCTGGCGCCCTCGCTGGCCTCCCCGATGACGACGGAGGCGACGGCGACCACGCTCATGAGCAGGCTCTCGTCCAGCAGACGCTTATGGAAGATGTTGGCTACGGCCCGGATGAACACGTCGTACCCGGCGCACAGGATCGCCAGCACGTTCAGCACGACGCCCAGCCAGGGCAGCAGCTCGCCCGCCACCAGACCGCCCACAAAGAACACGACCGACGCGGCCAGCCGCCAGACCATCACCGTGTCAAAGCCGTGATGCTCGTGGTGATGCTCCTGCATGCAGCTGTCGCATGTGCAGTCGTGCCCGTGACCGGCCACGGCTTCCCTTATCTCCCGAAGAAAGCTCATGAAAAGCTCAGGCCTTTCCGGCGCAGCCCAGCACGTCCACCAGCTTGTGGCGCACCAGCTCCTTGATGTTGGCGCGGGCGGGCTTCAGATACTCGCGGGGGTCGAACTTGTCGGGATG
>CANRDC010000014.1 GCA_947629245.1 uncultured Oscillospiraceae bacterium | reverse complement strand
GGTGGAGTAGCTGGGCATGTTGTAGTGGTGCATGAACCGCTTCTCGTCCTCTTCCCAGATGGTATCCAGCTTCTGGGAGGCGGAGAGGGTGTTCAGGGTGGTGATGGACAGCACCTGGGTCTGGCCGCGGGTGAACAGGGCGGAGCCGTGGACGCCGGGGATCACGTCGATCTGGCTGTCCAGGGGGCGAATTTCATTCATGGCCCGGCCGTCCACGCGCTTACCGGCCAGCAGCCACTTCTTCACGACCTTCTTCTGCAGCTTGTAGAGGATCTCGTCCATATACTGCATCATGTCGGGGTGGTCCTCGCCGTACTTTTCCTCCATGGCGGTGACCCACTCGTTGACGCGGGCCTCCCGGACGTTCTTGTCGTCCGTGTCCATGCAGTGCTCCATGCCCTCAAACTCGTTGGCCACCAGGGTGTCGAACAGCTCCTGATCGAAGGCGGCGTGCTCGTACTCGAACTTGCTCTTGCCCACTTCGGCCACCATCTGGTCGATCAGGTCCAGCACGCCCTGGAGCTTTTCGTGGGCCTGGACGATGCCCTCGTACATGATATCGTCGGGAATTTCCTTGGCCTCGGCCTCGATCATGACGATCTTCTTGTGGGTGGCCGCCACGGTGACGGTCATCTGGTTGGTCTCCCGCTCGGCCTGGGTGGGGTTGAAGAGGTACTTCTCCCCGTCCCAGCCCAGCACGATCCCGGCGATGGGGCCGTTGAAGGGCACGTCGGAGATGGACACGGCGGCGGCCGCGCCGATCATGGCGGTGATCTCCGGGGAGCAGTCCCGGTCCACGTTCATGACCTCGCAGGCGATGACCACGTCATTGCGCAGGTCGGAGGGGAACAGGGGGCGCATGGGCCGGTCAATGAGGCGGCTGGCCAGCACTGCGGGCAGCGAGGGACGGCCCTCCCGGCGCAGGAAGGAGCCGGGGATGCGGCCCACGGCGTAGAGCTTCTCGTTGAAGTCCACGGCGAGAGGGAAATAGTCGATGCCGTCCTTGGGCCGAGCGGAGGCGGTGACAGTGCACAGCACCGTGGTCTGGCCGTACTGGACCAGCACGGAGGCGTTGCACAGCTCCGCCATGCGGCCTACCTCCATCTTCAGGGGACGGCCGCAGAAGTCCATCTCCCAGCGGTGGAGGTTGTCGAATGTTTTGTGTTTGATGATCATTTGTACTTTCCTTTCATATCCATACCAAATTCTATCCAGGAAACCCGCCGTGGCGGGTAACTTTCAAAAGAAAAGTGTGGGACAGTATGAACTTGTCCCACACTCAAAAACCTTCATACCCCTCAGTGCAAGTAAAAAGCTTACTTACGGATGCCCAGCTTGGCGATGATGGCGCGGTAGCGCTCGATGTCGTTCTTTGCCACGTAGTCCAGCAGACGGCGGCGCTTGCCGATCATCTTGAACAGGCCCATGCGGCTGTGATTGTCCTTCTTGTGCACCTTCAGGTGCTCGGTGAGCTGATTGATGCGCTCGGTGAGGATGGCGATCTGGACCTCGGGAGAGCCGGTGTCGCCCTCGTGGGTCTTGTTGGCCTCGATGATGGTGGTTTTCTGTTCCTTGGTGATCATGGTATTTGCCCTTCCTTTCGATATTTGCTATACCCGGCGGCTGAGTAAGGGGCGGCGCCCCAAACCAAGTCCGCGGGCTTCCAAGCTCTGGTACTATATCATACATTATCCCGTTTGTCAAAAAATATTTGCGGAAGCGCACAAAAACGCCGCCTCCCAATGGAAAGCGGCGTTTTGGCAGGTCACGCTACGGGTTCGTAGGTAAATTCAAGGTACTTGCCATCTCCAGCATCTACCTTTACAAGATAACCGTTATCATCATAGGTCAGTTCTGGTTCTTCGGTGGTGTAGAGAATCCATAAGTAAACATCCTCGGACGCAGCATCTTGAATGGATATATCAAATTCTGAAATGTTTGATGGGTCCGTAGAGGAATACCAAGATGCCTGAAACAGAGGCATATAGTATGTATTTTTTGTCACACTGTAGTCACTATAATCAGATATCGCTCCGATTTTTCGGCCTTCGTCATCATAAGAATAATGTACTGTGGAGACAGCATCGGTATTGCCGTTTTCATAAGTGGATTCTTCCACCACACATCCATCATCGTTATAAGAATATTCGTATTCGGTGAGAGACGCTGTCTCATTCCCACTATTATCTACGGCTGTCTTAGATTCCTTTGTACAATTGCCCATGTCATCATAGATGTACTCGCAGTGGCGGGTGAACGTACCACTATCGCTGGTAGAAGTGAGATCTTCCGTTAATCTGTTATTGTTTTCATCATAGGTATATTCCAGATGATTTGTTGATTCATAAGTTTCGTTTCCGTCACTCGTTACATTAAAATTATCTTCCGTCAGCACATTGCCGTTTTCATCATATGTATATTTGGTGCGATTCTCCTTTGGACCCGGTCCCGGAATATTGGACGATTCTGTTTCCTCGATAAGATTTCCCTTATCATCATATGCATGGGTGCAAGACCGATATCCATCTTCATACGACGTGATGTGCCCTGCGTCGTCGTATGATATGACAACGGGCGCTAGAATAACGGGAGAGGTGATTTCTGTAGGCAGATACCCGCCATTGCCATAGGCAAGCGTGTATATGTCCGAATCAAATCTGGGGTCGCCTCTTTCTTCTGTTACGCTCGCCAGCCGATATTCCGGCTCTTCCGCCGCCAGGGCGGGGACGCAGAGGCTCAGTGCCAGGACCAGAGCCAATGCCATAGACAAAATGCGCTTTTTCATGCCGTGTACCTTTCCTTTCTTTTTTGTTTTGTTCGGCAGGCGGACCCGGAAGCGGGGCGCGCCCGCCCCGGGTCTTTCCGCCGAGACAACGCAAAAGCGGCGCAGGGGCTTTCCCCTACACCGCGAAAGGACACAACACCGCCCGCATAGGCCCCTCACCCCCTTGTAAAAAGGAGGGGGAGCGGGTATAATGAGGCCGTGGCGCAGTGATTCTGCTGTGTGGGAGGATCGGTCTCCTGCATAGGGCCATGGGGTGGCGCAAACACTCCATGGCCTGCCTTTGGATGTCTCGCAAGTCCATTATAGCGCGATACGCCGCAGGGCGCAAGAGGTTTTTCAAATCAAAAAGCAGGGACGCGATATTTTCCGCGTCCCTGTCTTTTTCCATTTTATTTCCTGAACTGGTTTTTCATGCGCTTTTCGTGGTTCAATATGCTCTTGCGAAGGCGCAGGTGCTCGGGGGTGACCTCCAGAAGCTCGTCGTCCGCCAAAAACTCCATGCACTGCTCCAGGCTCATCTGCTTGGGCGGGATCAGACGCAATGCCTCGTCGGAGCCGGAGGCACGGGTGTTGGTCAGGTGCTTGGACCGGCACACGTTGACCACGATGTCCTCCTTCTTGGGGCTCTCCCCCACGATCATGCCCGCGTATACCGCCGTGCCGGGGCTGATGAACAGCGCGCCCCGGTCCTGGGCGTTCCACAGGCCGTAGGCCACCGCCTCGCCCGTCTCGAAGGCGATCAGAGAGCCGGTGTTGCGGCGCTTCACCTCCCCCTTCACGGGGGCGTAGCTGTCGAACACCGAGGCCATGATGCCCTCGCCGCGGGTGTCCGTCAAAAACTCGCTGCGGTAGCCGAACAGGCCACGGGTGGGCACCAGAAATTCCAGCTTCATCCGGTCCCCCACCGGCGTCATCTGCACGAATTCGCCCTTGCGCTGGCCCAGCTTCTCCATGACCGAGCCCGTGTACTCGGAGGGCACGTCCAGCACCACCCGCTCCATGGGCTCGCACTGTTTGCCGTCGATGGTCTTGTAGAGCACCCGGGCCGGGGATACCTGGAACTCATACCCCTCCCGGCGCATGGTCTCGATCAGGATGGACAGATGCATCTCGCCACGGCCCGCCACGTTGAAAGCGTCGGTGCTGTCCGTCTCCGTGACCCGCAGCGACACGTCCTTCAAGGTCTCCTGCTCCAGGCGCTGGCGGATGTTCCGGCTGGTGACCCACTTGCCCTCCCGACCGGCGTAGGGGCTGTCGTTCACCGAGAAGGTCATCTCGATGGTGGGAGCGGAAATTTTCACAAAGGGCAGAGGCTCCGGGGCCTCGGGGGCGCAGATGGTGTCCCCGATGGTCACGTCCCCGATGCCGCTCATGGCGATGATGCTGCCCGCCGCCGCCTCCGTCACCGGCTGGCGGCCCAGGGGCTCGAACTCATACATGCTCACGGCCTTGGCGTGGCGCACCGGCCGCTCGTTGTGGTAGTCGCAGACCACGATCTCCTGGTTCTGGGTCACCCGGCCCCGCTCGATGCGGCCGATGGCGATGCGGCCCACGTACTCGTTGTAGTCCAGGGAGCTGACCAGCATCTGGAAGGGCTCGTCCACAGGCCGCTCCGGGGCAGGGATATAGTTCACGATGGCCTCGAAAAGAGGCGTCAGATCCTTGCCCGCCTCGTCGGGGCTGACGGAGCAGGTGCCCTGCCGGGCGGAGGCGAAGAGCATGGGGGAATCCAGCTGCTCGTCGGTGCAGCCCAGGTCCATCAAAAGCTCCAGCACCTCGTCCACGACCTCGTAGACGCGCTGGTCGGGCCGGTCGATCTTGTTGACCACCACGATGACCTTGTGGCCCAGCTGCAGCGCCCGCTCCAGCACGAACCGGGTCTGGGGCATGGGCCCCTCGGCGGCGTCCACCAGCAGCAGCACGCCGTTGACCATCTTCAAAATACGCTCCACCTCGCCGCCGAAGTCGGCGTGGCCCGGCGTATCCACGATGTTGATCTTGGTGTCCTTATAATGTATGGCGGTGTTCTTGGCCAGGATGGTGATGCCCCGCTCCCGCTCCAGGTCGCCGGAGTCCATGATCCGCTCCTGGACCTGCTGGTTCACGCGGAAGGCGCCGGACTGGCGGAGCATGGCGTCCACCAGGGTAGTCTTGCCGTGGTCCACGTGGGCGATGATGGCGATATTGCGCAGATCTTGCATGAAAAATGTCACTCTCTTCCTTGTCTTGCACGCAAGTTGGTATTGTATCACGGGAAAGCGCCGATTGCAACCGCCGGGACGCAAAAAACGCCCTGCCGGAGGGTCCGGAGGTTTGTACGTTATGATTATGACATGGACAAAACCGGCCGGATATGGTATGATCCTCTTGTGCCCAGCGCTTCGGCCTGGAGAGCGATACGGGAGGAAAAAGCATGAAAAAGCACGTTTCTCTGCGCGTTTTGGCGCTGCTGCTGGCCGCGGCGCTGCTGCCGCTGGTATGCGGCGCGGCCGCGGACGGGCCGCAAAGCGCCGACCTATTCGTCGAGCAGATCTCCGGCGTGGACGGGGACTTCATGCGCGGCGCGGACGTCAGCTCGCTTCTGGCGAATCTGCGGGCCGGGGCCGTATACTACGACTTTGACGGCGAGCCGCTGGGCCAGGGCGTGGACGATCAGGGTCCGGCGCTGATGGCGCTGATGGCCGAGTGCGGCTTCAACTGGATACGGCTGCGGGTCTGGAACGACCCCTACGACGCCGACGGCCACGGCTACGGCGGCGGCGACAACGACCTGCAGGCCGCCAAAACCATGGGCCTCTGGGCCACCCAGGCCGGTATGCGGGTGCTCATCGACTTCCACTACTCCGACTTCTGGGCCGATCCCGGCAAGCAGCTCGTGCCCAAGGCATGGGCGGACCTGGACATCGACGCCAAGGCCGAGGCCCTGAGCGCCTTCACGGCGGACAGCCTCCGGACGCTTCTGGACGCGGGCGTGGACGTGGGCATGGTCCAGGTGGGCAACGAGACCAACGGCTACATGTGCGGCGAGAAGGACTGGGCCAACATCACCAAGCTCATGGACGCCGGATGCCAGGCGGTGCGCTCGGTGGACAGCGACATTCTGGTAGCCCTGCACTTTGCCAATCCCGAGACGGAGGACCGGTACGCCTCCTACGCCAGGACCCTGGCCGACGCGGGCATCGACTATGACGTGTTCGCCTCCTCCTTCTACCCCGACGCCTCCGGGCTGGACGAGAAGAACAACACCGACAATCTGGCCGCCGTCCTCCAACTGGTGGCGGACAATTACGGCAAGAAGGTGCTGGCGGTGGAGACCTCCTGGCAGTGGAACGTGTATCCCGGCTACGAGCCGGGGGCCGGTTCCGCCTACACCGGCGACATACAGGGCCAGGCCGACGAGCTGGTGGACGTGGTCAAGGCCGTCAAGTCCGTAGGCGAGGCGGGCCTGGGCGTATTCTACTGGGAGCCCGCCTGGACCCCTGTGCGGAGCGCCGACGCCTTCACAGGCCAGGAGCGTGACGCGGTATACAGCGCCGGCTGGGCCTCTCCCTACGCGGACGAATACGAGCCCGGCATCGACTGGGGGACCACCGGCTGGGCGGACAAGGGCATGTTCGATCACGAAGGCCATCCCCTGGATACGCTGCGCATCTTCCAGTATATGCAGACCGGCGCCGTGACGGAGCGGACGATCTCGCGTCTCGCGCCGGTGGAGCTCACCTGCGCCGTGGGCGGCGAGGCCCCCGCCCTTCCCGAGACGGTGACGGCCCAGTACAACGACCGGACACGAGAGGACATCCCCGTACAGTGGACGGACGCGGATAAGGTGGACGCCTCCACCGCCGGGGTCTACACCGTCCACGGCACGGCGGGCGGCATGGCCGCCACCGCCACCGTGAAGGTGGAGCGCACGAGCCTGCTGGTCAATCCCGGCTTTGAGGACGAGGCCATGGACATGTATGCCATCTCGGACCCGGCCCAGGCGGGCCGGACCACGGACGACCCCTATTCCGGCTCCTACAGCCTCCACTTCTGGTCACAGGACCCGGTAGAATTCACCGCCGAGCAGACCGTCACCCTCGAGCCGGGAAGCTACGTATTCACCTTCCAGGCCCAGGGCGGCGACGTGGGCGGCGAGGCGGAGACCTTCGCCTATGTGCGCCTGGGGGACGAGACGCTCACGGACGATTTCGCGCTGACCGGCTGGATGAACTGGGACGCGCCGGAGATCGCCTTCACCGTCGACGAGACCGCCCAGGTCGCCGTAGGCGTCAGCGTCAAGGCCGCTCCGGGCGCCTGGGGCACCATGGACGATTTCAGCCTGGGTCTGCGCTGAGCGGACAGAACATGGAAAAAGAGCCCGCGGCCAACGCCGCGGGCTCTCCTTATACGATGAACTTCGGTCCTGCGGGGCGGCGGTAGTCCCGCTCCAGCATGGCCCGGTGGGACAAAAACCCGCCGTCCGTAAAGCTCCTGGCCCCCCGGCGGCACTTTTGCACGCACGCCTGGCACTTGATGCACACGCCCGTCGTCTTGCCCGGATCGTCCCGGTCGATGGAGCCCATGGGGCACGCCGCCGCGCAGGAGCCGCAGTGATTGCACAGGGCGTAGTCCACCGTGGGGGTGGCCCGCAAAAAGTTCACCGGCGCGCCGTCCAGACCCAGGGGCTGATAATAGGCCCCCGCCGGGTCGCCGGGGATATCCTCCGGGGCCAGGGCGGGCGCGTTTTCCAGCAGCTTTTCCGCCGCCCGGACCGCGAACGCCGCCGCCTGGGCCAGGTCCTCCGGCGTGGGACGGCCCGTGGCCAGGGCGGGCGTGAAGGCGTGCTCGCAGACCACCGCCGCCGCAGCGTGGACGGCGAAGCCATTGCCCCGCAGCAGCGCGTACAGCTCCGCCAGGGCGTTGTCAAAGCTCCGGTTGCCGAAGCAGACCACCGGCACGGCCGCCGCGCCCGCGCCCCGGATACCGGCGGCCAGGAAGGGGGCCAGCTTGTTGGGAACCCGCCCGGCGTACACCGGCACGCCCACGAACACCAGGTCCTCCGGGCCGTATGTATACTCTCTTTTCCGGGCCGAGGGCCTTGTGAAGTCCACGAACACCGGCTCTGACCCCAGCCGGGCCGCCGCCGCGCCCGCCATGGCCCGGACCACCTTTTCCACATTGCCGCAGGGGCTGAAATACATCCCCGTCACTCGCCGCATCCCGCCGCGCCTCCCCTCAACCGGTCTTGTGGCTACTATATATCGTGCCGGGACCGGATGCAAGCACAATTTTTTACATTTTGCCACAAAGTATCTTGATTTAAAGCATAGAAAGTGCTATCTTTTTACTAAATATAGCTTTGTTATTGTATGCTGCCGGAGGTATACCCGGCGGAGCTTAGCGTCTTGAGGCGGAAAACGAAAAAAGGAGCGGACCATTATGAAGACCGGACGGAGCAAAATGTGGATGAAGCGGGTGCTGGCGGTGGCGCTGTGCATCTGCATGCTGAGCACGCTGCTGTGCGACTTTGCCTTTGCATCCTCGGGCGGCGGCAGCCGCACCGAATTCATTGTCCGGCACTGGCACGCCAACGGGGACTACACCGAACAAAGCGGCTATATCACCTCCGATAATGATGTCTATTGTTACGATAGTACGAGCCGCGATTATGTTAAGTTGACGGGGGACGTCTTTACCGTCACGCCGATCCCTTGGGATTACGACGTGGTGGACGCTCTGGGCGGGACGACCCGCGTGACCGAGCGGTTCACCAGCTTCTCCGTGGCGGCGGGCTCCAGCGCGGTGACGCTCAGCACAAGGGACCTGAGCAAAGCCAGCGCGTCCATCCGCTACAGGGGCGATATCCCCCTGGTGAAGCTCCATGTCTTTTACAGCCTGGACGGCAACACCCTGGGCTATGACTTCGGCACGGCCGATCTTTCGGATGACCCCGAAAAGGACGTCGTGACCGTGACGGAGGAAAACAGGAGTAAGCTCACGGAACTGGCCAGCGCCAAGATCGGCGACCGGGTCTACGACACGTCCGCAGGCCTGCACACGAACAAGACGGCGTCGCTGGCCACCGCCGCGGGTCTGAACGACGGCCGGACCTTCAACCTGACGCTGGAGAGCTGGTACGCTGGCGGAAATATGGCGGACGTGGGCCTGATCCTGGACGCCTCCGGCTCCATGGCGTTCCTCACGACCGGTCTGGATGAGAAAGCGCTGCATCAGTACTCTATAACCACTGACGACAAGCGCTTTGATAGCGGCGACCGGCCCTCCGAAAACCGGCTCCTCACACAGGATCAGGTCGACAGAGTTCTTGACAAGAACCTGACGGACAGCTCCCCCCTGGGCTACAGCGACTATACGTATTACATCCTTGACGAGCGCGATAACGTGAAGGAATACGTCCCCCTGGGCTACTGGGACGGCAACACAGACGCCGAAGGCAGGGACAATCCCTTGAAAACGGGCCTGGTGGGCATGTTCCAGTTTGACCGGACTGTAGAAGGAGGCGGCGCTGGCGAGACGAAATACTACCTGAACGGAGCCACGGGAACGACGGTCGGGGATGCGACCGGCAAGCACCCCAAGACCGAAAACGACTTTAAGCAAGATAACAACTCCGGCGCCACGGTCAAACCGACAAAAGGCGCTCTTCACGCATATATGACGCACACTACAGACGGGGTGTGCCAATCCACCCTTGAGCTGGGCACGCTGGTCAACTCCGCTCCGTTCACCGTCTCCTTCGCGGTGAAGACAAAGACAGACGCAATTGGGACGGATAGTGACTCATCCAGAGCCCAGGACCTGATGACTATAAAGAATGGCACCGGACAAACATTTACCATTCTCCGGGGCGCAAGGAGCGCCAACAATAGCCGCAACCACGTCAGATGGCTAGCGGATGGGTCCTCAACAAACTATGCGAACCTGAATAACGTTCTGAGCAGCAGTTGGACAGGCGGCGGATACAGCAACGATCAGTGGCGCGTGTTCACCTATGTGGTAGACGCGAGCGGCACCATTACGGCCTATGTTGATGGGAAGTATGCTGCGACCGAAAACACCCTTGACCTGGGCTCCGGCCCCTTCTCCTTTACCCTGGGCGGCACGGACGCCATGAGCAGCGGCCCCTATCTCGACCTGGACGAGGTGTATATCTATGACCGGGCTCTGAGCAGCGGCGAGGTCGGGACCCTCTATGAGACCATGAAAAAGCCGACCGCCAGCGTGACCGATCCTGTGGAGCCGGAGAATACCGTCGCGCACTTTGATAACGGCACCGACATGCAGCTGGGCAGCGACAGCATCGCCAAGCTTGACGAGACCAAGCGGGCCGGATGGTATTATGTCAACTCCAGCGGCAGTTACGACTCTCTGTCCGACACCGGCTCCGCCAAGAGCCTGCGCCCCCTGCAAGTGCCGAAGACCGGGGGCAACAATGTACCTGGTCCGGATAACGGACAGTATCCAACAACGCCGACGGACTTGAAAGACGCGTCCGGAAGCAATATCGCGGGGGAATCGATCACCGGGGCCAGCCCGTGCCAGTTCTATATTGGCAGCGATAACCTTCTGCACTGCATCTTCAACTCCTCCGGGCAGAACGTGCGGGACGCCGTCGTCTACATCAAGGACAGCGGCACCCGCACCAAGGCGGAGGAGCTGCAGCACGCTCTGGGCACCTTCGTCAACCAGCTGGATATGTCCTCCCCGGACAGCCGTGTCTCCGCCGTCCGGTTCAGTTCGGATGATTTTGAAGACTATACGGACGAACTGCTGATGCAGACCTGGACCGACGACCCGTCGGCGAGCACCGGCATCATGGGCCTGCAGCGGGGCCGCACGGAGGACGGCGTCGTCAAGTCCTGGAATAACGACAGCGGCCTATATAACTACGTGATGACCGGCGGCACCTACGCCTATACCGGCCTGCAGGCGTTCAAGGCTTCTCTGGCGGACGACGCCCGGGATGGCGCGGCCAAGTATGTCATCCTGTTCACCGACGGCAAGGACGGCGAGCTGACGGATGATAAAATAACACAAGCCGAATATGAATCCGACAAAGATGGGACTATAGCGAAAATCCTAGATACCGAAGCCGTAAAGTTAGCGAAAAAACTCAAGGAAGATTACCATTATACGATCTACTGCGTCATGCTCGTCAGCGCCGACGCGGCCAGTCAGGAAACGGTGGTCCAGGAGTTTCTGAAACAGATCTCCTCCGGCAACGGCAGCGAAGGTTTTGTGTACACGGCCGAAAAATCCGCCGACCTGGACAGCGCGTTCGACAAGATCCTGGGCGAGATCACCTTCGACCTGAGCGGCTATACCGTGCAGGACTACATCGACCCCCGCTTCGACCTGGTGGCCAACACCACGGCGGAAGCGAACGCCAGCGACCGGAAAACCATCCACCTGCACGACGGCGGCGAGATCGAGATCGACGGCAGCACGGAGACGCTCACAAGCTCCACGGGCAAACAGCTCTACTTCATCACCGGCTCCACCGGGGCCAGCATGGCGACGCTGTATTATGACGGCACCGCCGGAATGTACTATCTGCAATGGACCGACCAGACCATCCCCGGCTGCAACGTGAACGCTCACCAGCTCAACGTCTGGCGCAGCACCGTCACCGTCCGGGCCAAGGAGGACTTCATCGGCGGCAACGCGGTGCTCTCCAACGGCAACGCCGCGAGCCAGAACTACGTGTTCTCTCCGGGCGACGAAAGCCGCAGCTCCGGCGCCGGCAGGTCGACAAGTACCCCCCCGTCCAAGGGCTTCCCCCGGACCACGGTCAATGTGGGCCTGCTGCCCAGGGACCTGGATGTGGAGCGGACCATCTATCTGGGAGAGACCATCGACCCGGTCAAGGCCGCCAAGGAGCTGGTCGACGAGCTGGCCGATGACGACGGCGAGATCAGCGGCAGCCACTATTACTGGGAGTATCTGGAGCGCTACGCCGCCCATTCCTCCGATTACGCCGACCTGGAGGCGCTGCTGACCGCCATCATCGCCGCCGGTGAGGACGGCGTGACGCTCCCCTACAGCTTCCTGCCCGCGGCGGACGACCCCACCCAGACCGGCGGCGAGGCCCACAGGGCCGACGCCCTGGGTACCATGACCTATACCTGGACCAAGGTCTCCGACGCTGGCGACGCCAAGAACGAGTTTCCCACCACGACAACGGACGACGTGAAATATGAGCTGTCCGTCGTCTATACGCCCTACGCCCCCGGCAGCGCCGAGCGCGCAAACGGCAACAGTACGCTTATCACCGAGGAAGCCTATAAGACCCCCAAGGCCCCCGTGGGAGATGCGATGGAAAAGGTGGAAGGCAAAGCCACCCATACCACCCATATCGTCCGGGGCGAGATGGCCCTGCAGGTGAAGCTGAAAAAGTCCGACCTGGAGGCCATATTCGACTACACTGGACGTAGCAGCCTCGACGTGAGCGTGGAACTGGACCGCGTCTATGGCGGCGGCAAGACCAGCATGGAGCCCTTGACCGTCAAGGTCACAAAGGCAGCGCTGGAGCGGGCTGCAGCGGATGGATACGGCTATGTCAGCTTCTTCTCCGAGCCCGGCTTTGCCCAGAAACTGCCCATCGGCTCCTATACCGCCCGGCTCTCCAGCGAGAATCGGAACGATCCCGACCTGACCTTCACGCTGGGCTATGCCGACGACAGCGTGTACATCCGCGACCGCTTCTCCGCCTCGGTCATCGGCGCGGACGACGATCCCCAGAGCTTCCGGGCGGGCAAGTTGTCCAGCGACGTGGGCTTTGAGATGGGCGGCGGCGACCATGACAGCGGCGAGTACCTGAACGCCCGGCTGGGCGTGGTGGTGGTCACCGCCGAGCTGGAGACCCAGCTGCTCATCTCCAAGGAGGTCGTGGACCCCATGGGCGACCCCAGCGAGCACGGCGAGTTCACCTTCACCGTCACCCTGACCGGCCCCGGCGGCGGAGCCCTGTCCGGCATGCCCTATATGAAGTACTCCGGCGGCAGCGTCCCTGGCGAATTCACCGGGACGATCTCCAGCGGCGATACCGTCACGCTGCGGCACGGCGAAAAGCTGCTGATCTGCCACCTGCCCGCCGGGACCAAGTACTCCGTCACCGAGTCGGTGGATGTGTATTACGACCAGAGCTCCGAGGGCGATGAGATCGATGCCATCGCGGACGACGAACTGGACCCCGAGGCCAGCGCCTCCCCCGAGCCGGAGAACACCGCCGAGCCGGAAGCCTCCGCCGAGCCCGAAGCCTCCCCCGAACCGGAAGCCTCCGACGAACCCCAAGCCTCCGACGAACCGGAGAACTCCGCCGAGCCCGAAGCCTCCGACGAGCCCGAAGCCTCCGACGAGCCCGAAGCCTCCCCCGAGCCGGAAGCCTCCGACGAACCGGAAGCCTCCGACGAGCCCGAAGCCTCCGACGAGCCCGAAGCCTCCGACGAACCCGAAGCCTCCGACGAGCCCGAAGCCTCCGACGAACCCGAAGCCTCCGACGAACCGGAAGCCTCCGACGAGCCCGAAGCCTCCGACGAACCCGAAGCCTCCGACGAGCCCGAAGCCTCCGACGAACCGGAAGCCTCCGACGAGCCCGAAGCCTCCGACGAACCCGAAGCCTCCGACGAGCCCGAAGCCTCCGACGAGCCCGAAGCCTCCGACGAGCCCGAAGCCTCCGACGAACCCGAAGCCTCCGACGAGCCGGAGAACTCCCCCGAGCCGGTGGCGCCCGCGTCCTATACCGTGACCTTCAAAGTGTTGATCGACGGCGCCGAACAGAGCTTTGAAAAGACCGTCGCGCCCGGCGATGCCGTCACCCTGCCGGAGGAGCTCGAAAAGCTGACGGCGGACGGCTATACGCTGGCCTGGTACCGGGACGAGAAGCGGGAGGGCTCCGTCGACCTCAACGGCTATATCCCGCAGGGCGATACGGTCCTCTACGGCGTGGCCGACGCGCCGGTCCCGGCCCAGAACGCCAGCTCGGGGCCGGACATCGGCAGCCCCGCGTCCAACGAACCGGACGGTCAGGGCGGCTCCCCCGAGCCGGTGACGGCAATGGCCGCCGCCGTGCGCCGGAGCGTCCTGCTGGCGCCCGCCGCCGCATTGATGCGCATCGCCGACGAGCCTGATCCCGATGCCAGCCTGCCCAGCGTGTCCGAGACGTTCGTGACCCCGGAGCCCGAGATCACGCCGGAGCCGGAAGCTGCCGAGGGGACCGATGTCACCCCGGTACCCGAAGCCGCCGAGGGGACCGAGGTCACCCCGGAGCCCGAAGCCGCCGAGGGGACCGAGGTCACCCCGGTACCCGAAGCTGCCGAGGGGACCGAGGCCACCCCGGAGCCCGAAGCTGCCGAGGGGACCGAGGCCACCCCGGAGCCCGAAGCCGCCGAGGGGACCGAGGCCACCCCGGAGCCCGAAGCTTCCGAGGAGACCGAGCAGCCGGGCGACCTCACGCAGACGATCGACGCCGGGGAGCTCATAGAGGCGCCGGAGCCGGATGAGACGCTGGACGTGACTGTGGACGGCGTCACCGGTCTGCCCGCCCCGAATCGGGCCAGCTATACCAACGTCTACAACGCCGACGGCTCCACCACCCTGACCATATCCAAGGATCTGTTGGGACGGCCTGGCGACAGCTGGGCGGAGTTCGACTCCTTCTCCTTCACCGTGGAGCCCGGCGACGCCGAAACCGCCGCCGCCGTCGCCGCCGGACAGATCGTTCTGCCCGCAGGACCGTTCACCATCAGCGCCAAGGGCAATACCACCGGCGGCGAGATCACTTTCAAAAACGTGGCGGGCAGCTTTTCCTTCCTGGTCCGGGAGGAAACGGGCAGCATCCCCGGCGTGGATTATTCCGACGCGTCGTTCACCGTCAGCGTCAACGTCCAGGAGGCGGAGACCAAGGACGGCAAGCTGGTCGTCATCGCCACATCCTCCCAGACCCTCAACTTCGTCAACCGCTACGAGCCGGTGCTCGAGTATTCGTTCTCCGTGCAGAAGGCCCTGGAGGGCAGAGAGTGGACGGAGTCCGACGCCTTCCGCTTCCGCCTGTCACTGGTCGAGGGCGATCTCGCTGGCGTCGTGATGCCGGAATACCGGCAGGCCTTCGTCACCGTCCATAACAACCCGCAGGCCTTCAGACCCGTCGTGTTCACCGCGCCCGGGACCTATGTTTTCTCCATCGAGGAGGACCCCGGCAAGGAGGAGGGCATGACCTATGCCGAGCCCCAGCTGATCACCGCGGTCGTCACCGACAACGCCCAGGGCGAGCTGTCCCTGTCGGTGACCGGGACAGTCAACGGCGTCGTGACGTTCACGAACTCCTATGAGGAGCCGGAGCCCACGCCGACGCCTACGGCTACGCCCCCCGTCCCCACGCGGCCCGTGCTCATCCCCGTCACGCCCGCGCCCACGCCTGTAGGCCCCGGACCGGTCGTCCCACCCGCGCCCGTGGACCCCAGACCGGTCGTCCCGACCGCGCCCGTGACGACGGATGAACCGCCAGTCACGCCGACGGACGTGCCGCCAGCCACGCCGACAGACGTGCCGCCAGCCACGCCGACGCCGACGCCCACGCCGACGGACGCGCCCACGCCCACGTCCGCCCCGACCGCCACCCCCGGTCCTCACGCCCCCTATACGGGCGACGAGGCCGCGCCCGGCCTATGGCTGGCTCTGGCGGCGGGCTGCGGGACCGGCCTGGCAGCCGTCCTTCTGACGCGCCGCAGGCGTAAGGGCCGCGGCTGATCCCGCCGGGCGGCCATACTCATATAGCAGTCAGCGGCGGCATCGTGCAGATGCCGCCGCGTTGTTACGAAAAAGCTCCCTAATATCTTTGTCAGACGCGGGCCCGCCCACGGACGGTCCTTTTTCTGCGGAGATGGGGATGGAATTGTGCCCGGCCCTGTGCTATACTGCGGAAGAACGATAGGAGGGATATGAAATGTGGGCGATCCTGGCGCTTGGCTCCGCAGTGTTCGCGGCGCTGACGTCCATTCTGGCGAAGATCGGTATCGAGGGGGTCAACTCCAACCTGGCAACGGCCATCCGGACGGCGGTGGTGCTGGTCATGGCCTGGGGCATGGTGTTCCTCACCGACGCCCAGAGCGGCATCGGCGGCATCAGTAAAAGGAGCTGGCTGTTTCTGATCCTGTCCGGGCTGGCCACCGGCGCTTCCTGGCTGTGCTATTATAAGGCCCTGCAGATGGGGGAGGCGTCCAAGGTGGTGCCTATCGACAAGCTGAGCGTGGTGATCACCCTGGCGCTGGCGTTCGTGTTCCTGCACGAGAAGTTCACCGCCAAATCCCTGGTCGGCTGCGCGCTCATCGGCGCGGGGACGCTGTGCATGGTGCTGTGAGGAGGCAAAGCGGAGAAATGAGCGGAAAGAACAACGCGGCATCGGTGATCATGATCCTGACGGCGGCGGCGGGCTGGGGGCTGATCGGCCTGTTCACCCGGCCCCTGACGGCGGCGGGCCTGTCCGCCCTGCAGGTCACGTTCGTGCGGAGCGTGGTCGTGGTCGTGTGCATGGGGCTGTACCTGCTGGCGAAAGACCGGAGCCTGTTCCGGGTCCGGCTGGGGGATATGTGGATATTTCTGGGCACGGGGCTGGTGAGCATCGTGTTTTTCAACGTATGCTACTTCACCACCATCCAGCTCACCACCCTGGCCGCCGCGTCCATTTTGCTGTACACGGCTCCCTGCTTCGTGATGCTCATGTCGGCGGTGTTTTTCAAGGAAAAGATCACGGCCCGGAAGCTGGCGGCCCTGGCTCTGGCCTTCGGCGGATGCGTGCTGGTCAGCGGCATCGCCAAGGGGGGCATCACGCCCACCGGCCTTCTCACCGGCGTAGGCGCGGGATTCGGCTACGCCACCTACAGCATCTTCGGCAAGGTGGCGCTGAAAAAATACCATACCTTTACGGTCATCTTCTACACCTTCGTGGTGTCCACGGTCTGCCTCGCGCCCTTCGTGCATCTGTCCCAGGGGGCGGCGGTTGTCATGAGCGGCGGCGGGACCCTGGTCACGGCCCTGGGCCTGGGGCTGGTGAGCACGTTCATGCCCTACATCTGCTACACCACCGGGCTGGAGCGCGTGGAGGCGGGCAAGGCGTCGGTGCTGGCCTTCGCCGAGCCCATGGTGGCCACCATCACGGGCATTATCGCGTTCCACGAACGGCTCACCGTCCAGAGCGCCGTCGGCATCGGCCTCATATTCCTCGCCATCGTGCTGCTGAATGTGCCGCTGGGCGGGAAGAAACGGGCCGTGGGGCGATGAATCGCTGTTTGTGGGGGTAAGTATGGATAATACGACAATAGATGCTGCGGTCAAATATATAGAGTATATTTTCAGGGACAATGCAGACGGGCATGATGCAAGCCATTCTATGCGGGTATATCAAAACGCGATGCACATCGCGGGATGCTATCCGGATTGCGACATGCTGGTAATTGCTCTGTCCGCTTTACTGCACGATGTGGATGACCACAAATTATTCGCTTCGGAAAACAATGCAAATGCCCGGCGCTTTTTGGAAGCGCAGCACCTTGAGCAGGAAACGATCGAGCAAATATGCGATATCATTAATGCTGTTTCATTTTGTAAAAACAGAGGGAAACGGCCTGAAAGTATTGAAGGAAAAATCGTGCAGGACGCAGACAGACTGGATGCGATAGGAGCGATCGGAATTGCACGGACATTTGCTTTCGGCGGCAAATGCGGCCGGACGATAGAAATGTCAGTGCAGCACTTTCACGAGAAGCTCTTATTGCTGATAAACGAACTGAATACGGATGAGGCAAAGCATATTGCGCGATCACGACACGCGTTTATGGAAGCATTTCTCCGGGAGCTTGATAGGGAAATGAGGCCATAACCTTCGATTTCAGGGATAAGAGAACGACAGATCGGCGTTTGAGGAGGCCATGACTATGGAAATAAAGCTGATCCGTGCCGGGGTGCAAGATGCTGAACGCCTTTGGAAAATGCAGGTCGAGGCTTTTGCGGAAATGTATCATACATATCAGGATACGGAGACGAGCCCGGCCACTGAGCCGTTGGGCAAAATGGTCGATCGGCTGAAGCAGCCCTTTACGTATTACTACTTCATCCAGGATGGGGACACAGCAGTGGGAGCTGTCAGGGTGATCGACGCGAAAGAATCCGGCAAGGCAAAAAGGATATCCCCCATTTTCATCATGCCGCCATATCGGAACAGGGGGATAGCGCAGAGAGCGATATCGGAAGCAGAACGGCTGCACGGCGGTACGGGCTGGGAGTTGGATACGATATTGCAGGAAAAAGGCAACTGTCATCTGTATGAAAAAATGGGTTATCATCAAACAGGGGAGACGACGGCGATCAACGACAGGATGACGTTGGTATTTTATAAAAAGGATTAAACCAGGGTGATGGATATGAAAAATCGGCGGGACCGGGCGGTCCCGCCGATCGACCTTTTCAGCGTATGGTCATTCTCCGTATGGATAACAGTGCTCCGTCTTGGACTGGAATTCACACAGCTTTGCGATTTTCCCGTTCTCGTCAAAATCGGCTATCGTGACCCCGTCAAAGGCGTCGGTCACGCCGTCATACTCGCACTTGAAATACCATTCCGCCACGGCGGTACGGCCTGTTTCCAGCACGCGCTTCACCGACCACTCCAGGACCCGGCCCCGGTCGTTCCAGTCCCTGAACCACTGTAAAATCTGAGAAAGACCGCGATACTCCGGGCCGTAGCACTCGCTGTATACCGCGTTGTCGGAAAAGGTGTTTTTGACGATCTCAATGTCCCTGTCTGTCCACGCGCGGAAGTATTCGCGGATGATCTCTTCCATTTTGTCCCTCACGAAACAATATTCTTCGCCATGCAAATGGGGACCCGCTTGCGGGTCCCCATTGCCTGATTAAGAGTTTTTCGACATCAAACTTTTTCCCAAATCGTCGCAACGCCCATGCCGCCGCCGATGCACAGGGTGGCCAGGCCCAGCTTGGCCTCGGGGCGCTTCTGCATCTCGTGCACCAGGGTGACGATGATCCGCGCGCCGGAGGCGCCCACGGGGTGGCCCAGAGCGATGGCGCCGCCGTTGACGTTGACCTTGCTCATGTCGAAGCCCAGCTCACGGGCCACGGCGATGGACTGGGCCGCGAAGGCCTCGTTGGCCTCGATCAGGTCCATGTCGTCGATGGTGAGGTCGGCCTTGGCAAGAGCCTGACGGGTGGCGGGCACGGGGCCCACGCCCATGATCTTCGGGTCCACGCCGCCCTGGCCGTAGCTGACCAGCTTGGCCATGGGCTTGAGGCCGTACTTCTTCACCGCGTCGGAGCTCGCCAGGATGATGCAGGCCGCGCCGTCGTTGATGCCGGAGGCGTTGGCGGCGGTGACGCGCTGGACATGCTTCTTGGTGTCGGCCTCATGGACCTGGGTGGGCTCGAAGGTGTGCACGATCTCGTCCTCCACGCCCTCGGGTCCTACGGGGAAAGCGCCGCGCAGCTTGGCAATGCTCTCGGGCGTCACGCCCTTGCGGGGGAACTCGTCCACCTTGAACTCCACGGTCTCCTTCTTGACCTTCACGGGCACGGGAACGATCTCGTCGTCGAACTTACCGGCGGCCTGGGCGGCCTCGGTCTTCTGCTGGCTGGAGGCGGCGAAGGCGTCCAGCTCCTCGCGGGTGATGCCCCACACGTCGCAGATGTTCTCGGCGGTGGTGCCCATGTGGTAGTTGTTGTAAGCGTCCCACAGGCCGTCCTTGATCATGGTGTCCACCAGCTTGGTGTCGCCCATGCGGGCGCCCATGCGGGTGGCGGGAGAGGCGTAGGGAGCCATGGTCATGCTCTCCGTGCCGCCGGCCACGATGATGTCGGCGTCACCGGCGTTGATGGCCCGGGCGCCCTCGATGACGCTCTTCATGCCGGAGCCGCAGACCATGCCCACGGTGTACGCGGGGACGGACAGGGGCAGACCGGCCTTGATGCCCACCTGACGGGCGGGGTTCTGGCCCTGGGCGGCGGTCAGGATGCAGCCGAACATCAGTTCGTCGACAGCATCGGCGGGGACGTTGCCGCGCTTGAGGGCTTCCTTCACCACGATGGCGCCCAGGTCCACGGCCGGGGTCTTGGCCAGCGCGCCCTGGAAGCTGCCAATGGCGGTGCGGCAGCAGGATACCAGATAAATGTCTTTCACGGGGGAGTTCCTCCTTCAATAAAATTAACAGAATAAGAAGCGCCCGTGGGCGCCGAGAATACGACATTGTTTAATTTTTGTCAGTATTCGCTCATTAAAAGTATAGTACACGCCCGCATAAAAGTCAAGACCGGAACGCAGGGTTTTTCAGCCCGTTCAGCCATTTTTGCCCGGCGGCGGAGACCGCCGCTCTTGACAATTGAGGCCGGGGCCGTTAAACTGTTGGCAATGAAAACAGTATTGTTGAAGGAGGCCGATACATATGGACTATCAGGCGCTTTATCAATCGAAGCTCACCACCGCCGAGGAGGCTGTGAAGCTGGTCAAGTCCGGCGACTGGGTGGACTACACCTGGTGCACCAACCACCCTGTGGCTCTGGATAAGGCCCTGGCCGCCAGGGGCCATGAGCTGCGGGACGTGAAGGTCCGGGGCGGCGTCACCATGTGGATGCCCGAGATCGCCAAGGC
Source organism: uncultured Oscillospiraceae bacterium (assembly GCA_947629245.1). Taxonomy (GTDB): domain Bacteria; phylum Bacillota; class Clostridia; order Oscillospirales; family Oscillospiraceae; genus CAJOIG01. Next base: position 21,480 of record CANRDC010000014.1, on the reverse strand, counting down.
CGACGACGCCGGGGACCACTTCGCCTGGCACTCCTGGCACTGCTCCGGCGTGGACCGGAAGATCATCGCCAAGGGCATGGGCTGGTTCTGCCCCATCCGCTACTCCGAGCTGCCCCGGTATTACCGGGAGAACCTGCCCGGCACCGACGTGGTCATGATGCAGGTCCCGCCCATGGACAGCCACGGCAACTTCTCCCTGTCCCTGGCCCCCTCCCACCTGTACGATATGTGCGCCAGGGCCAAGCACATCATCGTGGAGGTCAACAAAAACCTGCCCGTGGTCTACGGCCTGAACAAGACCGAGATCAACATCGAACAGGTCACCTACGTGGTGGAGGGCGACGATCCCCCCATCGCCGAGCTGGGCTCCGCCGCCCCCAGCGACGTGGACAAGGCCGTGGCCAACCTGATCGTGCCCGAGATCCCCAACGGGGCCTGCCTGCAGCTCGGCATCGGCGGCATGCCCAACGCCGTGGGCGCCATGATCGCCCAGTCCGACCTGAAGGACCTGGGCGTACACACCGAGATGTACGTGGACGGCTTCGTGGACATCGCCATGGCCGGGAAGATCAACGGCAAAAACAAGAATCTGGACTATGGTCGGCAGGTGTTCGCCTTCGCCGCCGGTACCAAGAAGCTGTACGACTACGTGGACCGGAACCCGGACGTGATGGGCGCCCCGGTGGATTACACCAACGACGTGCAGGTCATCGCCCAGTTGGATAAGTTCATCTCCATCAACAACGCGGTGGACCTGGACCTGTTCGGCCAGGTGAACGCCGAGTCCGCCGGTATCAAGCATATCTCCGGCACCGGCGGTCAGCTGGACTTCGTCATGGGCGCGTATCTTTCCAAGGGCGGCAAGAGCTTCATCTGCCTCAGCTCCGCCATGAAGGCCAAGGATGGCACCCTCAAAAGCCGCATCGTGCCCACCCTGACGCCCGGCTCCATCGCCACGGACCCCCGCTCCTGCGTGCAGTACATCGTCACCGAGTACGGCATGGTGAACCTGAAGGGCCTGTCCACCTGGCAGCGGGCCGAGGCGCTGATCTCCATCGCCCACCCCCAGTTCCGGGACGAGCTGGTCGCCGAGGCCGAGAAAATGCATATCTGGAGAAGAAGCAACAAATAAGAAAACAGAGGATGGAGCCGCCCCGAACAGTCGTTCGGGGCGGCTTTCGCGTGGGTTCATTCGGCTTCGGCCTCGTCCGCGGCGGGATATACGCAAGTGCGTATACGCTTGTGCGAACAAAACGCTACTATAATGATTATCTGATGGCGAAACGCCGCAAGGCGTTGCGCCGAGCCGCTTTGCGGCTCAGCAAAACAGCGAGGCTGTTTTGCCAGATATTCATTGCAATGAGCATCGCGCAAATGATCCTTGGATCATTTGCTGCCAAACGTGTCGTTTGGCGGCGAAAACATTTGTTTTCACCTTGCGATGATCATTATCGCTGTAGAGGTGATAGTATGATGGTCAAGGATGCGGTGGCGGCGCGGTTCGCGGAGCTCTGCCGGGAGCGGGGCATAAAGTACAACGAGCTGGCGACGCTGTCCGGTGTGACGCCGTCTACGGTGTACAGTATGATGGACCCGGTCCGCAGGGATATATCCGTTACCACCGTCAAGAAGCTGTGCGACGGTCTGGGCGTCACCCTGGGCGCGTTTTTCTCCGCGCCGGTGTTCGACGAGCTGGAACAGGAAATACGGTAAAATAGGCTGGCCGTTTGCGGAGAGGTGGCGTCTATTATGGTCAGACTGAATGTGCTGGCGCTTTTGGAGAAGAGGGGAAAGACGAAGTATTGGCTTTATAAGCAGCTGGGGATGAGCTATCAGAACTTCAGTCGTATGGTCAATAACGAGACCGGCTCCATCAAAATGGAGCGCATCGAGACCCTTTGTCAGCTTTTGGATTGTACGCCCAACGACCTTTTTGTCATCGACTGGGACAAATAAAACCCCCTTTGTGTAAAGGGCGCCGTAAAAAGTCACTACCAGACCAAAAGCCTCCCCTGTGTAAGGGGAGGTGCCGAGCGACAGCGAGGCGGAGGGGTTGATTACCAGACCAGGTGCGTTAGACGTACAACTCTAGCAATCAATCCCTCAGTCAGCGCCTTTGGCGCTGACAGCTCCCTTTACACAAGGGAGCCTTCCATAATGTGCGCCTGCGGCGCGATAAATTTTGATTTGCTTATACGTCCTTCACATACACTCGGGAGGGCTCGCCGTTCATGTCCGGCAGGAGGCGGTCGAAGCGCCAGCCGTATTTTTCGTACAGGCCCGTCTCGCCAGTGGAGATGTAGACGCGCTTTGCCCCCTCGGACTCGGCGGTTTGGAACGCGTGGTCCAGGAGACGGCCCATGTATCGGTGGCCCCGCCAGGTCGGGAAGGTGTACACGAAGCCGATCCAGGGGCCAAGCGCTGTGTCCCGCACGTCGTCCTGCTCCGCCAGGGTGCAGAAGCTGACCAGGTTTTTGCCGCCCTCCGTCAGAAGATACACCCGCGCCGTCTTGCCGCACAGCGGCCGGAAGGCCCCGGAGCACAGCAGCCAGAACAGAAGCTGTCCCGCGGCCCAGTCGCTCTCCTTGAACTTGCCCAGCCAGCGGTCCTTATCCGGCTGGGGCAGGGAATAGTATTCCAGAATTTCCATATCACACCTCGAAGTTCTCCGCCTCATGGGCGGTGTTGGCAAGATAGCGGATGACCTCCACGGGGTACCGCCCCACGGCTGTCTCCCCGGTGACCATCACAGAGGACGCCCCGTCCAGGACCGCGTTGAAGACGTCGCTGACCTCCGCACGGGTGGGGACGGGGCTGCGCTCCATGGATGAGAGCATCTGGGTCACCACCATGAAGGGCTTTCCCGCCGCCCGGCACCGGGCGGCGATGCGCTTTTGCAGGGCGGGCAGCTTCCACAGGGGCTGGGCGCTGCCCAGGTCTCCACGGGCGACCACGATCTCGTCCGCGGCGGGCAGCAGCTCGTCCAAATTTTCCACGCCGTCCAGATTCTCGATCTTGGCGAACAGCCGGATGTGCGCCCCGCCCGCGGCGTCCAGGGCCGCCCGGACCGCTTCCAGGTCCGCACGGCTGCGGACAAAGGGCTGCATGACCCCGGTGACGCCATAGCCCGCCGCGTCCCGGATGTTGGCCCGGTCCATGTCCGTCATGGCGGGCGGGCGGATGTCCGCCCCCGGCAGGGCCAGGCTCTTGCGGCTTCGGAGAATGCCGCCCCGAACCACGGCCAACCTGGCGGCGTCGCCCCGGTTTTCCGTCACCCGCAGCAGGAGCTTTCCGTCGTCCAGCAGCACCTCCCGGCCGGGGAGCATATGGGGCAGCGTCAGGGCCGGAACGGGGATGCCGCCTGTCCCCAGCGTCACGGTACTGCCGTTTTCCAGCGACAAGGGAGAGGGCAAAACGCCCACCCGCAGCTCAGGTCCCTGCATGTCGATGAGAAGCCGGGCCGTGACGCCGCGGCGCGCCGCTGCCTCCCGGAGCCGGGTCAGCTGGTCCCCGGCGTCCCGGAGGGCCACATGGGACAGATTCAGCCGCACGCCGGTCATGCCCGCCCGGAACATGGCCTCCAGCGTGTCCGTATCCGCGCAGGCCGGGCCCAGGGTTCCGTAGATATCCATGCTATCGCCTCCCGTCTGACACAGGATATCATATCCCGCAGGCCAAGACAAGAGGCGGACCGTTGACGGAAAAGGCCGGATGGGATAAAATGTGTCGTATCCGGCCGTTATGCGGCGGATATGCGGACGAAAAAGGGCCCTATGGGGCGCTTCTCGGGATATGCCTGTCATATCCGGGCGAATCGCCCATGGGATATGGCTGTTTATGCGGAGGAAAAGGCCACGGGAGAGCGTGTTATGTCAACTGAAAAGGTGTTTGCGGACGAGGCGCTGGAGGCGCTGCGGCGAAAATTCTTTCCACGGGTGCCCTGGACGGCGGCGGGGCCGGTGCGTCGGCATTATTTTGCCCGGGCCGTGCAGGATGGGCAGACCGCGGCCCAGGCGCTGGAGGCGCTGGCCATAGCGGAGGGGTTCATCGGGCCCGGTCGGCGGGCGGCTGTGGGCGACGGGGCGGCGTGCCTGGAGGCGTTCCGGCGGCGGGGCGAGGCGGACATGATGGTGTTCGGCCTGGGGCTGGACGTATTCTGGTGCGACTTCGCCTTCGGGCCGGTGGACGATGCGGGCTGGCAGGAGATCCTGGTCCGGTCCGAGGAGGCGGAGAATCTGACGGCCCTGGCCCACGCCAGGGGCGCGGTGCAGTTCCGGAAGGCGTGATATGCCGGGTACGCCAGATCGGGATTGACCGCTGTAGTAGATGTTTTAGAGGAAACGTTAGATATGGATGCTTTAAATGATTTGCTTAAAAGTTTTGTCACACAAAGTCAAAAAATATTAGGAGATAATCTGATTGGGATTTATCTTCATGGCTCTGTTGTTATGGGATGCTATAATGAGAAAAAAGTGATATTGATTTGTTAGTTGTAGTAAAGGAAGCTATTCCAAACAACATAAAACATCGCTTCATGGATATGGTTGTAGAATTAAATACATATGCTCCTCCAAAAGGAATCGAACTAAGCATTGTTAAAAGAGGGGTATGCAATCCGTTTGTTTATCCGACACCTTTCGAATTGCACTTTTCTATTGCACATTTAGAATGGTATAAAACCAATCCTTTAGATTATATTGATAAAATGAAGGGAACAGATAAAGATCTGGCAGCTCATCTTACTATTATTTATCACAGGGGAAAATGTCTTTATGGAAACGATATCAAAGATGTCTTTGGAGCAGTCAGTAAAGAAGACTACTTTGATAGTATTTGGAGTGATATTGAGGAAGCTGAAACAGAAATAATGGATAATCCTACTTACATTATTCTAAACTTATGTAGAGTATTAGCATACAAAAAAGAAGAACTTATCCTGTCAAAACAGGAAGGTGGTAAATGGGGAATATGCAATGTCCCTGAAAAGTATCAAACTTTAATAATACAGGCACTGGATGAATATTTATCTAATAAATCAACAGAATGGGATGAAAATAATGCCCATGAATTTGCTGCATATATGATAACACAGATAAGGAATTAGATAACTTCCCATTTGTCGGGGCAGAACGATATAGAATCAGCGGCGGGACCGGAAGGTCCCGCCGCTTGCGCGTGCTTTATGGTGCGTATTTGACCACGGCCTCGCCGTCGGCCACCGGCTCGCCATGCTGGTTGACGCAGGTGGTGTGCAGCTTATAGATGCCCTTGACGGGGTTTAAGACCTCCGTCACGGTCACCGTGGCGGTGACGGTGTCCCCGATCTTCACCGGGGCCGTGAAATCCAGGGACTGGTGCAGGTACACCGTGCCGGGGCCGGGCAGGATCATGCCCAGGACCGTGGAGATGTACCCGGCGGGCAGCAGGGCGTGGGCGATGCGCTCGCCGAAGGGGCTTTGGGCCGCCGCCTCCGGGTCCGTATGGATGGGGTTGTGGTCCCCGATCACGTCCGCCATGGTATAGATGTCCGCCTCGGCGACGGTCCGGGAAAAGCTGGCGGTCAGGCCTGGTTCGAGGGCCATGTCAGGATACCTCCGCAGCGTGTCGCATGTAATAGTTGAACCGGCGCTCCCGGTCCAGGGTGGAGGTCTCCATGTGGCCGGGGTAGACCTCATAATCGCCGGGCAGGTCGTAAAGCCGCTTCAGGCTCCGAAGCAGCGCGGGCATGTCCCCGCCGGGAAGGTCCGTGCGGCCGCAGGAGTCCCGGAACAGGGTGTCCCCGCAGAAAAGGGCCTCGCCGCAGAGAAGGCACACCCCGCCGGGGGTGTGGCCCGGCGTCTCCATCACCCGGAAGGTCAGGTTCCCTACGTGGAACTGGTCCCCCTCCCGATAGCGGATGGAGCCTGCGGGGGGCGTGAACCGGTAGTCGCCGGTCCCCTCGTCCTTTTCGTGCATGCAGACGGGGGCGCCGGTCTCGTCATGGACCGCGTTCGCCGCCATGGTGTGGTCGAAGTGGCCGTGGGTCAGGAAGATGTATTTGGCCGTGAGGCGGTTGTCCTCCAGATAGTTCATGATGGTGTTGGACTCGTCGCCGGGATCGACGATAGCGCACTGGAGGGTGTCCGGGTCCGTGACGATGTAGCAGTTGGTCTCGATCTGGCCGACGGTCAGGCATTTGATGAGCATGGCTTACAGCTCCTTTGTGTCAAGCAAAATGGTGACGGGGCCGTCGTTCTGGCTGCGGACCTGCATGTCCGCGCCGAATACGCCCGTCTCTACATGAAATCCCCGGTCCCGGCACAGGTCGATGACCCGCTCGTACAAGGGGATGGCCTGTTCGGGCCGGGCCGCCATGGTGAAGCCGGGACGGCGGCTGCGACAGTCCGCGAACAGGGTGAACTGACTGATGATAAGAAGGTTGTTGGCGCCCGCGTCCGTGGGGTTCACGTTCATCTTTCCCGCCCCGTCCTCAAAAATGCGCAGGCCGCATATCTTGTCCGCGATCTTCTCCGCCTGCTCGGGCCCGTCGTTCACATGGACCCCCAGCAGGACCAGAAAGCCCTGGCCGATCTGGCCGTGGATGGCTCCGTCGATCTCCACGGAGGCGTTTTTCACTCTCGTCACAACAGCGCGCATATCAAATACCCCCGCGGTTTATGTCCCGCACGCCGCGCACGCCCTGGAGCCGGTTGATGACGGTCTGCAGCTCCGAGGCGTGGGTCACCTCCAGGGTGATGATGACCGTGGAGATGCCCTTGCCCGTGTCCCGCGCGTTCAGGCTGCGGACCTTGGCGTTCAGGCCGTTCAGGATGGTGGCCACGTCCATGACCAGACCGCCCCGCTCGTCGGCGGTGATGTACAGGTCCGCCGCGTAGCTGTCCGTGATCCGGTCCGCCCAGGAGACCGTGATCCATCGGCCCTTGTCCTCGTCCCGGCGGTAGTTGACGCAGTCCTTCCGGTGGATGGAGACGCCCAGGCCACGGGTGATGAAGCCGATGATCGGGTCTCCGGGCACCGGCGTGCAGCACCGGGAGAACTTGATGAGGCAGTTGTCCAGCCCCTCTACCAGCACCCCCTGGACCGCCTTGAGGGCCTTCTGCTGGCGGCGGTCCGCCCGCTCCTGCATCTTCTCCAGTTCCGTCTTGCGGACCGTGGTCCGGCTGCGGACGATCTCGTCCCGGATCCGGCCTACCGCGTGGGCGGCGGTCATGCCCCCGTAGCCGATGGAGGCGTAGATGTCGTCCATGTCCTGGACCGCCATGCGCTTGAGGATGGCGGGCTCCAGCTCCGGGTCCGTCACGTCCGACATGGCCAGGCCGATGCGCCGGGCCTCGGCCTCGAACATCTCCCGGCCCTGGACGATGTTCTCCTCCCGGCGCTCCCGCTTGAACCACTGCTTGATCTTGGAGCGGGCCTCGCCGCTCTTGGCGATGTTCAGCCAGTCCCGGCTGGGACCGGCGGAGGAGTGGGAGGTGATGATGGTCACGATGTCCCCGTTTTGCAGGGGATAGGCGATGGGCACGATCCGACCGTTCACCTTGGCCCCGGTCATGGAGTTGCCCACGGCGGAGTGGATGGAATAGGCGAAGTCGATGGGCGTGGCCCCGGCGGGCAGGCTCTTCACGTCCCCGTTGGGGGTAAAGACGAACACCTCGTCGTCGAACAGGTCCATCTTCAGGTCGTGGTAGAAGTCCTGCACGTCCCCCGCGTCCTGCTGGGTCTCCAGAAGGCGGCGTATCCAGGCGAACTTCTCCTCGTCCCCCTCCTTGTGGCCGACGGGGCCGGATTTGTACTTCCAGTGGGCCGCCACGCCGTATTCTGCCGTCATGTGCATCTGCCAGGTGCGGATCTGCACCTCGAAGGGGATGCCCTCCGAGCCGATGACGGTGGTGTGCAAACTCTGGTAGCTGTTGGGCTTGGGGGTGGAGATATAGTCCTTGAACCGGCCCGGCACCGGGCGGAACATCTCATGGATGATGCCCAGGACGTTGTAGCAGTCCGCCAGGTCGTTCACGATCACCCGGAAGGCGCACAGGTCGAAGATCTCCTCCACGCCCAGATGCTGGGCGTACATCTTCCGGTAGATGCTGTAGATGTGCTTCAGCCGGCCGTAGACCTTGCAGGCGATGCCCTCCCGGACCATCCGGGATTCGATGCGCTCCTCCATGGACGCCTGGAACCGCTCCAGGACCTCCCGCCGCTTGTCCAGAATGCTGGTGATCTCCCGGTAGCCCACCGGGTCCAGGTACAAAAGCGACAGATCCTCGAGCTCGTCCTTCATCCGCTCCACGCCCAGCCGGTGGGCGATGGGCGCGTAGATCTCCATGGTCTCACGGGATTTGCTGAGCTGCTTTTCCGGGCTCTGGTATTCCATGGTCCGCATGTTGTGCAGCCGGTCCGCCAGCTTGATGAGGATCACGCGGATGTCCTTCGCCATGGCCAGGAGCATCTTGCGCAGGTTCTCCATCTGGGCCTCTTCCAGAGAGCTGTACTGCACGCGGGTCAGCTTGGTGACCCCCTCCACGATGTTCGCCACGTCCGTGCCGAAAAGCTGCTCCAGCTGCTCATGGGTCACGTCCGTGTCCTCGATGGTGTCGTGCAGCAGCGCCGACATGACCGATTCGTCGTCCAGCCCCATCTCCGCCGTGATGACCGCCGCGGCCACCACATGGGTGAAGTAGGGGGAGCCATCCTTGCGCTTCTGGCCCTCGTGGGCCTGCTGGGCAAAGTCGAACGCCTGGCGGATACGGCCCAGGTCCGCGTTGGGACTGTTCTCCTTTAATACTGCCGCCAGTTCCTCAAAGGCTTTGTCCGGTGAAAATTCTGCCATGTTCTGTCTGTCTCTCTTCCTTTGAGCTTGTCAAAAAACGAGTTTTTGACAGCTCCGATTTAAACTGCGAGGGGAAAGTGAATTCCCCCTCGCAGGAAGACAAAAGCCTGTCGCACAGCGGCTTTTGACTTCACGCGCGGGAATGCCGCGCGGCTCGGCCTGACCGGCCTTCGCCCCCATTCAGCCATTCTTTGACGGTCTCTCTTCCTATCGTTGCTGTTGGGCCCGCCAGGTGGGGGAATCGTTCAGATCGGTCTTTTCGCTCCAGGCGATGAGCATCACGTCCACATCCTGGCCGTCCGGCCGGACCGACGCCAGATCCAGCTCCGACAGCACCCGCAGTCCCAGGGCGATCTGGGCCGGGTGGAGCCGGGGCTCCAGCTGGGAAAGACGGCTCAAACGGAGCCGACAGGGACATTTGCCCGTCAGCGACCGCCACAGCGCCGCCAGCTCATGCCGGGTCAGCCGGTGGTCGCCAAACGCGCCGCCCTTCAGAATGTGGCGGCACAGGTCCTCCAGGTCCGTCCGGCGCAGCCCCTCCAGCAGGAGCTGCACGCTCCGGCGGCCCCGAAATTCGCTGATCTGCGGATAAAATATCGCGTCTACCCGGTCGCCCGCGGCGGCGGGCAGATCCTCCGCCCGGCGGGAAAACCACACGCATTCATAGCGCTGGCCGAACTTCTCCAGCGTCAGGCGCACATGCCGCCCCCCGCCGATAGCCGTCACGTCCGCCAGCACCGCGTCCGATATGGCCAGCACCGGCCGGGGATTGCCGCTGCCGAAGGGCTCCAGCCGCCCCAGGCTCTCCACGCACTCCATGGTCAGCAGCGCGGGGGACGACACCGTCAGATCCGGGGCTACGGCGGCCTCCCCCGTGGGGATGTGGGCCAGATAATACGCCTTCATGGCCTCCCGGAAGGGGCCGATGTTCTCCCGCCGGAGATTGAGGCCCGCCGCCAGAGCGTGGCCGCCGAAGGACTCCAGGTGCTCCCCGCAGGCCGCCAGGGCGTCAAAGAGGTTGAACCCGCCCCAGCTCCGGCAGGAGCCCTTGCCCTTGTCCCCGTCCAGAGAGATCATCACCGTGGGCACCTGGTACGCCTCCGACAGCCGGGAGGCCGCGATGCCGATGACCCCCTGATGCCAGCCCTCCCGGGCCAGGACGATGGGGGTCGTGACGGTCTGGCCCGCCAGCATATCCGCCACCTCGTCCCAGATGTCCGCCTCCAGCTGCTGCCGCCGGCGGTTCAGCTCGCAAAGCTCCGCCGCCAGCCGCGCCGCCCGCTCCGGGTCCCGCTCCAGCACCAGCTCCGCCGCCCGGTCCACCTGGCCCAGCCGCCCCGCCGCGTTGATGCGGGGCGCCAGGGTGAAGCCCACCGTGTTGGCGCCCAGCCGACCGGGCTCTACCCCGGCGGCCTCCATCAGCGCCGCCAGCCCCGGCCGGGGCGACCGGCGCAGCTTCTCCAGGCCCGCCTGGACGATCCGGCGGTTCTCCCCCAGCAGGGGCATCACATCCGCGATGGTGCCCACCGCCACCAGGTCCGCGTACCGGTCCAGCATGGCAGAGCCGTCCCCGGACAGAGCGCAGACCAGCTTGAAGGCCACGCCTACCCCGGCCAGGTTCCTGTTGGGACAGCCGCAGTCGGACCGCTTCGGGTCCACCACGGCCACCGCGACCGGCAGCTCCGCCTGGCACTCGTGGTGGTCCGTGATGATCATGTCTATGCCAAGGCCCGCGGCGCAGGCCGTCTCCTCCACGGCGGTGATGCCGCAGTCCACCGTGACGATCAGCGTCACGCCCAGTGCCTTCAGCCGGTCGATGGCGCCCCCGTTGACGCCGTAGCCCTCCTCCAGCCGATCGGGGATGTAGCGCTCCGTCCGCATGCCGACAGAGCGCAGATACTCCGTCAGCAGGCATGTGGCGGTGATGCCGTCCACGTCATAGTCCCCGTAGACCGCCACCGTCTCTCCCCGGTCCGCGGCAAGCCTGATCCGGGCGGCGGCCGCCGCCATGTCCGGCAGCAGGAAGGGGTCCTCCGGCACGAAGGGGCCGTCGTCCAAAAATGCCCGGGCCTGGTCCGCCGTGACGATCCCCCGGGCCGCCAGCACCGCCGCCAACAGCGGCGTACAGCCAGTCTTGAGCAGCTCCTCCGGCGGGAGACGCTCCTCGGGCGTGTTCCATGTTCGTTCTTTCATTGCGTCCTTTCGCTCTCGCTGTTCAGACGGCGCGCCTTCGGCTCCCGCCGCCCGAAGCTCACATATATTTAATCAATTATACGCTATATGGCGCAAGTTTGCAATCGCAATCGGACCGTTCCGGCAGGTTTTTCCATATGTTACCATTGTGCTCCCGGCCCCCGCCCAGACGCACGCCGTCCGGAGAGGGAAACGGCCGTCGAATGAGCCCGCGCCAGAAGGGGCGAGGGGCAAACGCGGGAATCTGCACGCACCCCCTTGCAAGGAGCGGAAAAACGTGGTATAGTGTCGGTAGACATAAAACAATTTCCGAGGATAAGTCCGCCATTTTTCGCGGGTTTTGGGAGATACTATGAGACATAAAACAACAGCGCTGATCCTGCTTGGCGTATGTGTCGCGCTGGCTGTGACCGCGGTGATCGTGGGGATGACGACCCTGCGGGGCGGCGGCGCGCAGGCCGCTTCCGGCTCCGCCGGAGAGCCGGGCGCGCAAACGAACGAGTCCTCCGCTTACGCGTCGCCGACGACCACGGAGGGACCCGCGCCCACGGGGGAGCCTACGGCGGAGCCCGCAGCGGCGTCGGAGCCCACGCCCACCCCGTGGGCGGGACCCGAGGTGCCGGAACAGAGCGAGGCCGTCACGGCGGAATACTTCGCGGACGCGGCGTTTTTGGGCAACTCCGTCCTGTCGGGGCTCTGGTATTACGACAACGAGCAGCTCCTGCCCTCCGACACCAGCCACTGGTACTGGCAGGACTCCCTCACCATCATGGCCGCTTCCCCCTTCGCCGCCCAGATGGCCGATAAGCAGTTCGGCAAGATCTATGTGGAATTCGGCATCAACGAGGTGACCTATGACAAGGACACCCTCCGGGCCGCCTTCAACACCGTCGTCGACCAGCTCCAGGCGGACCACCCGGACGCCATCATCTACCTGGTCAGCGTCACGCCGGTGAGCGCCTACTGCGACGCCAACAGGATCAGCCGCAGCTCGGTCATCTCCTTCAACGATATGCTCGAGCAGATCGCCAGGGAACAGCAGGTCTGGTATCTGAACGTGTACCCCGTTCTGTGCGGGGACGACGGCTTCCTGCCCTCCGACGTGACCCCCGACGGCGTCCACTTCACGCCCGCGCACTACCAGAAATGGTTTGAGTATATGAAGACCCACTATATCCCCGACGGGAAGAGCCCCACCGTGCCGGTGGAGACGCCGGTCCCCGAGACCACGGAGACTGCCCAGACGCCCGCCGCCTGACGGCGGCAGGGCCATAAGAAAGAGAAAGAAAAGAGAGGAAACGAACGATGAAAAGAGCCGCGATCTGCCTTCTGACACTGATCCTGGTGCTGCTGCTCACCGCCTGCGGCGGCGGCAAGGACGTGGACCTGGACGCCCTGGCGGCGGACCTTACGGCCAGCGCCGCCTTTACCATGGATATGAGCCAGTTCCAGGCGGGCGACTCGGCCATCGCCGGGACCTACGGATTTGAAGAGGGCCAGGTCACAAAGAGCCTTATGTACTACAATACCGGCACCGCCGAGGAGATCTTCCTGGCCCAGGCCAAGGACGGCGAGGCCGCCGACGCGGTGGAGGAGTTGTGCAGGACCCGCGTGGAGGCCCAGACCTCCTGGATGCAGAGCTACGTTCCCGAGGCGGTCCCCCGGCTGGAGAACGCCGTCATCGAAAAGTCCGGGAGCTATGTGGCGCTGGTGGTGGCCAACGACAGCGCCGCCGCCAAGAGCATCGTGGACAAGTATATGAAATGAGCCCCGGACCCGGACGCGTGACGGCCCCCTCTGACGAGGGGGCCGCCGCCGTTTCGGATACGGACGGGCATGTCCCGTGAGCGTTGGTTTTTTCCTCTTGACCCAGGGCGGGAAGTGTGCTATGCTCTTCCCGCCAAGAGAAAACCGAATATGGAGCCAAAAAAGGAGAAATTTGCTATGACAAAACGCATTCTCACTCTTGCATTGGCGGTCGTTATGACGGCGGCACTCCTCACCGGAGGCGGCCAGTCAGCTTTTGCCGCCGGGGAAAATGGCTCCGCGGAGGAGATCACCGTTGGTATCGCCTCAGATCTGGACAGCAGTCTTGACCCGCACGTATCTTCGTCGCTGGCAGGAACCAGAGAAGTCCTTTTCAACATCTATGAAGGGCTGTTGAAGCCCGACACACAAGGAAATCTCGTCCCCGCCGTCGCCGAAAGCTACACCGTCAACGAAACCGCAGATGAATACGCCTTCACCCTTCGTAAGGGCGTGCGGTTCCATGACGGAAACGAGGTCACGGTCGGGGACGTCGTCTATTCCCTGACCCGCGCTGCCGGACTGGAGACGGGCGAGCCGCTGGTGGCCACCCTCGCGGGCATCTCCTCGGTGGAGGCCGCCGACGACGACACCGTCGTCGTGACCCTCTCCGCCCCCGACGCGGAGTTCGCCGCCTATATGACCGTCGCCATCATCCCCGAGGGCAGCGACCCCGCCGACGGCATCATCGGCACGGGACCGTTCAAATACGTCTCCCGCTCCCCCCAGGAAAACGTGGTCATCGAGCGCTTCAACGACTACTGGGGAGAGCCTGCCAAGTGCGCCAGGGTGACCTTCAAGATCATTGAGGACGGGCAGGCCATGGTCATGAGCCTGCACTCCGGCGCCATCGATATGGCCGCCCACCTGGACGCCAGCCAGGCGGCGGAGCTTTCCGAGCTCAACGTGCTGGAGGGCAGCATGAACCTGGTCCAGGCCCTGTACCTGAACAACGCCCGGCCCCCCTTTGACGACGTTCGGGTCCGGCAGGCCCTGTGCTATGCCATCGACAAGCATATGGTCATCGACCTGGCCTGCGACGGCCACGGCACCGCCCTGGGCAGCAGCATGTATCCGGCCTTCGGACGGTTCTTTGACGAGAGCCTGACCGACTACTATGAGGCGGATGTGGAAAAGGCCGTGGAGCTTCTGACCGAGGCGGGCTACAGCGAGGCAGACCCCCTCCGGTTCACCATCGCCGTGGTGGAGGCCTACACGCCCCATGTGAATACGGCCCAGGCCATCGTGGAGCTGCTGCGCCAGACCGGGATGGTGGAGGCCGAGATCCTGCCGATGGAGAACGCCACCTGGTATTCCGAGGCCTATCAGGGCCGGGACTTCGACGCCACCATCACCGGCATGGACGCCTCCACCCTGACCGCCTCCGCGCTGCTGGCCCGCTTCGTCAGCGACAACGCGAAAAACTTCATCGGCTTTGACAGCGCCGACTATGACGCCGCCTACGCCGCCGCCGTCTCCGCCACGGACACCGACGAGCAGACGGAGGATTTCAGGCAGTGCGAGCGCATCCTCACCGAAAACGCCGCCAATGTGTATATCCAGGACCTGGCCGATTTCGTGGTTACCCAGACGGATATCGAGGGATATGAATTTTATCCCCTGTACGTCATGGATATGTCCACGGTCCGCCGCGTCGGGTGACCGTTGCGGTATGTACTGAGAAAAACAGGAGTATTGGCCGTCACCCTGCTCCTCATATCCCTGCTGGCGTTCCTGGCCTTCCAGCTCATCCCCGGCGACCCCGTCACCAAGCTCCTGGGCAGCGACTATACCCCGGAGCGGGCCGAGGCCCTGCGGGAGGAGATGGGACTGAACAGGAACGTGCTCGTGCGGTACTGGGATTGGCTCACCGGTTTCGTCACGGGCGATATGGGCGACAGCTATAACTATGGCATGACCGTCCGCCAGGTCATGGAGGGCAAGGGCGCCGTCACCGCGGCGTTGTCCCTCATGGCGTGGCTGCTGGTCATCGCCATCAGCATCCCTCTTGGCATCACGCTGGCGCGCTGGCAGGGGGGACGGCTCGACCGGGTATTCGTGGCCATGAACCAGGTGTTCATGGCCATTCCCCCGTTCTTCCTGGGCATCCTCTTTACCTATGTGTTCGGACTGGTGCTGAAGCTGTTCGTGCCGGGCGGATTTGTGCGGCCTCAGGACAGCTTCTGGGGCTTTCTGGGCTACCTGGTGTTCCCGGCCCTGGCCATCGCCATCCCCAAGGCCGCCATGGTCACAAAGCTGCTGCGCTCATCCATCATGGGCCAGATGGGCCAGGACTATGTGCGCACGGCCTACAGCCGGGGCAACTCCCGCTGGAGCGTCATCCGCATGCATGTGCTCAGAAACGCCATCCTGCCCGTGGTCACCTTCGTGGCTATGACGCTGGCCGATATCGTGGCCGGGTCCATCGTGGTGGAGCAGGTGTTCGCCCTGCCCGGCCTGGGAAGGCTCCTGCTGGCCAGCATCGGCAACCGGGATTATCCCGTGGTCCAGTGCATCGTGGTGATCATCGCCTTCATCGTGGTGTTCATGAACTATCTGGCGGATATCGTCACCCAGTATATCGACCCGAGGATCAGACTCGATTGAAAGGCAGAGCCTTTCAATCGAAAAGGCTGCGGCCTGCTGCAGCGCTCGTCGGGGCTCGCAAACTAGGTCTCCTTTTGCCGCAAACGGCAAAACTCGAATAGTTTGCGGTCCCTCCTCTCCCCACAAAACAGGCTTTGTGGGGACCCCATGGGCTCGCACGTTTGCAGGCCGAGAAGAATGATTTCCGAGGTACACGCCCCCGGAAATCATATCCAACTTTATTTGCGCCTCCGGGCGCAAACTCTGCGAGGCGCTTTGTGAGGATACGACACAACAAAAACTTCACAGCGGGGGCCGTTATCACCGGATTTATGCTGGCCGTCATCCTGGTGGGGATGGTCTGGACCCCCTATGACCCCAACGCCATGGACGGCAAGGCCAAGATGCTCGCGCCCTGCCTTGCCCACCCCCTGGGTACGGACAATTTCGGGCGGGATATCCTGTCCCGCGTCGTGGAGGGGGCGGGAGCTACCTTCCTCATCGCCGCGGCTACCGTGGCCATCGGATTGTTCGCGGGGCTCGTCATCGGCGGCGTCACGGGCTGGTACGGCGGGTGGCTGGACGAGATCGTCATGCGCTTCAACGACGCCGTCACCGCCTTCCCCAGCATCCTGCTGGCCCTGGTGCTCATCGCGCTTTTTGGCAGCGGCAAGTATAAGATCATCATCGCCCTGGGAGTGCTGTTCGTGCCCAGCTTCGCCCGCATCGTCCGGGCGGAGGTGGCAAGGCAGAAGAGCCTGGATTATGTGGCGGGCGCGCGGCTCATGGGCGCCGGGGATATGCGCATCCTGTTTCGGCACATCCTGCCCAACATCGTGCCCGTACTGCTGCCCAGCGTGGCCATCGGCTTCAACAACGCCGTGCTGGCGGAGGCGTCCATGAGCTATCTGGGCGTGGGCGTCAGACCCCCCGACGCCAGCCTGGGTCGGATGCTGGGCGAGGCCCAGGGATATCTTCTGTCCGCGCCCTGGTACGCCCTCGGCACCGGCGCGGCCATCATCCTGCTGATACTGGGCTTCGGCCTGCTCAGCGAGGGACTGGGAGGCGAGAACGGTGCTGCTTGAGATCAGGGACCTGCATGTGACGTTTTTGTCCACCGGCAAGCAGGCCGTCCGGGGCGTGGATCTGGCCATGGAGCCCGGCCAGAGGCTGGGTCTGGTGGGAGAGTCCGGGTCGGGAAAGACCGTCACCGCCATGGCCCTGTCGGGCCTTATCGAGCGGTGGAACGTGAATATGTCCGGGCAGGCGCTGTTTGAGGGAAAGGACCTGCTGGCCTGCTCCCGGGAGGAGCTGCGCCATGTCCAGGGCCGGGATATCGGCGTGGTGTTCCAGGAGCCCATGACCAGCCTGAACCCCCTGATGAAGGTGGGCCGTCAGGTGGAGGAGGTGCTGCGCATCCACACGGACCTGTCCGTCGGGGAGCGGAAAAACCTGGCCCTGGAGGCCATGGCCCAGGTGGGCCTGCCGGAGCCGGAAAAGGCCTATGAAAAGTATCCCCATCAGCTCAGCGGCGGCCAGCGCCAGAGGGCCGTCATCGCCTCCGCCATGGTCATACATCCAAAGCTGCTCATCTGCGACGAGCCCACCACCGCCCTGGACGTGACCGTCCAGGCCCAGATATTGGAGCTTTTGAAGTCCGTGAGCCATGAATTCGGCGTGGCCGTGCTGCTCATCAGCCACGATCTGGGCGTGGTGCGAAGACTCTGCGAGAGCGTGGCGGTGATGTATCAGGGCCGGATCGTGGAGCGGGGGGATACGGAGCGGGTGTTCGCCGACCCCAGGGACGAGTATACCAGGCGGCTCATCGCCGCCATCCCCAAGAGGAAGCGCCATGAGTGAAAGAGTGTTAGAGGTGGAGCATCTCACCGTCAGCTACGCCGACGGCGGCGTTTTTGGCCGTCAGGAGCGCCATGAGATCGTCCACGACGCCAGCTTCCATATCGACCAGGGCGAGATCGTGGGTCTGGTGGGAGAGTCCGGCTGCGGCAAGTCCACCCTGTCGAAGGCCATCCTCGGCATGCTGCCGGAAAATGACGTGTCCGGCTCTGTCACCCACTATACCAAGCGGCCCCAGATGGTGTTCCAGGACCCGTTCTCCAGCCTGAATCCGGCCAGGAGCGTGGGGTGGATACTGGAAGAGCCCCTGCGTATCTTCGGAAAGTATGACGCGCCCGAGCGCAAACGCCGGGTGCTGGACATGCTGGAGCGGGTGGGACTGGAGCGGGAGCATGCCCGGCGAAAGCCCCGTGAGCTCAGCGGCGGCCAGCGTCAGCGGGTGGCCATCGCCCTGGCCCTCATCCAGCGGCCCCGATTCATCATCGCGGACGAGCCGGTGTCGGCCCTGGACGTGACCATCCAGGCCCAGGTGCTGGACCTGCTGTGGGACCTGCGGCGGGAGCTGGAGCTGAGCTACCTGTTCATCAGCCACGATCTGAACGTGGTGTATTCCATCTGCGACAGGGTGCTGGTGATGCAGGCCGGGCGCATCGTGGAGAGCGGTCCGGTGGACCAGGTGTACGACCGGCCCCGGCACGAGTACACGAGAAAGCTGCTGGAATCGGCCAATTATGCGATATGAAAGAATAAAGGCCGGGACGTTCATCGACCGGCCCAACCGATTCATCGCCCATGTGGAGCTGGGCGGCCGGGTGGAGACGGTCCATGTGAAGAACACGGGCCGGTGCCGGGAACTGCTGGTCCCCGGCGCCAGGGTATACCTGGCCGACGCGGGCGAGCGCGCCGCCCGAAAAACACGCTATGACCTGGTAGCCGTGGAAAAGGGCGAACGGCTCGTCAATATGGACAGCCAGGCCCCCAACGCCGCCGCGCTGGAGTGGCTGAGAGCGGGGAACCTGTTCCCGACCGGGACGGAGATACGGCCCGAGTTCAAATATGGGGACAGCCGGTTCGATTTTGGGCTGCTGACGCCTGATTTGGCGCTGTTGGAGGTCAAAGGGGTGACCTTGGAGCGGGACGGCGTCGTGCTGTTCCCGGACGCGCCGACGGAGCGGGGCGCAAAGCATCTGCGGGAGCTGACGGCGTTTCCGGGGGCGGCCTATGTGCTGTTCGTGGTCCAGATGGAGGGCGTGCGGTATTTCGCCCCCAACGAGCAGACGGACCCGGCCTTCGCCGCCGCGCTGCGGGCGGCCAAAACGGCCGGGGTGCGTATCCTGGCCTATGACTGCAGGGTGACACCGGAGAGCATGACGCTCAACGAGCCCGTGGAAGTGAGAACATAAAAGATCCGCCCTCTGGACCCAGAGGGCGGATCTTTTATGGGACCGAAATATCAAGACGTTAAGGCTATCGTTTGAGCGCTTGCTCCCGCTCGTCCTCCAGCACCTGGGGGATGAAGCGGCGGGCGAAGCGGCCCTTGCTCCGGCCTATCAGGTAGAAATAGCCGATGAAGGAAAACACCGCCGCGCCGATGAAGTTCACGAACAGGTCCTTCATGGTGTCCCGGATGCCCACGTCCAGATAGCCGCCCAGGCCCAGGGGGATCTGCTTCCCGCCGGCCACCACGATAACGTCCTCGATGTCCCGGATGACGACGGGCGTATTGCCGCCGGTGGGGTCCAGGGCCACCGTGGAGATGGTGTTCAAAACGGCGTCCTTCTGCATGTCCTTGAGCAGGAACGTGTCGGCGGCGCACTCGAAAAACTCCCACAGCACCCCGATGGTCATGGAGAAGCAAAACGCCACGATGGCCAGAAACACCGGCGAGAGCGACATCGAAAACCGCTCGTTGCGGTCCAGCATATCCACCAGGGAAAAGCCGACCGCCGCGCAGAGAAAGCCGTTCAGGGTGTGCATGACGGTGTCCCAGCCGGGGAAGGTGGTGTAGTAAGAACGTATCTCGCCCAATATCTCCGTGGCAAAGATGAACAGCAGGATGACGATCTCCATGGTGTCGGGAAAGTCGATGCGCAGCCGCCGCTCGACGATCGTCGGCATCATGAACAGCCCCAGCGTCAGCGCGCACAAAAATACGTTCTCATAGTCCCCGTTGAAAAACTGCAGGACCATCGTGAGGATGACCAGCGCCCGCAGCACGAAATAGACCGCGGCCACGGCGGGCTTGCGGCGGACCGTTTCCTTCAGATTTTGCATGATCGGCGTGGATCTCCTTTTCACAGCGCATCCCTCCCGTCACTATCATAGAACACTTTTCGTCCGGCTGCAACAAAAGCCGATCCTGTTAACAAAATAGACATATTTTTTGGCGGGCCCCGCCTTGTAAGCCGCTGCGGCATTCCCGCAAAACGCCAAACTGTGAACCGTTTGTAAAATAGAGGACGCCGTCATTGACGGGCATCGCCCCATGTGCTAATATGCTAACTACATTAGCAAACCGGGCTTGCGCGAGAGGGCTATAAAGAGAAGAGGCGGCGTAAAATGACGAAACGGGAAGAGGCCATGACGATCCTGGACGAACTGCGGAACTGTGTGCCCAGGGATCTCTTCACCCGGCTGGATGAGCTGCACAAGGGCACAGGCTTTCTGCTGGGGCTGCTGGCCATGGCCGACGGCGTGGTATACGCGGGCGACATCGCCCGCCAGATGGACGTGAGCACGGCGCGCATCGCCGCGCTCCTGAACAAGATGGAGAAAAACGGCTACATCCGGAGGGAACCGTCCACGGAGGACGCCCGAAAGACGGTGGTGACGCTCACCCAGCCGGGCCGGACCTGGATACGAAAGACCAGAGAGCAGGCGCTGGACCAGACGGAGCTGCTGCTGGAGCGCGTGGGCTCGGACGATGTTTGGGAATTCATCCGGCTGTCCAAAAAGCTCAAGGAAGCCATGGAGGAGTGACGGGACGCGAAAGCGCTCCGCGCAGACAGGAGGATACGAACGATGAACGAGGTCAAAAAACCGAAAAAGCCCTTAATATTTTACTACGGCGTCGTGATGGCGGCGCTGCTGCTGTTCAATCTGCTGTTCATGCCCTGGCTGGCCCGGCGGCAGATCCAGGAGGTGGATTATGGCACCTTCATGACCATGACGGAGGACGGCACGCTGGGGCAGGTGGAGCTCAAGGACAATCAGATCCTCTTCACGGACAAGGACATGACCCAGGTCTATAAGACCGGCCCCATCGAGGACCCCGGCCTGGTGGAGCGGCTGCATGGGGCGGGGGTCACCTTCTCCAGCGAGATCATCGAGCAGACCTCGCCGCTGCTGTCGATACTCCTGTACTGGATACTCCCCATCGTCCTGTTCATCGGCATCGGCCAGTTCATGAGCAGAAAGATGATGGAGAAGGCGGGCGGCAACTCCATGATGTTCAACATGGGCAAGTCCAACGCCAAGGTCTACGTGAAGAGCTCCGACGGCATCCGCTTCTCCGACGTGGAGGGCGTGGACGAGGCCGAGGAGAATCTGCGGGAGATCGTGGACTATCTGCAAAACCCGGACAAATATAAGGAGATCGGCGCGTCCATGCCCAAGGGCCTGCTGCTGGTGGGCCCTCCGGGCACCGGCAAGACCATGCTGGCCAAGGCGGTGGCGGGCGAGTCCAACGTGCCCTTCTTCTCCATGTCCGGCTCGGAGTTCGTGGAGATGTTCGTCGGCATGGGCGCGTCCAAGGTCCGGGACCTTTTTAAGCAGGCCAAGGAGAAGGCCCCCTGCATCGTGTTCATCGACGAGATAGACGCCATCGGCGGCAAGCGCAGCGCCGGGACCGTGGGCGGCAACGACGAGCGGGAGCAGACCCTCAATCAGCTTCTCACGGAGATGGACGGCTTTGAGGCCAACAACGGGGTCATCATCCTGGCGGCCACCAACCGGCCCGAGGCTCTGGACCCGGCGCTGACCCGACCTGGACGCTTCGACAGGCGGGTACCGGTGGAGCTGCCGGACCTGAAGGGCCGGGAGGCCATATTGAAGGTACACGCCAAGAAAGTGAAGATAGCCGAGGACGTGGACTACGAGAAGGTGGCCCGCATGGCCTCCGGCGCGTCCGGTGCGGAGCTTGCCAACATCGTGAACGAGGCGGCCCTGCGGGCCGTCCGGGACGGGCGGCGGTTCGTCACCCAGGCGGA
>CANRDC010000013.1 GCA_947629245.1 uncultured Oscillospiraceae bacterium | reverse complement strand
GGTCCGTATCTTCCCCTTCAGGGAGATGTCCGTCCGGCCCGCCCTGGCCGCCTCCACCGTGATATACCGCACCTCGCTGACCCGTATCCCCGTGGCGCACACCGTCTCCATCAGCAGGCTCAGCCGGTGCTTTCCCAGCCGCTCCGCCGTCTCCACCAGACGCATATACTCCCCCTTCGTCAGCTCCCGCTCCGTGCCACGGAACAGCCGCCGCTGGATGCGAAGGTATTTCGTCCTGCAGTCCGCCCGGCCCAGATACGTCAGAAACCGGTTCACCGCCGACAGCTTGGCGTTGACCGTCACCGGCGCGAGACCGCTCGCCAGCAGCTGCTCCTTCCACTCCGCCGCCGCCTCGCGCGTCAGCTCCCGCTCCCCCAGCCACCCGGCGAATTCCGCCGCGTCGCGTCCGTACTTCTCCACGGTCCCCGCCGCGCGCTCCTCCGCCCGCAGCGCCTCCGCAAATCCCGCGATGCTCTTTTCATGAACGTCACACATAGAAAAACCTCCTTGCTTGATATAAAATATTATTCTACACAAACAGGGAGATTTATTTCTAAAAATTTCAGAACGCGCCGCCGGTTCACACCCGACGCCCCGCGTCAAAACCGGCAAAAATAGATCGCGCCCACCGCCTGCCCAAACTGGGCGACTGTGACGCCGGGCCAGGCGGCCAGCTCTTGCATCAGCGGCGAATGGGCCATGGATCTGTCGACTGCCTCAAGACGTATCCAGGGGGCCGTCTCGGCGCAGCCCGCGCGAATACAGGCAAAGCACGCTGGCTCCATGACAAACCGGCCGAACAGAAACCGGGTATCCGTCTTTGGCCGCAGCAGCCACTGCATCTGCCGGTACAACTGTCCCAAATTGCGTCCGATCTGCCGGAACGCGTCCAGGACCGCCTGGTCTCCCTCCCGAGCTGCGGCGATAAGACTGGCCAAACAGGGCTTGCGCATATCCGGGTCCGTCCGGATATGCAGCACATCGCCCTCCCGCGCTGTGAATCCCTCCAGCAGTTCCGGCTTTCGCTGCCATACCAAACGGAACACGGCCGCCTGACCCACATACCGCCGAATTCCCGGCAAGCCCGAATTTTCATTGCGCAAGCTCCGCAAGTCCTCCGGCGGCAGTTTACGGCCTGGATAGCTGCCCAGATCCATCAGCAGGTCATACAGTTCAATAGGTGCGTCCGGTATGCGCCCGTCCGGCTCCAGCCACCCGGTGCCCAGATCGGTCCCCATGGCGTTGGCCACAACGCCTCCGGTCAATTCGCCGCCCCTGCCGCAGTGGACCAGCTCCATCACCGCCGTGAAAGCCGCCATATGACCATCGTTGATGATGCGAATAGGCGCTCCGGGGGTGCAGAATGGCTCGAGACGGTCCCGCAGGGCGGTGATCTTGGCAAATTCCGCCTCATAGTCCGCCGCATGCTGGCGCATGCCCTGTGTTTTTGGCGTCTCTCCGCCTACGATCCGGTCCCGGATCACCACGTCCGGATAGCTGACGCCAAGTCCATTCAGTTTCTCGCCGGGAGCGCACTCGGCCAACGCGGCGCCGATAAAGGCCGTAAGCGGTCCCAAAGTGTCCTCCGCCGCGACGCCGGAGGCCGGGTCCCAGTCCATGACCCGGACCGCAAGCAGCCGTCCGTCCCGAGCCAAGGCCAATTTGATATCCGTGCCGCCCGCATCCACGCCGCAGCAAAGCCCGGATGCCGCCATGGCGGACACCCGTCGCAGCCGAGGCTCCAACCCGTATGGCCGCATCTCTTCCGCCAGCGCGGGCGTATACTCTCCAATGTCCCGGAACGAAACAGAAAACGGTCCCGCCCCAAAACTCCGGCACAGACGGTCAGCGATGCTGACCACCTTGCCGTAACCCGTTCTTACCTCTTCATCCACCTGAAACGCCCGCGGTAATTCATCCAACAGCGCGCACAGCTCTTTATCCGCACCGTCCCGGAAGATGACCAGTTTTTCTCCGCTGTGGACCGACAGGATATTGAACACGCAAGCCCGCACGTATTCCGCAGTCAGAGCCCGCCCCTTTGGCGTTCTCCAAGGCGGAACGTCATACCTGAAATCAAGGACATTCCCGTCCGGAGCCGTCACCTGGGCTACAACGGGCCGCGCCTCCGGCATAACATCACACGCCTGCCGTATGTCGTCCAGCCAGACCGGCTCGTTGTTCTCCGCCGCTCTGAGCCACCGCTCCATTTGCTCGTATTCTCTCATGACCGATAACAGAGCCGCCTTGCGAGAAGGCGGCTCTCTCCTTACAGGATATGTACAAACGCCGGGTCAAACACCAGCGAGCAGGTCTCCCCTACCTTATAAACTCGTTTGTTCTTAGGATTATAATCCGTCAGCTTTACCAGGGTACTGCCCACCATGACATGGTAGTTCTGATAGGAGCCCATGAAGCAGCTAAGGACCACCTTGCAGGGCAGACCGCCTGTCTCCGCGAGTGCAGCGGACTCCGGCCGGAGCACCGCCGTATAGGTCTGGCCGGTCTGCATACCCTCCTTGGGATGCACAGGCGTCCTGTTCCCCTCGATCTCCAGGATGGCGTGACCCCCCTCCATACCGGTCATGGTGCCGCGGAGAAAGTTGGCCTCACCGATGAAGTCCGCTACGAACTCGCTGTCGGGATGGTAATATATCTCCTGCGGCGAGCCCATCTGGGCGATGACGCCGCCATTCATGATGATGATGCTGTCGCTGAGGGCCATAGCCTCGCTCTGGTCGTGTGTGACGTAGATGGCAGTGATACCTACCTCCTGTTGGATACGGCGGATCTCCGTGCGCATGGATACACGGAGCTTGGCGTCCAGGTTGGAGAGCGGCTCGTCGAACAGCAGCACGCTTGGTTCGATCACCAGCGCCCGGGCCAAGGCCACGCGCTGCTGCTGGCCGCCGGAGAGCTGATTCGTCATGCGTCCCTCCATGCCGGTCAGCTCCACCAAGTCCAGGATGTGCATGACCCGCTGGCGGATCTCCTCTTTGGGGACCTTGCGAAGCTTCAGGCCGTAGGCCACATTGTCGAACACATTGTAGTGCGGCAACAGAGCGTAGCTCTGAAATACCATGGCCGTATCCCGCTTGTTGGGGGTCAGGGCGTTGATGGGCTGGTCGCCCAGATAGATCTCCCCCTCGTCCGGGCTCTCGAACCCGGCGATCATCCGCAGCGTCGTGGTCTTGCCGCACCCGGACGGCCCCAGCAGCGTGACAAAGGAGCCCGGTTCGATGTCCAGGGAGACGTCCTTTACCGCGTAAAAATCCTTGCCGGTCTTGGGGTCCTGGTATATCTTGGAAATATGGTCCAGACGGACGCCTTTCTTGATCTTTGACATCTCACATTTCCTCCTTTATCTTTCTGCTGGTGCCGAAGAAGCGGATGAACAGATTCATCAGAAGCACCGCGCCGTAGGTGATGAGGATCAGGATGGTGGCGAAGGCGCAGGCGATGGAATAGGATCCCTTCTCCGCGAACTCGTTGATCTGCACGGTGATGAGCAGAAACTGCGGCGTCACCAGCAGGATGATGGCGGAGATGGCGGTGATGCTCCGGACGAAGGCGGTCACGAGGCCGCTGAGGAAGGAATCTTTGATGAGGGGCAGCGTCACGGTCATGAACACCTTGAAGCTGTCCGCGCCCATGTCGTAGGCCGATTCCTCGATGGACTTGTCGATCTGCCGCAGGGCGGAGATGCCGCTTCTGGTGCCGGTGGGCAGGGAACGGACCACGAACACGATCACCAATATCGCCGCGCTGCCATATATGCCCTGCAGCAGGCCCGTGTGGAAGATGCCGCCGGAGAAGCCCCGGATATATCCCACGCCCAGTACCGTGCCGGGCACCGCCATAGCCAGCATGGAGACAGCCTCGATGAAGCCCTTGGCCTTGAATTTGCGCTTGACCACCAGGTAGGAGATGATCATGCTCAGAAGAGCCGTGATAGGCGCGGAGATCAGACTCAGCACAAAAGAGTCGGTGAACGCCTTGAAGCCCTTGTAACGGGTGAACACCTGCCCGAACCATTTGAAGGTCAGCGGCGTGAACTTATATCCCCAGGTGGGAAACAGCGCGCCGATGGGCACGCACAGATACATCATGATGACAAAGGCCGCGGCCAGGCCGCACAGCGCCGTCAGCGGCCGGGTGACGCTCTTGTCGGAGATGAGCATCCGACCACGGGAAGCTTTGCCCGTCAGAGTGGCGGCGGTCTTGGCCTCCAGGTAGTACTTCTGCACCGCGAACATCAGAAGCGTGATGGTCAGCAGCACTACCGCCATCGCCGCCGCGCCCTGTTTATCGTAAGCGCCAGTGATCTGCAGATAGATCGTGGTGGCCAGCGTGTCATAGGAGCCGCCAATGATCATGGGGTTGGCAAAGTCCGCGATGGACTCGATGAACGTCACAAGAAAGGCATTGCCCAGTCCCGGTAACAGCAGCGGCAGCGTCACGCTGGTGAACACTTTCATCCGTCCCGCGCCCATGTCCCGGGCCGCCTCCTCCAGAGAGGGGTCGATGTTTTTGAGAAGTCCCTTGAGCATCATATAGCACACCGGGAAAAACGTCAGGGTCTGTACGATGACGATGCCCCAGAAACCGTAGACGCTGTTGTCATAGATATGCAGCAAAAACCGGGTGATGAGCCCCGCCTTGCCGAAGAGCATGATCATGGAAAGGCTCAGCACGAAGGGCGGCGATACCACCGGCAGCATGCTCACCACCTTGAACAGACCGCCTACGCCCCGGCCCACCTTCACATAGACCTCCACATAGGCGAACAGCAGGCCCACCGCTGCCGACAGCACCCCCACCAAAAAGCCCACCTTCAGAGTATTTGTAATGGCCTTGCGGAAGTTGGCCATGGCCATGACACGCTTGAAGATGTCCATCGTCAGGCCATCGTCGCCGTAAACGCTGTCCACCAGCAGGATGGCCAGGGGGTACAGGATGAACAATGTCAAAAATGCGATGAGGACAACGATGGTGCCTACCATCACGGGGTCGGCCATGAGCTTTTTCCGGTCCAGCGCCGCGCTCTGGCTTCTTGCCATAGGGATCCCTCCTCTCTCCTCTCAAGGATGCGCCATGGAACGAAAAACGGGGGATGGCGCACGCCATCCCCCGTCGCCGGTCTACGTCATTCTGCCTCTGAGAAAGCTCACTCGGTCTGGAACCGGCCAGCGTCCTCCGTGTCGGCGCCAGCGTTGGCAAGGGCCTCCATGACCTCCTCCACATAGGCGCCGATGTTTTCGGTGGCATCCTCAAAGTCATAGTCCATCACGTTCTCGGGGTCCAGACCAAACTCAGCGGCCTGCTCGGGCTGCTCGGCGTTGTCGATGACCAGGAACTGGTAGGAGCCGGTATCCTTGGCCTGATTGACGCACTCGGGGCTCAGAGCATACTCGATCCACAGCTTGGCGGCGTTGGGATGGGCAGCGCCCTTGAAGATAGCGGTGGCGCCGATCTCAAAGGAAGTGCCGCTGGAGGGGATGATGAGCTGCACGTTCTCATAGCCGTTGTCGATGATCTGGGTAATGCCGTCATGCAGGAAACCAATGCCGATGACGCACTCACCGGTACCGATGTTCTTGGACGGGCCGGAGCCGGACTTGGTATAGACCTCGATATTCTTGTCCAGGTCTACCAGATACTGGATGCCCTCGTCGTGGCCGTACTTCTGGATCATGGTGTTGATGACCAGCTTGGCGGTGCCAGCGGTGTTGTAGTTGGACATCCAGATCAGGCCCTCATACTGGGGGTCGGTCAGGTCCGCCCAGTCCTCGGGGACAGGCAGCTCCATGCGCTCCAACTCGTCCTTGTTGACCATGATGCCCAGGATGCCCTTGTAGATGCCGTACCAGTAGCCGTCGGCGTTCTTATACGCGTCGCCCAGCAGATGGCTGGCATTGGCGGCGTCATAGGCTTCCAGCAGACCCTCGGCAGCCACGACATTGTACGGGTCGGTAGTACCGCCGAACCAAACGTCGGCGGAAGGATTGCCGTTCTCCTCCTCGATCTTGGCCTGGACCTCGCCGGTGGACAGACGCTGGGCGGATACCTTAATGCCGAACATTTCCTGGAACTTCTCCGCAGCGGCGGCCATGTAGGGCTCCTCGCAGGAGCCGTAGACCACAAGCTCTCCCTCTTCCTGAGCAGCGGCGACCAGCTCCGGATCAAACTCCGTCTCCTCCTCAGCCATTGCCGGGATGGTCAGTGCAAAGACCATCGTCAAAACCAGGACAAGCGCAAATAACTTTTTCATAGGGGTGCCTCCTTATGTACATTTTGTGCGCCGCAACACGCTGCGCCGCTTATAGACTGTATTATATAGCCGCGCTAAACAAATGTCAATATGTCATAAAAATTTAAAGATAAAACGTCATATTTTATAATATTTGTCAAAACAACAAAAGAGCATACCGGCTGCCGGTATGCTCTTCTCACTACTCATCGCAAACTGCGCTGTAGCCCTCCTCCGGCTCGAATGTCAGGTCCGGGTCGTTGTATCGCACCTCGCCGTCCCCGCAGGTCACGGAAAAGACGCCCCTCTCCGCCAGGGCGGACAGCCCCTCGGCGTCCAGTCCATCCGCTACATACAGCGGGGCCAGCGCCAGCGCCGTCCCAGCGCAGCTCCCGTCACAGGCGTAGGCCATAAGGTCGTCCAGAGCGGTTTTGCAAAGGCCGTCCGCCGGGTCAAGATAGTACGACCTGATCCCGCCGTCGGACATCTCATAGTAGTTCGCGGCATCCAGCTCGTTCATGGGGTAGCTTCTCAGATACACGATGCTCATGGGGCCGGTATACGTCATGGCCCCCGCCCGGACGCCCCGGTCAAAGATATTGAAGGCGAAGGTCTCCCCGCCCTGGCACAGGTTGCGCACAAAGCCGTCGCAGCTGGACAGGGCGCCGCGGGTATAGCCCGCGTTCGCCAGCGTATCCGCCAGATAGTCGGCAATAAAGGCGTTTTTCATCCAGCCAAAGTCGATGAAGCTTACGATCTCCTCCTCCTGGGCAAACGCGAGATATTCCTCCGATACCGCGAGCCGTATCTCTCCGTCGCCCAGCAGCTCCACATCCACCGAGGCCGGGTCGCCGCCGAACGCGGCGCACTCGGCGAAATACGCCCGGAGCGAGCCGTTTTGCAGCGGGTCGAAGTCCGCTGTCTGAGCGTCGTCCTCGCAGGTAAACACGCCGTTGTAGATCTCGTAAACCGGCCCAAGATACAACGACCGGTCCCCGGCGGCCTGCACCTGCTCCAGGGCGTGATACAGCGCCGGGTCCACGTCGATCACCTCGTTGGGGTGCCGGTTGATGTACCGCACGTTGTGCACATCCTCAAAGTCACCGTCATTGGTGAAGAGCCGGTAAGCCGTCACCGCCGCCCCGGTATAGGCCGAGGTCAGGCCTTTCTTCTCCGCCGAGACGCTGGAGCCGGAGCCGCCCAGATCGTACAGCAGCACAAAATCTCCGCCGCAGTTGAGCTCCGCGCCGGAGGACGCCTGGATCTCCTGCCAGCCCCCAGCCTCATCGGGATCCAGAAGCTGCATGAATCCATATACGAACGCGGCCACCGCTATCGCCAGAAAAACGATCATAAGGACCATCTTCCGCCCAGTATGGGCGGAAGACAGTTCGATCTTATTTACCGGCGGCACGTATGGCTCGCTTTTCTTTCTCGCCCCGCGTCCCAATCAGGCCACCGCAGCCCACAGCAGCAGGGCAAAGATCGCCGCGAACACGGCAAGGGTGACGATGCCGATGACGGCGCCCTTCTTGCACGCCTTGTAATTGCGGAAGTGCTTGTGCCGCTTGAACAGCCACCCGGCGATGAAGCCTGGGATGGGCAGCAGGAAGCTGAGCAGCGTATACCAGATGCTGCCGGTATCGTGCACCGGCGCCTGGAGGAACTGGGCCTGCGCCGCGGCCTCCGCCGCGTCGATGGCCGAAGCCTGCTGCTCCTGGGCCGTTTCGGGGTCAGCGATGGTGATGGGCTTGATGGGCACGCCGGACTCACGGATGGCCTTATACTCCTCGATCTCCTTCTTGTTGCCGTAGATCCAGTGGTCGTGACCGATGCACACGAACTCCGGCTTATCCTCGCTGTAATCGTGAACGGACGGGTCATAAACGAACTGGACCTTGTTCTTCTCCAGCTGAGGATCGGGAATGGGGATGGCGGAGATCAGCGAGTGGGTGTAGGGATGCAGGGGGAAGTCGAACAGCTCCTCCGCGTCCGCCACCTCCACGATCCGGCCCTTGTAGATGACGCCGATACGGTCGGAAATGAACCGGACCACGGAAAGGTCGTGGGCGATGAAGAGATAGGTGACGTCGTTTTCCCGCTGGAACTTCTTCATCAGGTTCAGCACCTGGGCGCGGATGGACACGTCCAGGGCGGAGATGGGCTCGTCGGCCACCACCAGCTCCGGCTCCATGACCATGGCCCGTGCGATGCCGATGCGCTGGCGCTGGCCGCCGGAGAACTCATGGGGATACCGGGTCAGATGCTCGGGCAGCAGACCCACCTCGTGGATCATGTTCTCCACCTTGCGGACACGGTCCGCCTCGTTCTCGAACAGGCCGAAGTTGTAAAGACCCTCGGAGATGATGTAGTCCACCGTGGCGCGCTCGTTCAAAGACGCGGCGGGGTCCTGGAACACCATCTGCACATTGCGGATGACCTCCCGGTCCAGGGAACGGGGGATCTTGCCGGAGATGCGCACGCCCTTATAGTCGATCTCGCCCCCGGCCAGGGGGTTGACCCGGATCACGGCCCGGCCGATGGTGGTCTTGCCGGAGCCGGACTCTCCCACCAGGGAAAACGTCTCGCCCTTGTAGATGTCGAAGGACGCGTCCTGCACGGCGCGGACGGCGTTGTCGCCCTTGCCGAAGGTGATGTCCACATCCTTCAACGACAGGAGTATCTCTCTGCCGTTTTCTGCGATAGGCCCGTGTTCCGGGAAGTGGGAACGGCGGCCTTCTTTGGTTCCTTTTACTCTAGACACGTTTCCGCCCCCCTTAAATATTGAATGCCTTCATGAGCTTGGTGTGGATATCCTGGATGCCCTCAGGCTTATCCACCTTGGGAGACCGCGGGTCCAGCAGCCATGTCTTGGCAAAGTGGGTCGGGCTCACCTGGAACATAGGCGGCTCCTCAAGCGTGTCGATCTTCATGCAGTAGGGGTTGCGGGGCGCGAACGCGTCGCCCACGATGGCGTTATACAGGGACGGGGGCGTGCCGGTGATGGAGTACAGGGTGGTATTGCGCTCGGCCAACTGGGGCAGGCTCGACAGCAGCGCCCAGGTGTACGGGTGCCGGGGGTCGTAAAAGACCTCCTCCACCGTGCCAAGCTCCACGATCTGCCCGGCGTACAGCACCGCCACCCGGTCCGCGATGTTGGCCACCACGCCCAGGTCATGGGTGATGAATACGATGGTGAAGCCAAATTCCTTCTGCAGGTCCTTGATGAGCTTGAGGATCTGGGACTGGATGGTCACGTCCAGAGCCGTAGTGGGCTCATCGCAGATGAGGATCTTCGGCTGGCAGGAGAGCGCGATGGCGATGACGATGCGCTGGCGCATGCCGCCGGAGTACTGGAAGGGATAGTCGTCAAAGCGGGCCTCCGCGTGGGGGATGCCGACCTTGCGCATCAGCTCCAGGGCGCGGGTCCGGGCCTCCACCTCGGAGCACCCCTGGTGCTTGATGATGGTGGAGGTGATCTGCTTGCCGATTGTGATGATGGGGTTCAGACTGGTCATGGGGTCCTGGAACACCGTGGCGATACGGCGGCCGCGGACCTGGTTCCAGTCCTTGTCATACTTCACGTTGGCCAGGTTCAGCACGCAGGTGCCGTGCAGCTTCTCCGGCGTCTCGTCCAGATACCGCACACGGAACACCACCGTGTCGAACACGGCGCTGCGCTGGTCCTCGTCGTCCAGGTCGACGCCCATGACCATCGCCTTTTTCATTGCTTTCAGCAGCGCCCGAATGAGCTGGATGCGCACATGCAGCCCATAGCGGCCGACGGACAGATAGATCTCCTTTGCCAGGATCTCGTTGCGTTTTTTCGTCTCGTCGCTGATCTGGCCAGCGATCTGCTTGTCATACTGGGCTTTCAGCTGGGCCATTTCCTTGGCATAGCGCTCGTTGAACGCCGTGTCGCGGGAGGCCTCCTCTTTGCGTTTTTTCTCCTCGGCGGCCTCCTTCCCCTCCAGGGACTTGATCTGCGCGTCGTACTCCTTGAGCTTCTGAGCCGCGGCGTGGATCTTGTCCTTCTCGGTCTTGGGGTCATAGGTCTGCTTTTCGTTGAACAGGTTGGTGCGCTTGAATTTCAGGTCCCGCAGCTCTTTTTCGATGCTCTCTCTTTCCTCGTCGGTGAGGGAGCTGCGGCGCTTTTTCTCGCTATCCAGCTCCGTGATCTTCTTATAGGTATCGACGCCCAGCTCGTAGCAGCTCAGCTTGTTCAGCTTCACCCGCGCGGACTCGATCATCCTGCGGGCGCCCGCCGTCAGATTCACGTAAGTCTCCGCCAGCTCCGGGTCGTTGAACAGCAGCTTGCCCTGGTCGATGTAGCCGTTGGAGTCGGTCATACCGGCGAAGGTCTTGGTCAGCACCGATTTGCCGGAGCCGGACTCGCCCACGATGGCGATGGACTCGTTCTCATAGATATCCAGACTCACGTCCCGGATGGCCGTCAGGATACGGCCGCGGACCCGGAACTTGACTGTCAGGTCCTGGATGGACAGCAGAACTTTTCTCTTCTCTTCCATAGTCCTTCCCCCTTACTCCATATGCGTCCGGGGGTCGGACGCGTCGCCCAGGTTCTGGCCCGTCACGTACAGCACCACGGTGATGACGGAGGCGACGGCCACGGGCGTCCAGAACTCCCAGCCCCAGCCGGGGGTGACCATGGCGTTCTGCGACTCATAGATCAACCGGCCCAGGGATGCCTCGCTCAGGCCCAGGCCAATGTAGGACAGAAACACCTCATAAGAGATGTAGCCCGGGATGGCCGCGGCGATCTCCAGCACGATGACGGAGGTCATGAAGGGCAGGATGTTCTTCGAGGCGATCTTGAAGATGCTGGTGCCAAGGCAGCGCGATGCCAGGTTATATTCATTATCACGAATAATAATGACCCGCGTCCTTATGTAATAGGCCATACCAAGCCAGCCGATGATCGTCATGGCAAAGACCAGCGTCCAAAAGCTGGGCGAGAACACCATGACCATCACGGAGATAAGCAAAGTGTACGGAATATTGCCCAGGACGTTGTAGACCTCGTTCATGATCATGTCTACCTTGCGGGAGAAGCCCCAAACCGCGCCAAGCAGGGTGCCGATGGTCATATTGATAGCGGCGCAGATAACCGCCAGGCTGATAGAGATACGGGAGCCGTTCCAGATGGCGTCGAAGGTAGAGTTGCCATTGGCCCCGGTGCCGAATATCCACTTCAGCGCAACGCCGAAATGCTTAAACGCCGCACCAGGCGTCAGGTGTTTGCCCGCAGCGTCATTTAAGTTGATATAAGGATCTACGCCTGGGTCGTATCCGATCACTGCCGGGTAGACATAGGCAAATACGATCACGACCGCCAGCAAAATCAGAACTATGATGTTGACCTTATTGCGGAAGAACACGCGGAACACGCTCTTCCAGTAGGAATAGCGGGGCGCGGTGATCTTCTCGGAGGCGAATTCGTCGCTGCCGACACGGGAAAACAGTTCCTCGTCCGACATGTTATACTTCTTGTTAAGATCCTCCATGACGGTCACCTCGCTTTCTCCGTGAAGGAAATTCTCGGGTCAACTACTGCCATCAGAACATCGCCCAGAATCAGACTCAACACCGCCAATATCGCATAGAACAGGGTCACGCCCACGATGACCGAGTTATCATAGGCATTGATGGCGTCGATGAGCAGACCGCCTGCGCCGGGAACCATGTACACGCGCTCGGTTATCAGCGCGCCGGTCATTGCCAGCAGTATCGAGCCGGGAATGCCCTGGATGATGGGGATGGCGGAGACCTTCATCACGTGCTTGAAGAAGATGCTGGTCTCGCTCAGACCGGTGGACCGGGCGAACTTCACGTAATCGGAGTTCATCTGGTCGATCATGTACCGGCGCATCCATTTCATCATGCTTGCCACGGAGGGCAGCGCCAGGGACACGATGGGAAGCACATACATCAGCTTTGAGAGATTATCCATGTCGAACATCCATGGCAATCCCATGCTGCGGCCAATGCCCTTAAACATAAAAATGTATGCCAAGCTGGGCACAGCGGAAATGAACATGACATAGACAGTGCCCACCTTGTCGATAATACCACCCTTATCGCGTGCCATCAGTACGCCGATAGGCAGACCGAGGATATAAACAAAAATCGTCGCGATAATACCGATCAGGAACGAATAGCCCAGGCGGGACATATTGTTCTGCGTCGTTCTGGTATAAGTGTAGTCATCGGTAAAGCGATCTTTATACAAATCACTGGTTTCCAGAGAGCCAGCCACATAAGTGGCGGTGTGCAGATCGTCTGCGCTCATCTCCTGCAAGCCGGTGGGATATGTGATTTCAGACTGCACCCAAGAACCTTGGCTTTGGGTCATAGAATCCCACACATCCACGCCGCGCGTCACAGAATAGGACTGGCCCAGGTGGATGGTTACTAAGTTTTGGTGGAAATACGGAAATTTGTTGTCAAAATAGACCAGGTATTTATACCGGGTGCCGTTACCTATCAGCGCAGGAGAGAACTTCTCACCGCCATATACCGGGTCATACCAGGTGAAAGTCAGCCCTCTTTCCCCTATGTCGTTTTCCTCCGGCACATAGTTTACGTTGTCCACATAGAACAGACCGGTGAAGTAATTCCACAGCCGCTTAAAAACAGAGTAGTCCCGATAGGCAAACAACTGCTGTTTGCCGCCATTGGCCAGTCGGCCCCTTGATACGATGGCATCATTCCGCGACACCGTATAGCCTTTGGACTCATAATATTCCGTGAACTTCTTCACATACTCAGCCGTGAGAGGAGAATCATCCTCCGCCGTCCGGCCAATGGAGACCGCGTCGGCACGGGTCTCTTCGTCGATCTCGCCTTGTCTGGCGAGGTCATTGAGGTAGTCGGCAAAGGGCACATAGTCCAAATAGCCAAACTCCTCCCATTTCTGGTACATATAAATGACACGATTGTTATTCATCTGCCGGCTCAAAAGTGGATCCTTGGCAAAAACCAAGTCACGATTCATCAGGCCGTAGACCAAAATCATAACAATAAACACGACAGCGATGATGGAGATCGCGCCGTGGAGCAATCGCTTTAAAACATATTTTGCCATACTACATCCCCACTCTCTTCATCCAAGTCGAGGCAGAAGAATCGAATGAGGGGGACGGGGAAATTCCCCGCCCCCCATTTTGACGGTTTATTATGTCTGCCGAGAAACTTGCTCAGGATCAATACAGGCCCAGAGTGACCAGCATGGAACCGCCATCAAGCATGGTATCGAGGTAAGTCTGGGGATCGCCATAGTCCGGGCTCCAGCCGTTACCAGCCAGATAGACATCATAGTTGGCGGTGTATCCGGTGCCGCCGTAATAGGTGGCATAAGTCTGGTTGTCCGAGCTGCCGCAGGGGACAAGGTTGATGACGACCCTGCCGCCCAGGGCTTCCTCAACGGAGCTCTTCAGGATCTGGTCCATAGCGGCGCCGGAAGTGGAGTAATCCTGATCCGGATAGTCGAGATAGATGGGGTTCTCCGCGCTGATCTCGATGCCCTCGGCAGCCAGTTCCTCAACAGCCGCGTCCATGTACTTGGCAGCCTCCTCGGGGTTGTACCAGCCATCGAAGCCGAAGCTGGAACCAGCGCCGTTATCGCCTTCGGGATCCCAAACCTGTACGGGGAATTCGTCGGCGTCGACCTGCGCCTGGAGGATCTCACCGTAATAGGTGCCAGCAGCAAAGGTGGTCTCCGTGCCGTTGATGTCCAGAGTGATCTCCTTGGTGGTGCTGGTCAGGTTGCCGGGAACAAAGGAGTTGATCAGACGCGCATACTTCAGATCTTCGCCGCGGGAGATGGCGTTCCAGGAGGCGCGGTCGAACGCAAACGCAAAGGCCAGACGGAAGTTCTGGTTCTGCATCGCAGTCCGGGCAGCGTCAGCCTGGGCGACGGTCAGGGAAGAACGGACCTGAGTCTCGTCGTTATAGTTGGCATAGGCATAGCGGTCCAGGTTGAGCCAGTTCATCCAGGAGCCGGTGCCGTTGCTGTTCACGTAGGCGTACTTCTCAAAGTAAGTGGCGCCATCAGGATCGTCGGGGATCTCGGTGTTCTTGGCCTGCTCCAGGTTCTCAGCGCCCAGGCCAGCGCCAGCATTATAGGTGCCGTCCATCAGGTTGTCCCAAGTACGGGTGGGGTCGGTGCCGTCATCATAACGGAAGGTGACGGTCTTGATCTGCACATTGTCCGCATCCCAATAGCTGGGGTTGGCAGTGTAGGTGATGGTGTTCTGGCGGGTGTAGTTGCTCACCAGATAGGGACCGCAGTAAGCGATGTGCTGAGAATCCGTGCCGTAAAGATAGTCGGTAGCGGAAGCGTCGAACTCTTCGCCAAACTTGCCTCCCTGGGATTCATAATAGCCGCGATTCATGGGATAGAGAATGTTGTAGCCCACAAGGGTGTTGAACCAGGGGGCGGGCTGAGCCAGGGTGTACTCGACCGTGTAATCGTCGACAGCCTTCACGCCCACCTCGGCAAAATCAGTGATCTCGCCAGTGGCATACTCTTCCAGGTTCTGGATAGTGCCGAAGAGCAGACCGGCCAGGTTGATCTGCGCGTCGGCGCAGTGCTGCAGACCGGCCACGAAGTCGTCAGCGGTGACCTCGGCGACCTCGGTGCCCTGATAGGTGACCCACTTCACGCCTTCACGCAGATGGAAAGTGTAGGTCAGACCGTCTTCGGAGACCTCATAGCTCTCGGCCAGAGCGGGCTGCTGGACGTTCTCGGTGTCATACTGCAGCAACGGCTCAACGGTCATGGAGATGGGTTCGCCATCGGAGGCCTGATAGCTGGCCAGCGCGTCCCAAGTCTGGGGGTCGCTGGTATAAGCCAGCGTATAGGAATCCTGCAAGGTGTAGCCATTGTCGGCCGCCCACTGCTTAGCCCAGTCCAGCCAGGTGCCGGTGCCGCGCAGTTCGCCCCACTTCGTGGTCAGCTCGGTGCGGACGTCGGGCGTCAGCCACTGGTCGGTGATGAGCAGGTTCTTATAGCCGCGGTAGGAACCGTCCATGCCCCAGATGACGCCAGGCTGGGTGTGGGGGATGATTTTGCTGATAGCATAGTTGCCAGCGTTATGGATAGCCGGGGTCACAGCGCCGGTCTCTAACAGCTTGGCCTCCGCAATGGCCATCAGGCCCAGGCGCACATCGGGGTCGATCTCATCCTTGGCCGTCGCGTAGTACTCGTTGAACTCACCGAATACCTCGTCATAGATCTGGCCGCTCTCCTCGTCGTGAGCAACCTGGTCAAAGTTTGCCTGCGTATAGACGTCCGCTGCGAGCTGGTCGCCGTCGTCGGCAAACGCGGGCGCCGCCAGGGCCAGGCACATGACCACGGCCACAACGAGCGCCAAGAGTTTCTTTGCGTTCTTCATTGTTTGACCTCCTTCGTCATACAATACACTTCTATGAACAGGGCGCGCCCGCCCAAGTCCACAAGGTTCATTCGCTTGTATCTCTGATACAAGCGGAAAGGGGCTAGCCCCTTTCACTGTCCACGCCACGCGGACAAAAATCCACAGCACAGACATTTTTAAGTGGTATAATTTTATTACTTTAATACAATAATGTCAAGGGAACATTGTGGAATAACACCGCTTTTTAACCATTTACGTCATTTTGTCCAAAAAACGGCGGAACTCTCCGCGTATATTGGTCAATTCCCTCAACTGTCAGTTGACGCCGCTCAAGTCGTAATTGTCCAGCCATGCTCTGGCCGTGTCGCACA
This sequence comes from uncultured Oscillospiraceae bacterium, assembly GCA_947629245.1. Lineage (GTDB taxonomy): Bacteria > Bacillota > Clostridia > Oscillospirales > Oscillospiraceae > CAJOIG01. The sequence continues at coordinate 26,460 of CANRDC010000013.1, read as the reverse complement.
CGCCCCGCAGGCACTTTTCGTCGAACGGGCTGTCCAGTCCGGCGTTGCTCAATAGCTCCGTGAAGACCCGGCTGCCGCCCTGGCGGGTGTAGGCCATGTACTTTTCCCACGCCTCTTCCCTGCTCTTCTGCCCCAGGGCCCAGAACTGCAGCGACACCGTCTGGGCCAGGCAGTAGTCGATATAATAGAAGGGGCTGCCATAGATATGGCTCTGTCGCTGCCAGGCCTCGCCGTCGGCGAAAAACGGGATGTCCCCATCCAGGCGCATCCAGGGCATGTAGATACCCTGGAGCTTTTTCCAGCACTCGTGCCGCTGAGCCGGGGTCATGTCCGGATGGGCGTAGACCTCGTGCTGGAAGTGGTCCACCAGCGTGCCGTAGGGGATGAAGGTCAGCGCCGCCGCCAGGTGGCTGTAGCGGAACTTTTTCGCGTCCGGGCCGAAGAAGTCCTCCGCCCAGGGCCAGGCCATAAATTCCATGCTCATGGAGTGGACCTCGCAGGCCTCCATGCTGGGCCAGGCGTAGTCTGCGGGGACCCGGTCCCGGTTCACCCAGTTGGCGAAGGCGTGGCCCGCCTCGTGGGTCACCACCTCCACGTCCCCCTGGGTGCCGTTGAAGTTGGCAAAGATGAAGGGCACGCCGTAGTCCTGGATCGAGGTGCAGTAGCCGCCGCCAGCCTTGCCGGGCTTGGAAAGCACGTCCATCAGCTCCCCGTCCAGCATCATCCGGAAAAACTCCCCCGTCTCTGGGCTCAGCTCGTCATAGAACTTCCGGCCCGCCGCCAGCACGTCGTCCGCCGTGCCCTGGGGCTTGGGGTTGCCGGAGCGGAACTGGAGCGCCGCGTCCGCGTAGCTGAGCGGATACGCCACGCCCAGCCGGGCCGCCTGCTTGCGGTAGATCCCGTCCGCCACCGGTACCAGATACTTCACCACCGCGGCGCGGAATTTCTCCACGTCCTCCCTGCCGTAGCAGTTGCGGCCCATGCGGTAATAGCCCAGGGTGGTGTAGCCCTCATAGCCCAGCTTTTTGCCCATGGCGTCCCGCAGATGGGTCAGCTCGTCATAGATCCGGTCCAGGTCAGGCTGATGGTCCTTGTACCACTGCCCCACCGCCTTCCAGGCCGCCAGTCGGCGAGCGTCGTCCGGATCGTGCTGGAAGGGTCCCATCTGGCTGATGGTATAGGTCCCGCCCTCAAAGGGGATCTGGGCCGAGGCGATGAGCTTGTCGTACGCCTGGGTCAGGTCGTTCTCCTTTTGCAGCTCGGGGATGATCTCCGGAGAGAAGGCCTTGCGGGCGATCTCCGCGTTGAGAAAATAGGGCCCGCCAAACTCCGCCTCGAAGTCCGGGCGGAAGGGGCTCGACAGCATGGCGTCCAGCCAGTTTTGCATGTACTCCCGCACCTCCGGCCAGGCGCTGTTCCAGAAGGTCTCCTCGGCGTCATAGAACTCGTCCCTGGTGTCGATGCTGTGGCGGATGCTCACCAGCGTCCCCAGGGAGTCCGCGTGCTTTTCCAGCTTCTCCCATTCCAAAAAGACCACCTTGGCCGTTTCATAGTCCGCCGCGCTCTTCAGCCGCTCGGTCAGGGCCGTCATCTCCCCTTTGAGCGCCTCCACATCCGGCCGCTCATAGGGCATCTCCGAAAACTTCAACATATCCTTCGCTCCTTTCAGCGGGCAGGGCCCGAATATACGATCTGCAAGTCATTTTATCATGCTTCCGCCGCCGCCGCAATTGTATTTTTGTCCGCGCCGTGCTAAAATCGGACCATGGCTGACTTGAATGACAACATTCGATATTTGAAGGGCGTGGGCGAGGCCCGTGCCAAGGCGCTGGAAAAGCTGGGCGTGCGCACCCTGGCGGACATGATGGGCTACTTCCCCAGGGCCTATGAGGACCGGCGGCAGTTCTACGCCGTGGCGGAGGCGCCGCTGGAGACGCCGGTGTGCGTCAAGGCCATGGCGGCCGCGCCCCCCGTCGCCAGCTTCGTCCGCCGGGGCATGGAGCTTTTGAAGCTCCGGGCCGTGGACGAGACCGGCACCCTGGATATCACATGGTTCAACCAGACCTACCTGAAAAGCCAGTTCCAGACCGGCCAGACGTATATCTTTTACGGCCGCGTCAGCGCCATGGGCCGCCGCCGGACCATGGCCAATCCCGTCTTTGAGCGGGAGGACCGGCAGGGCACGGTCACGGGCCGCATCATGCCCATCTACCGGCTGACGGCGGGCATCTCCCAGAAATTCCTCATGGGCACGGTGGCCCAAGCCCTGGCGTCCTGCGGCGAACAGGCCCCGGACGCGCTGCCGCCCGCCGTCCGGGAGCGGATGCGGCTGGCCCAGGCCCGGTATGCCTATGAGAACATCCACTTCCCTCGGGATGAGCAGGCCCTGGAGCAGGCCCGGCGGCGGCTGGTGTTCGAGGAGCTGTTCGTGCTGGCCGCCGCCATGGGCATGATGCGGCAAAAGCGGGCCGCCGGTGAGGGCCGGAAGCTGACCGTCTACCCCCTGGAGGAATTTTGGAGCCGCCTCCCCTACCGGCCCACGGACGCCCAGGTCCGGGCCGTAGGAGAAGCCATGGCCGACATGGCCTCCGGCTCCCCCATGAACCGGCTTCTGCAGGGGGACGTGGGCAGCGGCAAGACCCTGGTGGCCGCGGCCCTGCTGTGGCAATGCGCGAGAAACGGCCTCCAGGCTGCCTTCATGGCCCCCACGGAAATTTTGGCGGACCAGCATTATGCCAACCTTTCCAGCCTTCTGGAGCCCCACGGCATCCATGTGGTGAAGCTGACCGGCTCCATGAAGGCGGCGGAGAAACGGAACGTGAACGAGCTCTTGCAGGCGGGCCTCGCCCAGGTGGCCGTGGGCACCCACGCGCTTATAAGCGCGGGCGTGGCCTTTCGTGACCTGGGCCTCGTCATCACGGACGAGCAGCACCGGTTCGGCGTAGACCAGCGCAGCGCCCTGGCAGGCAAGGGGGTCCGGCCCCACGTGCTGGTCATGTCCGCCACCCCTATCCCCCGGACCCTGGCGCTGATCATCTACGGGGATCTGGACATCTCCGTGCTGGACGAGCTGCCTCCCGGTCGGCAGAAGGTGGACACCTTCGCCGTGGGCGAGGATATGCGGGAGCGTATCTGGCGGTTCGTGCGCCGTCTGGTGGCCGAGGGACGGCAGGCGTTCATCGTCTGCCCCATGGTGGAGGAGAACGAGGAGCTCCCCGCTGCCATGAAGAGCGCGGAGGCGTACGCCAAAACGCTGCAAAAGGACGTGTTCCCTGACCTGCGGGTGGCCTGCGTCCACGGAAAGATGAAGGCCAAGGCCAAGGACGCGGTGATGGCCGCCTTCGCCGGGGGAGAGTATGACATCCTGGTCTCCACCACGGTCATCGAGGTGGGCGTGGACATCCCCAACGCGGCGCTGATGATCGTGGAGAATGCGGACCGGTTCGGCCTCAGCCAGCTCCACCAGCTCCGGGGCCGGGTGGGGCGCGGACAGCATAAGAGCTACTGCGTGCTGTTCTCCGAGGCGGACACGCCCGATGTGAAGGCCAGACTTGGCATCATGACCAGGACCAACGACGGCTTCAAGATATCGGAGGAGGACCTGCGGCTGCGGGGTCCCGGAGACTTTTTCGGCTCCCGGCAGCACGGATTGCCGGAGATGCATGTGGCGGACCTTTCCGGCGACATGCGAGTGCTGAAATCCGCCCAGCAGCAGGCTCAGGCGCTTTTGGCCCAGGACCCTGCCCTGGAAAAGCCCGAAAACCGGCCGTTAAAGGAGCGCATCCTGGCCCTGTTTGACCTGCACGCGGATACCTTCAACTGAGAATATGGAAAAAGCGAGCGGCGGCTGCCGCTCGCTTTTTCAGTGTCCGCCGCAAAACGGCGCAAAGCCGCTCAGGTCAAAACGCATGTCGCCGTACTGCGTTCTCCACACATCCGGGCAGGTGGTCTGCATCCAATTGAGAGGCTCGGCCTGTCGGTCGGTCACTATGGCTGTTTTGAACGCTCGCCGGATGTACCGCTTCTGCTCCTCCGTGACCGTATCAGGGTCGACCGACACGAACAGCGGCGTGCCGCTCACCGCCAGCATCCGCAGCCACTCCCGGTTCAACTTCCAATCGATCTCGTCCGTGATCCCTACGCAATCGGCGTCGCAGGCATAAAACGCCTGATTCTGCAGCATCCGAAAGGCCAGCGTGTTCACGCCCATTTTTCTCGTGCGCTCCCAATCCACGCCGCTGGTATCGTCGCCGGTGCGCTGGATCTCAAATATCCCCGCGGCCAGGTGCGAGACGGTGTTGCAGCCTATGATAACGGTATCCTCCCCGGCGCCGCGCCGGATCGCCCGATAGAGCCCGGCGACGATCTCCGCCGTCGTTCTGCCCCGGTCATAAAAACGCCGTCCGCCGGCTGACAGCTCCTCTCCCATCTCAAAGCCCCAGCGGCCAAAGACGTCATAGCTGGTAAAGTCGTGCTTGATAAGCTCATAGCCCCAGTCTCGCAGCGAGCGGACCGTATTTTCCACTTCCTCCAATACGAGCGGATGGCTTGGGTCAAGGACGCAGGCTTCGGGCCTGTCCGAACGAGTCAGGCGGCATTCATCGGGAAAGCGCCCGGCGGTCACCAGCGGTCGGAACCATATGCCCGGACGCGGGCCCAGCGCTTTGATATCCCGAGCAAGCCGCGCCATATCCGGGAATTTCTCGTTTCCCCTGTGCCAGGGGCCGCCGTTGTACGCTCCCGCCTTGCCCTGCTGCCAGCCGTCGTCCACCACCAGATAGGGCCGGACCGCGTTTCCTTCCGACAGCTCCGCCAGCAGCACGGCGTCCTTCATGATCTGCCGCTGGGAGCTGTTCCCGTATGCGTAATACCAGTTGTTGCCGCCGTATACGGGGCCTCGCGGAAGCATCGGCCTCCGGCACATACAGCGGCAAAACGCGCACGCGGCGGCAAAGGCGGACTCGTCCCGGCGCCCCTCCCGCGAGACGACCACCGCCACCGGCACCCTGCGCCCGGCCAGAAGAACAGGCTCCGTACCGCAGCGCACGTCCAGGCACAGCTGGATGGTATGCCTGTCAAGCCTCCAGGAACACATGGCCGCGGGGCCGGTCCTCACGCCGTACGCGTTCGTACCCTCCCGGTCGGAAATCAAAACATACCAGGGCATGACCCTGTCCGGCGCGATCCCCCGCCACTCCAGATCGCCGTAGCCTCTCTCCCATGCGTCGCCGCATACGCGCACACCCTCCGGCGCGTCCCACCGCCAGGAGAGATACAGGCGGCTGACCGGCGTTTTGTCCGCCGTCAGGTACACGCTCATCTCCGATCCGCTCCGCTCCAGTCTGATCTCCACATCCCGGTATCGGCATAGACCATCCTTCTCTTCCAGCGGCACGCATTCGCGATCGATTTGCAGACGGATCGCGGGCCGCTGTTCGGCCAGATGGATATAACACATATCTCTCCCTCCTCTTCCGGACTTTGAAAACAGCTTCCCGCCGCTATCCAGCTAAGTCCAAAAACGGCCTGATCTTACGCGATCAGGCCGTTTGTATGGTTTTAGTTTTCAGCTCATTCCTCGGCGGGCTCGTCGGCTTCGGGGGCGACGCCGGTGGCCTCGCCGGTGGCGGAGACCTCATAGACCAGCGCGTCGTCCTCCGGTCCTTCGTCCTCAGGCTCCTGGGGAGCGCTGCGGCGGGCGGGAGCCGGTTCCGGCTCGATGAGGGCGCGGATGCTCAGGGAGATCTTCTGCTTCTCCTCGTCGATGGCGGTGATCTTGGCGTCCACCTCCTGGCCTACGGACAGGACCTCGTCGGGCTTCCCAATGCGCCGGTTGGCGATCTGGGAGATGTGGATCAGGCCGTCCACGCCGGGCAGGACCTCGGCAAAAGCGCCGAAGGGCATCAGCTTCACCACCTTGACGGGAGCCACGTCGCCCACCTGATAGGTGGCGATGAACTTCGTCCAGGGATTGTCCTCCGCCTTGCGGTAGCCCAGGGAGATCTTCCGCTTCTCGGGGTCGAAGCTGATGACATGGACCTCTACCTCCTGGCCCACGCTCAGCACGTCCTCGGGCTTACGGATGCGGTCCCAGCTGATCTCGGACACATGGACCATGCCGTCCACGCCGCCGATGTCCACAAAAGCGCCGTAGGAGGTCATGCTCTTGACGACGCCCTGATAGACCTTGCCGTTTTCGATCTCGGCCCAGACCTTCTCGGCCTTCTCCTTGCGCTCACGGGCGGTGACGCTGCGGATGGAGCCCACCACGCGCTTGCGGGCGCGGTTGACCTCGGTGATGCGGAAGCGGACCGTCTTGCCCACCAGCTCGCTCATGGGTTCCTCCCGGCCAAGGCCGGTCTGCGAGGCGGGAATGAACACGCGGATGCCCTTCAGGTTGATGACCACGCCGCCCTTGTTCTCCTCGGTGACCTTCCCCTCCAGGACGGTGCCGTCCTCATAGGACGCCTCCACGTCGGTCCAGCTCTTGGCCGCGTCCAGACGACGCTTGGAAAGCTGCACGGTGCCCTCCATGTCGTTGACGCGCACAACGGAAGCCTGGATCTCGTCGCCGACCTTCACCAGATCGTTGATATCCACACCGGGTTTGTCGTTGGTGAACTCGGATACGGATATGTATCCGGAGTGCTTGGTGGGCAGATCGACGGTGATCTCGGTGGAGCCGATGGCCGCCACCGTGCCGGTGACGGTATCGCCGTTGTGGATGGTACGGATGGAATCCTCCAGCATCTGATCGAAGGACTTCTCCGCGCTCTCGGCCGGAGCCTCTTCCGCTGCGGGCGTTTCCTCCGCCGCGGATGCTTCCTCCGCTACGGGGGCTTCCTCCGCCGCGGGGGCCGTCTCTTCCACAGGGGCCTCCTCCACCACGGGTTCTTCTTTCAGGATCTCAGGCTCGTTCATTTTGTTTACTACCTCCTTAATTATCCACGAGGGCGTCGAGGCCCCGGCGGTCACGCCGACGGTCAAGCACCCGGCGAGGGCTTGTACATCCAGCTCGTCCGCGTTCTCCACGAACAGCACCCGCTCGCAGCACTCCCGGCAGATCTCCGCCAGGTGGATGCTGTTGGCGCTGTGCCGTCCGCCCGCGACCACCATTGCGTCGCACGACGCGGAAAGCCTTCTGGCCTCATTTTGCCTAATACTCGTAGCATCGCATATTGTATCAAATAACTGGGCGTTTGTATACAGTTTTTTTACTAAATTAATAGTTTGTTCACTAATTTCCTTGTTGGAAGTTGTCTGAAACACCACGGTGAGGGGCGCGTCCGCTTCCACGCGGTTTTCCGCCGCCCAACGGGCAAAGTCCTCCATATCCCGGACCACCGCCGCGCCCCGGCACCAGCCGCAGACGCCCTGCACCTCCGGGTGGGCGGGCTCGCCGAATACCACGACCTGTCTTCCCTCTTCCCCGGCCCGCTCCACGATCTTGTGGATGCGGGACACCTTGGGGCAGGTGGCGTCCACGATCCGGCAGCCTCTGGCCTGCAGCGTCTCCCACTCCCCACGGGATATGCCGTGGGACCGGACGATCACGCAGGCGCCCTCCGGCACCTCCTCCGCCGTCCCGGCCACGCGCAGGCCCATGGCCCGGAACCGCTCCACCACGTCCCGGTTGTGGATCAGCTCCCCCAGGCTCCAGCAGCGGCCCTCCCCGGCCAGCGCCTTTTCCGTCATGCTCACCGCCCGGTCCACGCCGAAGCAGAATCCGGCGCTTTCCGCCACGCATATGTTCATCCTATCCCGAACCGCGCCTTCACCAGCGCGCACACATGGTCGATGCTCTCTTCCAGCGTCATGTCGGACGTATCCACCAGCACGGCGTCCTCCGCCGCCTTCAGGGGCGCGGCGGCGCGGCTGGCGTCCTGCTCGTCCCGACGGGCCATGTCGGCCAGAACGTCCTCAAAGGTGCTGGGGTCTCCCTTGGCGTTGAGCTCCAGCAGCCGCCGCTTTGCCCGCGCCTCCAGACCGGCGGTCAGAAAGATCTTCAGTCCCGCGTCCGGCAGCACCACCGTGCCGATGTCCCGGCCGTCCATGACCACGCTGTGGCTGGATGCCATGTCCCGCTGCATGTCCAGCAGGAACGCCCGCACCACAGGCAGCGCCGCCACGGCGGATGCGTACATGGACCCCTCCGGCGTGCGGATGGCCTCCGACACGTCCTCCCCGTTCAGACGCATCCGCTGGGTCCCGTCGGGGCCGTAGTCGAAGCGTATGTCCAGTCCCGGCAGCAGCGCCGCCACAGCCGCCCCATCATGAGGGTCCGCGTCCGCCCGGCGGACCGCCAGGCCCACCGTCCGGTAGATGGCGCCGGTGTCCACATAGATGAAGCCGCAGCGGGCGGCCACCGCCTTGGCGATGGTGCTCTTCCCCGCTCCGGAGGGGCCGTCGATGGCGACGGCACGGTGTTTTTCAGTCATGTCCGATCATATCCCTTCCCAGGGCCAGTCCGGCGCAGCGTCCGGTAGCCCACGCGATCTGTAAATTGAATCCGCCCGTAAAGGCGTCCACGTCCAGTATCTCGCCGGCGAAGTACAGCCCCCGCACCAGCTTGGACCTCATGGTCCGGGGGTCCACCTGCCGCACGTCCACCCCGCCGCCGGTGACGATCGCCTCCGCCACGGGCCGAGGCCCGCTCACCGGCACGGGGAACGCCTTCAAAAGCGCCCCCAGAGCCAGCCGCTGGGCGCGGGTCACGTCGTGGACCTTCGTCCGCGCCGGAATATCCGCCAGACGCAGGACCACGGGGATCAGACTTTTGGGCAGCAGGTCTGTCAGGGCGTTCGACAGATCCCGGTTGCGGTATTTTTCAAAGTCCCGCAGCATGCGCTCGTCCAGCTTCTCCGCCGTCAAAGCGGGCTTGAAGTCGATGGCGAGCGCGTATGTCCGCTCCCCCCACCGGCGCATATGAGCGCTGGCGGACAGGACCAGCGGGCCTGTGACGCCGAAGTGGGCGAAGAGCATCTCGCCCCGCTCCGCATAGATGGGCCTCCCGTCCTCCAGCGCCGTCAGGTCCACGTTCCGGGGCGCGAATCCGGCCAGTTCCGCGCAGTACGGCGCGGGGCTCTCCAGCGGCACCAGCGACGCCCGCGTTGGGACGATATCGTGCCCCAGCGCCGCCGCCATGGCGTAGCCGTCCCCGGTAGAGCCGGTGGCGGGATAGGAAAGCCCGCCTGTGGCGAGCACCGCCCCCTGACAGGGGATCTCGCCCCTGTCGGTGGTCACGGCCCGGACCGAGCCTCCGCCGTCTACCGCTATCCCCAGCGCCCGGTCCCGCACATGGCGCACGCCCAGCGCCCGCAGCCGCCGGACCAGCGCGTCCGCCACATCGTTGGCGTCGTCCGACACGGGAAACACCCGGTCTCCGCGTTCGATCTTCAAGGGCACGCCCAGGCCCTCGAAAAATGCCATGGCCGCCGCCGGCGGGAAGGCCGTGACGGAGCTGTAAAGGAACTTCGGATTGGTGGGAACATTTTCCAGCAGGGTTTTCACGCCGCAGTCATTGGTCACGTTGCACCGGCCCTTTCCGGTGATGCGCACCTTTCGCCCCAGCTTCTCGTTGGGCTCCAGCAGCGCCACGGACAGGCCCTGTTCCGCCGCCGTGAGCGCGGCCATCATCCCGGCGGCTCCCCCGCCGATCACCACGGCCTCAGCCATTGGCGCTGGTGAACACGCCGTACTCGCTCCAGAGCTTTTCCAGATACCCGAACGTCTCGTCCAGGGAATCCCGCCGCTTGTTGGCCACCGCCACGATCAGTGCGTTGATGAGGCTCATGGGCGCCACCAGGGAATCCAGGAACGACACCATGTCGCTCTTGGCGTAGAGCCGGATATCCGCCAGCCTCGCGGCGGGGGAGCTGTCGTTATCCGTCAGGGCGATGACCGTGGCTCCCTGGCGCTTGGCGAATTCCATGGCCTTCAGAGAGTCGGAGGAATACCGGGGATAGCTGATGCCCACGTACACGTCGCCGGGGCCGATGTGCATGATCTGCTCATAGACCTCGTTGGCGGTGGTGTTGTGGATCAGGCGCACGTCCTCCACCAGCAGGTTCATGTAAAAGCCCATGAAGCTGGCCAGAGACGCGGAGGAGCGCATGCCCACGATGTACAGGTGCTCCGCCCCGCCGATGGCCTCCACCGCCCGGTCGAACTCCGTTCGGTCCAGGGCCTCCAAAGACGCCTGGAGGTTCTCGATATCGGAGGTCATGACGGCCTTGAGCACATCCGCGCCGTCCAGCATATCCTTGGCCACGGCGATGCGCTGCACGCTGGTCAGGCGGCTGCGGACCATCTCCTGCATGGCCCGGCGCATGCCGGGGTAGCCGTCAAAGCCCAGCTCCGTGGCGAAGCGGACCACCGTGGACTCGCTCACGCCCACCGTCCGGCCCAGCTTCCCCGCCGTCATGAAGGCGGCCTTGTCGTAGTTTTCCGTGATATATCGGGCGATCAGGCGCTGGCCCTTGGACATGCGCCGGTCCGTCCCGTTCAAAAGGGCTAAAATATCCTTTTCCATATCCGTCTCCCACTTCTCCAGCAAAATGGAGCAAGGACCATCATACTGCATTTTTGCAAAAATGCAAGTCTTATCTGCAAATTTTTATATTTCCTGCAATATCGGCATCCAATTCCCCTTAAATCGGCAAAAATTAAATGTTGCGCAGGTATGAAATTTCATCCGCCGTCATCCTCCGCCATTTGCCCGGCGGCAGCGCGCCCAATGTGACGGCCCCCTCCGCCACGCGGATCAGACGGCTCACACGCAGTCCGCAGGCGGCGCACATCCGGCGCACCTGCCGGTTTTTCCCCTCGTGGATGACGATCTGCAGCTCCGCGCCGGTCCCCTTCCGCTCGACGAGGGCGACGGAGGGCCGGGCGATGGGCTCTCCCTCCAGGCTGTCCATGGCCCTGAGCTTCGCCACAGCGCCGGGGATATCCGGGCCCTGGACAAAGACGGTGTAGACCTTGTCCACCTGATGGGACGGGTGCATGAGGGCGTTGGCGGCCTGACCATCGTCGGTGAGGATGAGAAGGCCCTCGGAGTCCATGTCCAGCCGCCCCACGGGATACAGCCGCCCGCCCGCGTCCGGCACCAGGTCCGCCACGGTGGGGCGGCCCCGGTCGTCCTTCAGCGTCGTCACATAGCCCCTGGGCTTATGCAAAACTATGTACCTCCGGCGCTCCGGCAGGCGGACAGGTTCCCCATCCACCCGTATCTCGTCCGTGTCCGGGTCGGCGGAGGCGCCCAGCGCCGCCTGCGCGCCGTTCACCGTCACCCGTCCGGCGCGGATCATCTCCTCCGCGGCCCGCCGGGAGGCGATGCCCGCCGAGGATATCAGCTTTTGCAGTCGTTGTTTCATGGAGGGTATCGCTCCCTTCTCTCAGTCAAAAAGCTCCCGGACCCGCTCCCAGAAGGTGGGCTCCGCGGGCTCTGCACGGGCCACGTCACGGGCATAGACCAGCGCCGCGCGCCCAGCCTCCTCGCCGTCGATATAGGCCACGGCCTCACCGGCCTCATGCCCCGCCTCCACCGCCGCGTAGACGAACGACGGCAGCCGGTATTCCACCGTGATCTCGTCCTGGCCCCGGTGGAACACGGACAGAGCCTCCCCCGCCGTCACCGTCACCGTGTCCGCCACGCCGCCGATCACCGGCACCGTCCAGGTGACCCCCGCCAGCACGTCGTCCCGCGCGTACAGGCCGTAGGCCCAGGCATAGAGGGCCTTGTGGTCGTCCCAGTCGTCCGGGTCCGACAGCGTTACGCAGATGAGGGTGAGGCCCTTCCGCTCGCAGCAGGTCACCAGGGTCCGGCCCGCCGCCATGGTGTAGCCGGTCTTGACGCCGAACACGCCCTCGCACTCCCGCAGAAGCCGGTTGTGGTTGGCGTAGGTGTTCTCCCCCACGGTCTTGGCCGTGGTGGACACGATCTGGCGGAAGGCGTCATATTTCAGCGCTTCCCGCGTGATGAGCGCCAGGTCACGGGCGCTGGCGTAGTGCTCCGGGTCGTCCAGGCCGTTGGCGTTGGCGAAGTGGGTGTTCTCGCAGCCCAGGACCGCAGCCTTTTCGTTCATCAACCGGGCGAAGGCCTCCACGGACCCGGCCGTGACGCAGGCCAGGGCCACCGCCGCGTCGTTGCCGGAGGCCAGCATCAGCCCGTAAAGCAGGTCCCGGACCGTGAGCTTCTGGCCCGGCTTCAGATACATGGACGAGCCCTCGATGCCCGTCCAGGCGGCGTCCACGGTCACCTGGGCGTCCAGGTCGCAGTTTTCCAGCACGATCAGGGCCGTCATGATCTTCGTGGTGCTGGCGATGAGCATGGGCTCGTCCGCGTTTTTCTCCCAGAGAGTCTCGCCGCTCTCCGCCTCCATGACCACCGCCGCACGGGCCGACACGTCCGGGGACGCCTCCGCACCGTCCGCCGTCGGCGCCAGTCCCACAAAAAATATCGCGGCAAGGACTGCCGCCGTCAGTTTTTTCATTCAAAAGCACGACCTTTCCGATCGTGCTTTATTATGGCCGTTTCCCGGCAATTTATCCCTGTCCGGGCTGTTTTTTCCCGTACTTGTCGATATAGCCCTCGATCTTTTCCAGCAGCTCCGGGGCCATATCGATGATCCGGTCCGCCGCGGAGAAGGCGGGCGGCTGGATACACAGCATCCTGGCGCCTCCGTCCTTGGCCAGCAGAAAGCCCACCGGCTCCATCTTCACCGCCGCGCCGCCGCCGCCCCAGATGCCGGGCTTAGCGCTCGAGGCGGTCTTGTCGCTGCCCCCGGAGGCGAAGCCGAAGCTCAGCCGGGACACCGGCAGCAGCGTCACCCCGTCCGGGGTGGTGATGGGCGTGCCGACGACCGTGTTAGAGTCCACCATGCCCCGGATCTTGTCCAGCGCGCCCTCCATCAGGTCGCTGACCGCTTGATTTGCCATGGTACATCATTCCTTTTCACGTTTATACCGGTAGTATCCCCGCAAAAAGGCGATCCCAAAACAGGCGGCGGCATAAACCGCCTGGCCGAACCGGACCCGAAGGGCGATCTCCCCGTCAAGAGACGGTCTCGCAGCGTCAAAATCCACCTCCGCCCGCAGGTCCGCGTCCGGCACCATCCGGGCGATGCCCTCCATGGCGAGGCCCGCCCGCGCATAGGCCATGACGGCGCCGTATGGGTCCGGCCCCGCCGCCAGGTAGCGCACCCGGAGCGTCTCCACGCGCACCCGGCGGACCAGGCGCGCAAAGGTCCGGCACCCGCACTCCGCCAGCAGCCGCAGCACCGGCGGCGGCAAGCGCCGGAGAAGGTCCTTCACATCCCGCCGGGAGTCCTTTTCCAGCCTCCGGCCCGTGGCCTCTTCCTTGGGAAACAGCTTCACCGGCAGGGGCCCCGCCCGACCGGCCAGCGTAAACACGCCGCCGCCATAGGCCGCCTCGAGGCGCACCGGCGCCAGCGCCAGCGCGCCCAGAAAGAGCAGTATGCCTCCGGCGATCCAAATGGCTGTCAAGCCTCGACAGCACCCTCCTTCATTTCCGTCTGCCCGGCGGTCTGCCGGGCCGCTTCCTCCTCCCGGCCCTTGGCCGCCTCCTCCGCGGCCCGCAGCGCGTCCACCTTCTCCTGCAGCTCGCGGGCCGCGTCGCTGCCGGTGATCTCCGGAAGCGGCGGCAATTCCTCCAGGCTGGAGATACCCATGGTCCGCAGGAACAGGTCCGTGGTCCGGTACAGGGTGGGTCGGCCCACCGCCTCCAGGGTCCCGCATGGCTCGATCATGCCCCGCTCCGTCAGCACGCCCACGGTGTAGGAGCTGTCCACGCCCCGCATCTGCTCGATGTAGGCCCTGGTCACCGGCTGGAAATAGGCCGCGATGGCCAGCACCTCCAGCGACGCGGGAGACAGCTTCGGCGCCCGGCGCTGCTCCAGCGCCCTGGTGATGGCGTCGGCGTGCTCCGGGGCGCTGTGCAGCTGCAAAGAGTCGTTCAGCCGCACCAGCCGGATGCCCCGCTTCCCCGCCTCATATTCCGCCGCCAGCTCCGCCCCGGCGGCCAGCACGTCGGCCTCGTCGGAATCGGTCACCACGGCAATGCGCGCCGCGCTCACCGGCTCCCCCGAGGCGAACAAGATGGCCTCCACGGCGCTTTTCAGTTCTATTTTATCCATAATCGATGCTCTCCAAAATGGCTTCCGTGTCGCCGCCGGTGAAGTTCACGGCGTAGTCGTCCCCGTCCCGGTCGATGGTCACGCTCCCCATGGAGCACATGGTGAGGAGCGACAGGAACGTGGCCACCACCTCCGAACGGCTCTCCGCCATGGCATACAGCTCCCGCAGGGACGATTTTCCCTTCGCTCTCAGATAGCCGATCAGCTCCCGGCTCTTTTCCTGCACGCTGTACACGATGGGCCGGGGCACAGGCACCGTACCCTCCTCCTCCGGCACCGCCACGCCCTTTCGCAGCATCCCGGCCAGCGCCGCCAAAAGCTCCCAGGGCTCGTGGCGGTAATCGTATGCGCCGTATTTGGGCATGGGCTCCGGAGGCGTGGAATACAGCCGGGCCCCGGCCTTCAGGGCCAGTCCCAGGGCGGGGACGTTCTCCTTCACGGCGGCGAAGGCGTCCCGGCACTGGAGCTGTTCCAGGCTGGTCATGAGAAGCTCCAGCTCGGAGACCTCCTCCGTGCCCGCCAGCAGGGTCTTTGTCTTGATGTACACCAGATGGGAGGCCATCTGCACGAACTCGCTGGCCACCTCCAGGTCCATCTCCTGCATCCGGGCCAGCCACGCCAGGTACTGGTCCAGGATATCCGCGATCCTGATGTCCCGGATCTCTATGCGGTTTTTGGAAAGGAGCATCAAAATGAGGGTCAGCGGACCTTCAAAGTCCTGCATCTCCTCCTTCGTTTTGACGACCCCCTCCAGATGGAAGGTGGGGTTTTCCATAGGTCAGTTCACCAGATCGAACGCAAATTGGGCGATGAAAAACAGCTTGTCGTATACCCAGCCCGTGGCGCTGGAAAGCACCCCGGACAGCCCGCCCGACACCACCAGAAGCATCAGCACGATCATGCCGTAGCGCTCGTAGCGCATGAGCTTGTCGTAGGCGCTGTCGCTCAAAAAAGAGAAGAGTATCTTGGACCCGTCCAGAGGCGAGATGGGGATGAGATTGAATACCGCCAGCGCCAGGGACAGATACCCCGTGGTGCTCACCATCTCGAACACCGCCCTGGCAAAGGACCCGCCTTGCACATACAACGGCCGGTACAGCAGCCCGTACAGGAACAGGAACACCGCCGCGATGACGAGGTTGGCCATGGGCCCGGCCAGCGCGGTGAGCGCCATCCCCTGCCGGGGCTTTTTGAACCTGTACATATTCACCGGCACGGGCTTGGCCCAGCCGAAGCGGAACAGCACCATCATCACCAGGCCCCAGGGGTCGATGTGGCGGATGGGGTTCAGCGTCAGCCGTCCGGCCCGCTTGGCCGTGTCGTCCCCCAGCATGTAGGCCACGGCCCCGTGGCTCAGCTCATGGAGGGTGATGCACAAAAGCGACGGTATGATGGCAAAGAGGATATCCGTCAGCACGGACCAGTCCAGATTGCGAAATACGTTTGCAAATCCCATCACTCACACCTGGGCGGATATCGCCCCGAGAAGCGCCTCCCGGCCGGTCCGCTTCTCCGCGGAGAACGGCGTCAGCAGCGTATCCTCCCCCAGCTCCAACGTCTCGCGGATGCGGGCCAGATTGGGCTCCATCTCCGACTTTTTCAGTTTGTCCCACTTATTGGCGGCCACCACCCGGGGGCAGCCGCATCGGATGAACAGCTCATTCATCTGTATGTCCAGCGCCGTAGGGGCGTGGCGTCCGTCCACGATCTGCACGCCCAGGCTGATGCGCTCGCTCTCGGCGAAAAAGTCCTCCATGAGCCGACCCCACCGGTCCCGCTCCGCCTGGGGCACCTTGGCGTAGCCGTATCCCGGCAGGTCCACGAACCAGACGCTCTCCCCCACGAGGAAGTAGTTGATGTTGGTGGTCTTGCCCGGAGCGGAGCCCACCCTGGCCAGGTTTTTCCGGCCCAGCAGGCAGTTGATGACGGAGCTCTTGCCCACATTGGACTTGCCCGCGAACACCACCAGGGGCCGGTCGTCCCGGACGAACTCCTCCTTCCGCCCGGCGGACTTCACGAACCGGGCAGGCTCAAGGCGTATCATGCTGCTCCTCCCGGCACAGAGCGGCGTCCAGCACCGTCTGGACCCGGCTGGCCATGATGAAGTTCAGCGCCGCCCGGACGGTCTGGTCTATCTCGGCAAGGTCCGGCTCGTTCTCCGCGGGGATGACGACCGTGTGGATACCGGCCCGGAGGGCGGCCATGGTCTTTTCCCGCAGTCCGCCGATGGGCAGCACCCGGCCCAGCAGGGTGATCTCCCCCGTCATGGCCACATCCTGCCGCACCGGGGTCCCGGACAGGGCCGACACCAGCCCCGTGCAGATGGTCACCCCCGCCGAGGGCCCGTCCTTGGGCACGGCTCCCTCCGGGAAGTGGATGTGGATGTCCTTGTTCTTATAAAATTCCGGCTCCACGCCCAGCTCTTTGGCGTGGGCCCGGATATAGGTCAGCGCCGCCCTGGCGGACTCCTTCATCACGTCCCCCAGGTTGCCGGTCAGCTCCAGCTTGCCGGAGCCGTCCATGACGCCCACCTCCGCGTCCAGCATCTCGCCGCCCACGCTGGTCCAGGCCAGCCCGTGGACCAGGCCCACCTCCGCCGTACCCTCGGCGCGGGTATCCTTGTACTTGGCGGGGCCCAGAATCTCCTCCAGGCCGCCGGGCCGGAGAAATCTGGACTTGAACTGACCGGCCACGATCCCCGCCGCCGTCTTGCGGCAGATCTCCGCCAGCCTCTGCTCCAGTCGGCGCACGCCGGACTCGCGGGTATAGCGGGCAACTATTTCCCGCATGGCCCCGTCGTTGATCCTCAGCTGGTTGCCGTTCAGGCCGTGCTTTTTCCGCTGCTTGGGCAGCAGATGCTCTCTGGCGATGGCCAGCTTCTCCTCGTCGGTGTAGCCGGGAAACTCGATGATCTCCATCCGGTCCAGCAGCGCCGGTGGGATGGTGTCGGCGTTATTGGCGGTGGTGATGAAAAACACGCGGGACAGGTCGAAGGGCAATTCCAGGAAATGGTCCCGGAACTGGCTGTTCTGCTCCGGGTCCAGGGCCTCCAGCAGCGCCGCGGAGGGGTCCCCCCGATAGTCGGAGCCCAGCTTGTCGATCTCGTCCAGCACCATGACCGGGTTGCGGCTGCCCGCCTGCTGGATGCCCGCCATGATGCGGCCCGGCATGGCCCCCACATAGGTCTTGCGGTGGCCCCGGATCTCCGCCTCGTCGTGCACGCCGCCCAGGGAGATGCGGCACAGCTTCCGGTTCATGGCCCTGGCGATGGACAGGGCGATGCTGGTCTTGCCGGTGCCCGGAGGGCCCAGCAGGCACAAAATGGAGCCCTTCTGGTCCGGGGCCAGTTTCCGCACGGCCAGATACTCGATCACCCGGTCCTTGATCTTCTCCAGACCGAAGTGGTCCGCGTCCAGGGCTGCGCGCACGGCCTTCGTGTCCAGGTCGTCCTCCGTCTCCGTCTGCCAGGGGATCTCCAGGCAGATGTCCAGATAGCTGCGGATGACGGCGGATTCCGCGCTGCCGAAGGGCTGCTTGGCCAGTCTGCCGATCTCCTTATAGAGCTTGTCCGCCACTTCCTTGGGCAGGTTGGCACGGGCCACGGCGGCCCGGTATTCCTCCGTGTCGTCGGCGTAGCCGTCGTCCTCGCCCAGCTCCGCCTGGATGGTCCGAAGCTGCTCCCGCAGGAACATCTCCCGCTGGACCTGCTTCATCCGCTTGGCGGCCTCCTCGTGGATGGACTGCTCCATGTCCAGAATGTCCAGCTCCCAGCGGATGAGCCGGTTCACCAGGGCCAGGCGGCGCAGGGGGCGCAGCTCCTCCAGCACCAGCTGCTTCTGGTCGTGGCGCATATAGATGTTCTGGGTCACATAGTCCGCCACATAGCCGGGGTCCGTGCTGGGCAGGATGTCCCGCAGCACGTCGCCCAGATCCAGCCCGGAGGTCTCGGCATACTTCTCCAGCAGCCCGTAGCACTGGCGTATCAGGGCCTCGGCCTTCACCGCCGTGCGGGGGTTGGTCTCCTGCTCCACTGGCTCCACCTGGGCGGTGAGATAGGGCTTCACGCCGGTCAGCCGGTCCAGATACCCTCTGCGGACGCCCTCCACCATCACCTTGGCGCCATCCTCATCGGGCACGCGCAGGACCTGGTGGACCCGGCAGATGGTCCCCACCTTAAAAAGCCCGTCCGCGTTGGTCACCGTCTCCGCGGAGGCGTCCCGCTGGGCCACCAGAAACAGGGTCTGGTCCGCGCCCATGGCTGCGTCCAGGGCCCGCAGGGACTCGTCCCGGTCTATATCAAAAATGAGCCGCATGCCAGGGAACACGCAGATGCCCCGCAGGGCGATCAGCGGATAGATCCTGCTGTGGGATGTGATCGTAGTTTCAGTGTCCATAGTTTTCTCTCCTATCGGGAAAAGGCCGCACCACTGTGCGGCCATGTCCCGTTCAGGTATTGCGATTCATGAGGCGTCCCTGTTCTCCAGCCGCCGACGGTAGATCACCGGGCGGGAGCCGTTTTTTACGCAGTCCGCAGTGATGACCACCGACTCGATGGTGCTGTCCGAGGGCGCCTCGAACATGACCGCCGTCATGATGCTCTCCGTGATGCTCCGCAGGCCCCTGGCGCCGATCTCCATCTCGATGGCCTTGTCGGCGATGGCCTCCAGAGCCCGTGGGTCGAACTCCAGCTTCACGTCGTCATAGGCCAGCATGGCCTGATACTGCTTTACCAGGGCGTTTTTCGGCTCCGTCAGGATGCGTATCAGGTCCTCCCGCTTCAGGCTGTCCAGGGTGGTGATGACGGGAAGGCGGCCGATGAGCTCCGGGATGATGCCGAATTTGAGAAGGTCGTGGGACTGGACGTGGCTGAGCACCTCGCCCACGTCCTTCTCCTTCCGGGAGGCGATCTCCGCGCCGAAGCCAAGGCTCTTGCGGTCCATGCGGTTTTCGATGATCTTGTCCAGCCCGTCGAAGGCGCCGCCGCAGATGAACAGGATGTTGCTGGTGTCGATGTGGATGAACTCCTGGTGGGGGTGCTTGCGCCCGCCCTGGGGCGGGACGGCGGCCACGGTGCCCTCCAGGATCTTCAAAAGCGCCTGCTGCACGCCCTCGCCGGACACGTCCCGCGTGATGGAGGTGTTCTCGCTCTTGCGGGAGATCTTGTCGATCTCGTCGATGTAGATGATGCCCTGCTGGGCCCGCTCCACGTCGAAATCCGCCGCCTGCAGCAGCCGCAGCAGGATGTTCTCCACGTCCTCGCCCACATAGCCCGCCTCCGTCAGGGTGGTGGCGTCGGCGATGGCGAAGGGTACGTTCAGCATCCGCGCCAGGGTCTGGGCGAACAGGGTCTTGCCGCTGCCGGTGGGGCCAACCAGCAGGATGTTGGACTTTTGCAGGTCCACGTCGCTCTGCTCCCGGTGGAGGATGCGCTTATAGTGGTTATACACCGCCACGGACAGGGCGATCTTCGCCCGGTCCTGGCCGATGATATAATCGTCCAGCGCCGCCTTGATCTTCCGGGGCACGGGCACGTCCTTCAGCTCCAGCACCTGCTCCGGCTCCAGATCCTCCCGTGTAAAGTCGGGATAATCCTCCTCGAACTCGTCCCCCAGGATGCTCAGGCACAGCCGCACGCACTCGTCGCAGATATACGCGTCGTTGCCCGCGATCAGCCGCTGGACCTGAGACTGCGCCTTGCCGCAGAAGCTGCACCGGAGTATTCTCTTGTCGCCCTCTCTCGGCATAGACGGTTACCTCTTCGTGATGATCTTATCGATGAGGCCGTACTGGACTGCCTCCTCCGCGGTCATGAAATTGTCCCGCTCCGTGGCGTCCACGATCTCCTCATAGCTCCTGCCGGTATTGTCCGCCAGGATATGGTTCAGCCGCTCCTTGATGACCTCCAGCCGTTTCAGGTGGATGGCCATATCGGTGATCTGACCCTGGGTGCCCGCGGAGGGCTGGTGGATCATGATCTCGGCGTTGGGCAGGGCGATACGCTTGCCCTTGGCGCCGCTCGAGAGCAGGAACGCCCCCATGCTGGCGGCGAGCCCTACGCAGATGGTGGACACGTCGCACTTGATATACTGCATGGTGTCATAGATCGCCATACCAGCCGTGACGCTGCCGCCGGGGCTGTTGATGTAGAACTGGATGTCCTTGTCCGGGTCCTGGCCCTCCAGATAGAGCATCTGGGCCACGACCAGGGACGCGGTGGTGTCGTTCACTTCCTCCGACAGCATGATGATCCGGTCGTTCAAAAGCCGGGAGAAGATGTCGTACGAACGCTCGCCCCGGGAGGTCTGTTCCACTACATACGGTACTAAGCTCATCGGTCTCGCTCCTTTCCAAGCACTGAAAGCCTATCCAAAATCTTCCCGGCTTATTCCGCCTTAGGCTCGGTCTCCGTCTCCGGCGCCTCGTCCTTTTTGGCCGTCTTTCTGGGCGCGCGCTTCTTGGCGGGCTTGGCCTCCTCGGCGGGAGCCTCCTCCGCTTCCTCGGCAGGCTTCTCCGCCTTCTTCCGGGTCGCGCGCTTCTTGGCGGGCTTGGCCTCCTCGGCGGGAGCTTCCTCGGCCGCGGGCTCGGTGGGCACGCCGCTGTCAAAGATGATCTGGGCGGCCTTGCGGGTCTTCACGTCACCGGCGATCACGTCCTTCGCCAGGGCCTGCTTCACCTGCTCGGCGGTCATGCCGTACTGCCCGGCCAGCTTTTCGTACTCGGCGTCTATCTCCTCGTCGGAGACCTCGATGTTCTCCGCCTCGGCCACCTTGTCCAGCAGCAGGTCGGTCCTGACCCGGCGCTCCGCCGTGGGACGGGTCTGCTCCCGGAACGTCTTGGCGTCCTGGCCCAGATACTTCAGATACAGCTCCAGATTCAGCCCGTTCATCTGCAGGTTCTGGTCATACTCCCGCATCATATTGTCCATCTGCTCTTCCACCATGGCCTCGGGGATGTCGGCGGTGATAGCGTCTCCGGCCTTCTCGAGCAGGGCGGACTGATAGGCGCTGGTCGCCTCGTCCTCGGCGGCCTTTTCCAGCTTCTCCCGCACAGAGGCCCTGTACTCATCCAGAGTGTCGAACTCGGACACATCCTTGGCGAACTCGTCGTCCAGGTCGGGCATCTGGTTCTCCTTGACCTCGTTGCACTTGACGTGGAACACGGCGGCCTTGCCCGCCAGGGACTTCTCGTGGTAATCCTCGGGGAAGGTGACGTCGATATCCTTCTCCTCACCGGCGCTCATGCCCACCACCTGGTCCTCAAAACCGGGGATGAAGCTGCCGGAGCCCAGGACCAGATTGTGGCCCTCGGCCTTGCCGCCGTCGAAGGGCACGCCGTCCACGCTGCCCTCGTAGTCGATGACAGCGGTGTCCTCCAGCTTGGCGGGGCGCTCCACGGTGACGATGCGGCTGTTGCGCCTGCGGATCTTCTCCAGCTCACCGGCCACCTGCTCGTCGCCGATCTCCACCTTGGCCTTGGGGGCCTCTACGCCCTTATACTGGCCCAAGGTCACCTCCGGCCACACAGCCGTCACGAAGGAGAGCGTCAGCTCCTTATCGTCGGACACGTCCACCGCCTTGACGGCGGGATTGCCCACGGCCCGCAGATGCTCCTGCTCCACGGCGAAGCGGAAAGCGGCGGGCGCCAGATCGTCGGCGGCGTCGTCATAGAACACGTCCTTGCCGTACATGCCCTCGATGACCATGCGGGGGGCCTTGCCCTTCCGGAAGCCCTGAACAAAGATCTTGCCCTTGTTCTTGAGGTAGGCTCCGTTCACGGCCTTCTCGAACTCCGCGGCGTCGCACACCACGTCAAAGCTCACCGTGCTCTTTTCTTTCTTTTCTACGTTCTTTACGATCATGGATTGACTTCTCCTTCCAATATTACGCGGGGAATGATCTTAAATTATACATGCATAATGACACAGCATCGTATTTTACCAAAAATCACAGGATCTTGCAAGGTCTAAAATCGATCCCGTCGCCGGAAACACAAAAATATCGGGTATTTTCCCAATAACCGTTGAAGGCCAGGCGCAGACTGTCCGCGTGCAGATGGCCGCTGGCGCACGCCTTCACCTCGTATCGCAGGAACAGGTCCAATATCTCCCGGCACACATACCCGCCGTATTTGGGCGGATAATGGAGAAAGACGTATTTGTCCCGGTCCCCCGCCGCCTTCAGGCTCGCCTCCAGCCGCAGTATCTCCCGCTCCATGAGCTTTTTGTCGTGCTCCGTGCCCCGACTCTCCTCATAAAACCAGCCCTTGGCGCCGCAGACGGCGGCGTTGTCGCCATAGGGATAGAAGTTGTTGCGGAGGATGGAGACGGTCCGGATGGAATTTTTTTCAAAAAAAGCGTTCATCTTGGCCGCGGAGGTCCACCAGTAATCGTGGTTGCCCTTGAGGACGATCTTCCGGCCCGGCAGGGCGTCGATGAACCGAAAATCCTCCAGCGCGCCGTCCAGGTCCAGCGCCCAGCTGGTGTCGCCGCACAGCACGCACACATCCTCCGGACCCAGCGCGGAAAATCCCTCCCGGAGCTTCTGTACATGGTTTTTCCACCGGGGCCCGAACACATCCATGGGCTTGTCCGCGCCGAAGGACAGGTGCAGGTCCCCTATGGCAAAAAGAGACATCGAATAAACGCCTTTCCGCTCGCAGATACTATCCGCGAGGTGATAGAGAGATGGAAGACAAGAAGAATTGCGGCGGCCGGGATTGCATCAGCGGCGTCAACTGCACTGTGACCAACTGCAAGCATCACACGCTCAGCGACCAGTGCACCGCGACGCATATCAACGTCAAGAGCGAGGAGGCCGTCACCAGGGCGGAGACCTTCTGCGGCACCTTCTCACCCGTGGACACCTGGCAGTATGTGTGACCTCAGGGGCGGCATTTTTGCCGCCTCTACATATGCCGCCGCAGGCGCACCTTATTGACGGCTCCCTTGTGTAAAGGGAGCTGTCAGCGCAAAGCGCTGACTGAGGGATTGATTGATAGAGCTGTCCGTCTATCGCACCTGGTCTATGAATCAATCCCCCCTGGCGGCTGTCGCCGCCTTCCCCCCTTTACGCAAGGGGGGCTTTTGGGCTGGCGGTGACCGACAGTATTACGCCAAAAACTCCGATACGGCGCTCTCCATATCCTCTTTGGTCACCCACTTGTCAAAGCGGACCGGTTTCTGTCCCAGACCGGCGAGGGGTCCAGGGGCGGGCAGACCCGTGAAGGCGGCCAGCTCGTCCACCAGGGCCGGGCCTGTCTCGCTGGTCACCGCCCCCAGGGCCTCCAGCACCGCGCCGCCAAACTTGAAGGGGCTGGCCGTGGACACCACCACCGTGGGACGGCTGACGCCCTGCTTCTCCCGGAGCTGGCGCAGGACCCGGCTGGCCACGGCGGTGTGGGTATCCATGAGATATCCCAGTTCCCGCCATACTCTGCCGAGCTCCTCCTTCGCGTCGGCGTCCCGGCAGAAGCCGCCGGTGAACTCCGCCTGCACCGCTTTTCGCAGGTCCTCCCCCGCGTCGTAGCGGCCCTCCGCGCCGAGCTTTTCCATCATGTCCCGGACCCGGTCCGCGTCCCCGCTCAGGCAGTACAGCAGCCGCTCCAGGTTGGAGGACACCAGGATGTCCATGGAGGGGGAGCTTGTCAGATGGAAGGGCCGGTTTTTGTCGTAGACCCCCGTGGCGATGAAGTCCGTGAGGACGTTGTTGTCGTTGGACGCGCAGAGGAACCGCCCCACGGGCAGCCCCATTTGTTTTGCGTACCACCCGGCCAGGATGTTGCCGAAGTTGCCGGTGGGCACGCAAAAGTCCAGCTTTTCGCCCATTTCCAGCGCCCCGGCGTTGACCATATCGCAGTAGGCGGAGAAGTAATAGGCGATCTGGGGGACCAGACGGCCCCAGTTGATGGAGTTGGCGGAGCTGAGAAAATACCCCCGCCCATCCAGCACCTTTTCAAAGTCCCGGTCGGCGAAGATCTTCTTCACGCCGGTCTGGGCGTCGTCAAAGTTGCCCTCCACGGCCACGACGTTTACATTATTCCCCTCCTGGGTGGCCATCTGCAGCTTCTGGACCTGGCTGACGCCGTCCCGTGGGTAGAACACCATGATCCTGGTGCCGGGCACGCCTTTGAAGCCCTCCAGGGCCGCCTTGCCCGTGTCCCCGCTGGTGGCCACGAGAATGCTCACGGTGCGCTTTTCGCCGTTTTTCCGCAGACTGGCCGTCAGGAGCCGGGGCATGATCTGCAGCGCCATATCCTTGAACGCGCTGGTGGGCCCGTGCCACAGCTCCAGATATGCCGTGGTCCCGTCCAGCACCCGCAGCGGCGCGACGGCGGGGCAGTCGAAATTGTCCCCATAGGACGCCTCCGCGATGTCCTCCAGCTCTTTCCGGGAAAACTCCTCCAGGTACAGGCTCAGCACCTCCACTGCCCGGCCCCGGTAATCCATAGACGCCAGGCGGCGGATGAAGTCCATATCCACCGCGGGGATAGTCTCCGGGACGTACAGTCCCCCGTCGGGGGCGATGCCCCGGATGATGGCCTGGGAGGCGGTCACGCCGCCGCGGCCCTGTCTCGTGCTCACATACTTCATATCGAATACGCGTCCTCCAAATGATGTATCTCCGGCTCTTTCGTCTCCAGCCCCTGGGGGGCGTAGACCTCGATCACGTCGAACCTCGGCTGGAGCCTGGACGGGTTCTGCTGGAGCCACCGCTCCGCCGCGGCGATCACCCGCCGCTGCTTGGGTGCCGTGACGAACTCCGCCGCCTGCCCGTGGCTGGCGTCCTTGCGCAGCTTGACCTCCACGAATACGATATACCGGCGGTCACGGGCGATGATATCCACCTCCCCGAACCGGCAGGCATAGTTGCGGCCCTCGATCTTGTACCCATGGCGCTTCAGGTACCGGCAGGCCGCGTCCTCCCCGAAGGCGCCCAGCAGCTTCTTATCGCTTGGCATAGAACTTCCTCAGAAAGGACGGCCTGTGCGCCGGGGACGGGCCGTACTTCTCCAGCGCCGCGTAATGCTCCTTCGTGCCGTAGCCCTTGTGCTTTTCAAAGCCGTACTGGGGATATTGCTCCGCAAGCTCCCGCATGAGCCGGTCACGGGTGACCTTGGCCAGCACCGACGCCGCCGCGATGCACGCGCACTTTGCATCGCCGCCCACCACGCTTCTGGCAGGTATGGATATGCCCCTGGTGGTGTTGCCGTCGATGAGCGCCAGCTCCGGCGCCGGGTCCAGCTGAGCGATGGCCCGGTCCATGGCCAGCAGCGCCGCGTTCAGGATGTTCAGCTGCTCGATCTCCTCCACCGTGGCGAAGGCGATCCCATAGGATACGGCCCGCTCCTGAATGAGGGGAAACAGCGCCTCGCGCCTTTTCTCCGTGAGTTTTTTCGAGTCGTTCAGTCCCGGCAGATCCACGCCCTCCGGCAGGATCGCCGCCGCCGCGCACACCGGCCCCGCCAAAGGGCCGCGTCCGGCCTCGTCCGCCCCGCAGACCAGGGCCACGCCCTCCCGGTGGAGCGCGCTCTCAACCTCCCACAGGTCGTTCAAGACTGATCCTCCCCAGCTTACCGCCCCGAAACTCGTCCAGCAGTACGGCGGCCATCCGCTCCGTGTTCACGTTCCCGCCCGCCATGAGAAAGCCCCGCTTTCTCGCGCAGGTCTCCAAAAGCTCCCAGCCCTGGGCCGCCGGGTCCGGGTCGAATTTGTACCGCTCCCGGATCGCGTTCGGATATAGCGCCCGCAGCGTTACCAAAAGCTTGCCCGCCAGCTCCTCCATGTCCAGCACCTGGTCCTTCACCGCCCCGGTGAAGGCCAGAGCGTCCCCCACCGCCGGGTCGTCGAACCGGGGCCACAAAATGCCCGGCGTGTCCAGCAGCTCCAGCCGGCTGTCCACCGTGATCCACTGCTTGCCACGGGTGACGCCGGGCCGGTCGGAGACGGCGGCGGTCCTGCGGCCGCTGACCTTGTTGATGAAGGTGGATTTGCCCACGTTGGGCACCCCGACCACCATGGCCCGCATAGGTCCCTGCTTGTCCCGCAGGGTCCGCAGTGCCTGGGGCAGGTTCTTCACGCCCCGGCCCGACTGAGAGTCGCACTCCAGAAAGGCCACGCCGCTGGCCTTGTAGAAAGCCCTCCACTGAGCGGTCACAGCAGGGTCCGCCTGATCGGCCCGGTTCAGGATCAGAAGCCGGGGCTTGCGCCCGGCGATGATAGCGTCCAGATCCGGGTTCCGGCTGGCATAGGGGATGCGGGCGTCCACCACCTCGCACACCGCGTCCACCAGCTTCAGGCTGTCCTGCA
>CANRDC010000012.1 GCA_947629245.1 uncultured Oscillospiraceae bacterium | reverse complement strand
GCTCCCAATAATCCGCTCCTGTTGGCATTCATACCTTTGATTAATAGGTCTTCTTGCGAGAACCTGAATCCATACATCTTGTCCAAGGCAGGTTCCGGGTATCCCTTCTCGGTGTTGGCGTTTCTCGCATCATGGATGGTCGGCAGGTAGCCCTCCTTCACGTATTGCTTGAGGACGCGCTGCCAGAACCCTTGATAAGTGACACCTACATCTTTACCTCCCCGGCGCTGGATAGCGAAGCACTGTCTTGTTTGGCTTTTGATCTCGCCTTTGATAATCGCCCTCTCCCAGATAGAGAGGTCTTTAGCTATTCCTTCAGTTACCGGGTAAAACAATAGTAAGTTGTCATACCAATAAATCTCAGCTTCTTGCATACATTGAAAAAGTTTGCCCCGCCCGGTTTCCCGGACGGGGCGGTGTTCTTATGATCTCTCGTCAGACAAGAGTTCTCTGAGATTCCCAGCTCTCAGACGGTGGCAACGAGTTTGCTGTCGCTCCCGGGAACTTTAATGGTTCTTCCTCTGTGCATCCGGCAAGGAGTGCAACGATAATTAATGCTGTTATGGTTAACGTCTTCAATTTCTTTACTTTTCCTTTCAGCCGGTGGTCGTAGCACTACTGTGCGTTTTTGTCAAGTGTTGGCTCAACTTTTTCAGGTCTGTGACGCGGATAAATGTGCCACATTCAAGGCATTTACCCTCGCGGTTCCCATCCACCTCAAAGAGAGGAATGGTCTGCTTCCCGCCACAGATTCCGCAGTCACAATAGACAACTTTGGGCTTCATGGCAGCATAGATCGGGGCAAGGGCAGCGTCGAGTTTAGCTTTGAACTCTTCGTTGCCTTCCTTGTCGAGGACTTTGTCCCAGATTTCTTCGTTGTCAAACTCGAAGAGCTTGTAGTCATTCCCACATTGATCCTGGATCGCCGAGTGGAATGCCTCTGCTCCGTGGAGAGAGCCATAGGAATTCCCATCCATGGAGTCCCATTGGGAGTCGTCCTTGGTGTTAGGGATCTGGTTGAATGTGTGTGGCTGCCACTTGTCGATGTCAACGATAAAGTACTCTCCTGCAACGTAATGTTCGTATTCCTCTACTTCATCATCGAGCCGCTGTAAGGCTGCCTTTCTGTCCCACGGACGGTCCTTTCCATAGAACTCAGCCCAGTCTTCTTTGGTGGCTACAATCCATCCTACGAACCCGGAGTCCCACGGATCATTGAAGCTCCCGGTGCTGATGTGGAGCCCACTGTGATCAAGGAGATACAGCGGCCAGATGGCTACATCCGGGTCATCATTATTATACTTCTCCTTGAATTCCTCGTGGAGGTCGTCGTCGAGCTTCTTGTCGCCCAGGGCGTCATAGCGGCGATGTGCACAATACATCGTGCCAAGGTTGCTCATGTCCTCACGAGGATCCAATGGAAATTCATCATAGCGGATGCGTACCTTCCAAAGTACGTTCTCACTATCCACGACCATGAACGGGGCTTTCTCGCCCCAATAATACGTGTCCAGGAACTTGACGCGTGTGTCCTTATTCGGTTCTTTGATTTTCATTTGGCTCATAATTAATTTCCTTTCAATTCTTTCAAGTAATCTATGCCTTCTTCTTCGAGAAGTACCGTTAATTCATTATCAGTGATGCGAGGATAATAGTCCTCGGTCATGTCCCGGAGGAATGAGGCTAGCTCTTCGCCAAATCCTGCCTCCAGGAAGTCATATACAATTTTTCGTGCTTTCTCGCTTAAACAAGAAAGCTCCAGGAGATCTCCTGTCTCCTTGAGCTCTTGCGGTACTGCTACCGAAATGTTTAGCGGGATGTGTGTATTTCTTGGTCGTGTACTGCTCATCAATGCGCTAGCAACTGGAACCGGCCGAAATTGAACTTGCTCCCCCATGGGGACAGCCCAATATGATAGCCGATTCGGGAGAATATCTTTCGTAGTTCCGTACGCGTGGGCGGGACAAGGTGCTCCGTCAGCGGATTTCCTTCTTCCTCCAGCGTACCCGTTACAAATACATCAAACGATATGACCGTGCCTGCCGAGAAGCACTCAAACTTCTCCTCACAGACCTTCCCGGTCTTGTCGTGCCACTGCCTCACGTAGTAGTTGACCTTGGGGGCAGGTATGGTGAATGGCAGGCGGATGAAGTCTGCACTCGATTTCTTCAACAACCCCATGGAATCCATAGCCTCGGTAATGGCCCACATCCATTGATCGTTTTTGATTTCCCAGTTGCTCTTACCGTCCGTCTCCTTGATGTTGAATCTTCTGCACCCCTTGGTTCGGATACTTCCGAGCATGGGGGATAGCAGCTTGATCTTCAACGTCGCTTTGTAGCTGAGAGATGGAGTTTCCGGCTTAAGGATCATGGCAGTAGTATAGCAGAAATTAGCCGGGTGTCCAGATGAATGAACACCCAGCCTAATTTTCTTGCGTCACAACATAATCGACTTCACAAAGCCAGATTGGAGTGCAGGGTTGTGATCCACCACGATGAGCTGCATCCCGGCATTCTGAAGTACCGTAGCGATGTTCTGGAAGAGCATACGCATGTTCTCCACTCCATCGGCATCCACGTGAGAGGTCGGCTCATCGAGGATAAGCAGGCCTACCTCAGGCAGGATCAGTCGTTGGGCAGAGAGCAGCATAGCCAGTGCCAGACGCACCGCTTGGCCGCCGGAGAGACTCTCCTGTGGCAATTCATAGCCGTCCTCATTCTGGAAGAGGAAGGAGCACGGACGCGTCTCATCCACTCGTACTGTGAAGTTGGCTTCCATCTGGGAGAGGAAGTACTGCACCATGAGGGTGAGCTGCGAGAACACCTCCTGCATGAAGGCGGCAGGCAATCCCTCACGGGAGAGCATGTCGGCAATCAGGCGCAGGTTCTTCGCCGTCTCGTTGATCTTCTTCACCTTGTCCCGGTCTGCCTCAGCAGCTGCCAGGCGTTCTCGGTCCTTAGTAGTAAGTTCAGTATACATCTTCAGGTCAGCCATGAGGCGCACATACTCGTCGCGTACTACGGCGAACTTACGTACAGCACCACTCGTCTCAACCTGTAGGTTACCTTGTAAGCATGGCAGTCCTGCCATAAGCCTGTTCAGGTAATCGCTCATGTTCATGCTCTCCTGCCCGGCTACACTGATCTTCTCCGCCAATTCCGCAATCTCCTTGTTTGTCTTCTCAAGGCTCTCTTGGCATTGGGTGAGTTCATTCAGCTTCCGGGTAAGTGTGAGCATGCTTTCTCTGGCCTGCTGCGCTTTCTCTGTGGCTTCGGGTGCAGGTGTGTCACCGGCTACCTTCTCTTGCAGGTCGATCTCGTCACGGAGTTTCTGGATCTCCTCCTTCACGTTGGAGAGCTCAGCATCGGTGAGTATGTTGCGCTCAACCATACGCAGCGCGTCTCGCTTGTCAGAGAGTTCCTTGATCGCGACAGCTCGATCTGCATGGGTGATACCATAGGGGTCTAGTACACGCATTCCGTTGACAACGATAGGCGTGTCCGGCTTACATTTGGTCACCTCGGCCATGTCGTCCGCCATCAACTTCTGGTAGCGATCAAGCTCAGAATTGATGATGGCAATGCGGTTATTGATAGCTGTGACCTCCTTGTCTTTCTCATAGACAGCTAGCTTCAGGTTTTCAATGCTGAGGACAGAGGCTGTCTCTTCCTTGCTCAAGGAGTCAGCAATCTCTTGCAATTTGACCATGGCTGATCCCTCGTCATCCACATGGAGTTCCTTGATCAGGTGCTCTTTGGATAACAGGTTGCCGCAGGTGGGGCATACCACCTCGCCATGATTGCCTTGCATCACACGTTGCTGGATCTCATTGGATGCAATCGCGTCCTTCATGTTCCGAAGGTGCTCCACAGCTTCGTTGTGCTGATCATGAAGCCCCTTCCGGTCTGCGGTCACGTTCTCAAGCTCCGCTTTCTTTTCGTCAATCTCGAGATTAAGCCGCGTGATCTCGTCAGTGACGTCATCGAACCCGTCGACAAGGAGCAATACCTTGATCCAAGCATCGAGTACATCCATGGAATACGTAGCGGAGAGTTTCTCCACAGCATCCGAGTGATCCTTCAGACGCTTCTCCGGGCCTGTAGTGAGTGTACGTTGTAGTCCTTCCAGCTTCATGTGAGCCATGGTAACTCCGCTCCACTTCACCTCGGCATGAGCTGCCTCACTCCGTTTCTCCTCAATGGATTTCTCGTCTCCCCACTCGGCATTGATCTTGGCTATAGCTTCCTTATTCTTGTAGGCCAATTCCTGCAGCGTGTCCCTCCTGGTACGCAGGTTGTTGAATTCCTGCAACTGCCGGTCGAGTTCCTCCACCTTGTCCTTCTCAGCCATCACCTTCTCCAGAGGCGCTACCTTGTCGGCTGTCTCCTTCTGCTTCTTCTCGTTCTCCTTCAGGGAAGATTTGAGAGAATCGATGAGCTCAGAATTGTCGACAGCTCCTCGCGCGTCCAGGAGACGAAGCTTGGACTTCACATCATCCGCCCGGATTGAGAGAAAGTTCAAATTCATCAGCCTGCGGAATATCTCCTGCCGGGTAGCAGGGGTCCCCTGGATGAGTTCGGTGAGCTCGCCTTGTTTAATGAACACGGCGTTCTGCAGGGCTGCCTTATCAGCGCCCATGAGCTCTTCCATAAGCCCGTCCACATCCGCTTGCTTAGTGTGGGTACACCCGGCGTACTTCAGGGATCGGGAGGTACCTGCATCCCAGATGGTACGGGTGATTTCCCCTTCCTGCCCATTGACCTCGAATTTGAGACGTACAACTGCCTTGTACGCTTTGGTGCTCCTTTCGGGGTTCTCGGGGTCGTACTCGCGGATATACCTCTCCTTGGCGAATGGCAGCACGCCGGTGACGGCGTAGGAGATCGCTGTCAGCAGACAGCTCTTTCCCTTACCATTCGCTCCTATGATACCTGTCATCGGGGAATCAAGGTCGCATGTAAGCTTCTCATGCGGTCCCCAGTTCTCTACATGGAGTTCTTTTAATCTCATAGTACTGTTCCTCCAATTTGCTTTTCTACGTAGGTGTCCAGATCTGCCTTAGCGTCAAGTCCGGGTGTGAGGATCTTGAGGCAGAGTTCCTTCAGATCATTGCCTGCCGTCTGGGGCAGGAATGTGTCCGTGTGGTCCAGGAAGTACTGGGCAGGGCTGGTCTTAATAGCCCGTGCCGACTGTACGTTCTCCAGGGTCTTCAACTGCTCGTCCTCAATCACCTGCTTGGTCACCAGGGTCACTAGGCTGTTATAGTTCTTATTGTCAAGCATGCGTTGCAGCTTCGGGATGATGTCCTTCACACTTGTAGCGTAATGGATGTAATACACCGCCCCGGTACTAGCCCAGAGATCATGGTCTGTGGCAATCGCCTCACACGCTTCGTCCAGCTCTGCTTCCGTCTTGATAACGAAGGAATCGGCGAAGGTGCGGGAGTACTCCACGAACTCGAATTCCTTGAAGACGGCTTTCTTGCCTTCTTCCACATCAAAGACCGCCACCGGCACTTTCCCCTTCTCATCCCGGATCTTGCCGGGATAAACGGTGAAGTCGGTGGAGCCTGGGGAGACAAGTCCCATGCGGCATTTGTCGTCGGTCTCAAAGATCCAGTTGTTGGCGATGTGGATATGCCCCACCACAATGCAGCTTGGCCAGTTACCTACCTTGAACTCCTCCTCGTTGAAGAAGCCCTCTACGGGGATGGAGTCGTCGGACGGATAGCCGGTCAGTTCACTGATCTCTCCGTGGCAGGCCAGCAGGTCGACTTCCTTGAAGTCCTTTGCTTCAAATGCCTGCTGGATGACGTTACGGCCGAAATCAAGGCCGCGGACTTTGATGCCGCCGATGTCGGTGTCTTCAGTGAGTGACTTGATCCCATAGTCGGAATCTTCATTCTCATAGGCCCACCACCAGCTTTGCTCGGCATTATCATGGTTACCCTTGGTGCACCACATTCGCATGCCGTTCTTCTTGAGCAGCCGGTGGATTCTACCTAAGTAATTGATAATCACATCAGGACCTGGGTTGTTATTGTCCAGCAGATCCCCGGCACAGATGATGTCCGTAATTCCAAATGCATTCAAGTTAGAAATGGCGCGTCTCAGAGAGTGGAATATCTGTTCCCCTCGGACAACGCGCCCATATTGCGAACGTGTTAAATGCACGTCCGCGATCAACGCGATTTTCTTTTCCATGTTATTGTTGGGTTCTTCGGTGCTGCAGCACAGTCATGGCTGCCCGTACCCGCTTCTCGTGTTTCAGCTGCCTGTTTGTTTTGTCAGCTCTCTTTTCTCCCCAATCTCTACCCGCTGCACTCCCTACATGCTTCATCCACGCTGCCCGGTTAAGTCCGATCCAGCGTCTCTGAGAGTAGTAAGGGACATCTCCGCGCTCTACATCGTAGCGCGGCGTAGTTAGTCCGATGAGTGTGTAGTAGGTGGGAAGTCCAAGATAAGTGACACAGATGTTATCATCCGCATCTGACTCCTTGGTGTAGCCATTGTCGATCTTCAATGCCAGCTGGGTGAGCTGGTTGATCAGGACGCGCCGGGAGATGAGGAAGAGCCAATTTGACTTATTGGTGTAGCCTCTGGTCTCGGTCAGACAATCCTGCGCAATATAGAGCTCGTACTTTTGGATGCTTTTGTTCCAGCATAAGACAGCTGTGAGAATGCGGTCTCGGTGACGGACGATAATAAAGTGGTCCGTCCCATAATTCTTGATATAGATGGTGTCCGGCTTTTTGACATCCATGGTGATCTTTTTGCCAAAGTACTTCTGACGTCGTATTCGGTCATAATTGATAACACCAAGTGTATACGGCTTTTTGCCTTTTACCGGTCTGCTCCATCTGTTAGAGGCTTCGTAAATACCCTCTAACCAACGTCCTATCCTTTCCTGGAGGAAGTTGATAACTCGAACTCTGTCTTTGCGATGCATGTGATTCACACATTGTACAATTTGCAAAGACAGAACGCAAGCACTACTTCACAATTACTACTGGGGAGTTGACGAACTCGATCAATTTGTCGAAACTGTCGAGCTTGCCATCCTCAAAAAACTCGTCTGATTTGAGTCCCATGGTAGCCTCCTTTCTAACTATTTGTTATCAATCTTCAACCATATGCATAACAATACCAGCTTGTAGGGACAAATGCAAGTTTTTAATTTTCAGATCAATAACCTTTTTGTTAGGAGCTCCCTTCTTGCAGAAGCTCCACTTGTCATTCTCGTGTTTCGCGCATAACGCTTCGACACTTCGGAGATACATAGGCACACCTGTGTAGAGAGGCGCCATCGGCAATAAGCCATCCTGCACATTATCAGGACTATCCATCAAATGAACAACTCCACTGTCCGGGTCGAGCACGGCGACACGTCGGTCGGCTTTTTCCTTGGTTAGATCTTCCCAAACATCCGTCAATATGTTGGCAATAGGCATCTTGAAAAGATCCTCCCCGGCTGCAACGACTTGCGGCACGAGGGAGTTCTTCAGGAATGCCAGATTCGCCTCCAAGGCGTCAAAGCAAGATCTCAAGGCAAGCTGCCCGTTCTTAAGCACATCCTCCTCACTCATGAGGACCAATATCACCCATGCCTGGTGGGCGATTTCCTCGACATCCAGGAAATGGATACCCGGATATTCGCCCTCAGTCGTCATCACCATGGCCATTGTGGCGGCCATGGTTCTGACGTCATTCACTTTCTCGGCCAGCTCCTCCAGCTTCAATGCAGCCGGATTGAGCACCTCTTCGTTTTCTGTAGGTTCTTCATTCTCCTCACTCATTGTATGACTTCATAAGGTTTAGTCAGCCCAAGACTAAGCTGCCGTTGGTATTCGGCGTAGTCTCCCAGCAGGAGATCTTTGTCCGCGGACATGTAGATACCGCTCACGAAATAATCACCATCCTTTGCCCGGTAATGGATAGCGCTGTCGGTCAGCATGATGCTGCCTTTACCCAGGGCAGAGGAGAACTTCCAGATGCCGCAGGGCGATACAGCGTGCACCAGTTCGTGCTTCAGGAACTTCAGCGCCATGGTGTAGTCCTTGAAGACTGTTGCATGGACACGCAGGATGTAGTCCTGGGTGGCGAAGTCCTCACGTCGATTTGCTTCCTTCCAAATGACGACGATGTTCTTCCGGTGGAGCTTCATGTAATTATTGATGTCCTTCTGCCGCAGCACCTTCCTGGTGACAGGGATGGTTGCCTGCTTCGGGTAGACAATGCGATGCTCCATGAAGGGGTAATAGTGTATATCCCTCACATTGGTGTCATCCTTTGGTATCTCTACCGTAATGTTGCTCCAGAAGCAGTTGAGGCTCCTGTGTGCACTCCAGTTATCCGGCTTCTTGATCACCGTCTTGTTGACGCTGTCCCAGCTGATGGCTCCGAAGTGACGGGCGCTGATGGTTCCATCATTGTAGAACACACGGACGCCCTTCTTGATGCTATATCCGTCGATGTTGACCGCCTTGTTAATAGCAGCTACCATGCGGGCGTCGCTGTCGAGATCGACCTCATTAATACGCCCAATCTCATCGCATGCCTCGTTATGCAACATCCCGTGAATCGCTATTGTATCAAGCTTCTCCGGGTGTTTCAGGAAGACGACCGCCAGTCTACCGGTTGTTGCCATCAGACGGATCGTTGCCTCCGGCCCATACAATTCAGTGTGCCTCTCCAGCTGCTTCTGTGTCCAAGTTTCGTACGACATTGATATTTACTTCTTTATAATAATCTTCAATTCCTTTCTTCATCGAGTCCGCAATCTCCTCCATCGTGTAATCCACGAAGGTGTAAGTTGCGGCTCCCTCCAACCATTCAAACAATATCTTCGAGGCTTCAGCTATCTGCGCCTCCGACATTCCATTCGTGTAGCTCGGACCAAGTACTCGTCCATCGTAAATGTAGAGATAGCCAATAGCACGTTCATTGATCTCACCATCCCGGTTGACCGGGCAGATGGAGATGCGACTGTTGACCATGCCTCGTTGGCAGTACTCTTCCGGCAAGAGATCCTGGATGGTTTTCCTCCAGATCTTCTCGATCATGCAGTCTGAGCGGGCAATGATGACTTCTGGTTTTTCGTCCCGTCGGAACACCAATGCAAAGTACTCAGGCTCATATTCATAGGTTCTCGGCCGCTCATCGGCGACCATGTATTGTACATCGTGTAATACTACCATAATTGTATACTCCCGTGGTAAATATCTAACCTTCTTTGAAGCATCGCTTCCTTTTTCCCGGCGAACCAATAATTCCAGACAAACCGAGCAACCTTCTTGAGGACAGAATCATCGAAGTCGTACTGGGAGTATACTCCTTCGTACATCTCCTTGCGAGATCTTGGCACATGTCCATGCATGCACCAATACTCGCTCAGATTCGCGTCCATCTCGTGCCAGGTTGTCAGATGTAGAAACTCATAGGTTCGCTGCGTATCATGCACGTCTTCTCCATCCAGCACATTGACTCCGATGTCCCACTGCTCCGCAAGCGGCAACTTGTACATAAGCAAGAGCCGCCTTTGGAGCGCATGAGTCACCTCATGAAAGAGGGCTTGCCGGGTCCATTTCTTGATAGCCCGGAAGCCCTTTTCGATGAGTTCATCAGAGATGTAGATGTCAATTACGGAGTTGAAGTTCCGAGAGCAGGTGGCAGCATTGTGATCCTCCAGTTCCCGTAGACGATACAGGCGCACGAAGATGCAGCTTTCTGTCCCGTCCAGTTCAGTGACGTCGTGATAGAAGTCGTGGGTTGTCCCATACTCCATCGCGCACAACGCTCCGTAACTGACGTGTTGCCAGATCACCTGGATAAAGTCATGGGTGATGACTTTGGCGATCTTCCAATGGTGCGGAATGGCAAAGCTGTGTCGCTTTGGCTTCACGGCATAATTTCTCTCCTTATGTAGGCTGCTACTGCAGGGATGGTGACGACCTCTCCCTCATGCCAGCGTTTTTCGAGCTTCTTCATGAGTTCAAGGCCTTCCTTACTTCCTATCAGGTTGTAGCAGTAATCTGCGACGTCGACATCAACATCATAGGGTTCAAATTCCTTCACGAGATCCGTAAGCGTCGCGATCTCTCTGATGACTTGTACGTACATTACTTGAAGTCAATTTTGACTGCTACGACCTTCCCGTCCTGTTCAGCGATATACGTGTTGTACTGTCCATCACCGTACAGGGTTGCGCATACTACGCCGCGTCCGCGATAATTGAACACGTCCTTCTCGAGTGTACCACGGCAGACGACAGGATAAAACTCCCGATCAGTGCCGAGCAACTCACGGAGAGAGCCGTCATACACTCCCATCTGGCCGGAATCGACCCCGACAAACCCAAAGGGCTTGTAGTCTACCTTCTTGCCGATGGTCGAGCTGTGACGCACTTCCAACTGCTTCGGGCGCCTGATGTTCTTATCCAGAGGCGCATAGAAGTTCCACCAACCCGGCAAAGCATTGCCGATATATCCGACGCATCCCGGGTCGTCGATGGTGTAGCACGGGTCGCCGATGTAGATCCTATCGCCGATTTCTATGGCGTTTGATCCTCTTTGCGTGTCCGTGGAGAACGGAGCCACATTAGCGCATCCGCCTACCGGCAGGTCACCCACAGCGAGTTTCTCGTCGTAGATGGCCGACAGGATGTAGGAGAGAGATTCAAGGTCCAGGTGGGTCTGCTTGACGATGGCATTCATCTGTCATGTGCTATATAGCACTTCTCGTTTCACAGGGGACCACCAGTAGCCGAAGCTACCTGTCACGCCCCCTCCACGAGCATTAACCCGGTGACCCCGGGTAGTGAGAAAGATTTATGGCAGCATTGAGGTCTCGATCTAGTTCTAACCCGCAATGAGGACAATGGTATGTCCTTTGTTTGAGAGTTAGTTTTTGTCGGGAACCACAATTACTGCATAATTGTGTTGATGGGTACCATTTGTCAGCTATCACTATGTAATAGGCCTTGTATTCCAGTTGTCTTCTGATCTCACTCATGCAACTACGGACCATTCCCGATCTTATATTTTTGATCGGTACTTGGTGTAGTCCTTGCAGATTAAGATCCTCGATAACTACGGTATCGTGATTCTTGCATACCGACGTTGTGAATTTATGGATTGCATCACAACGAATGTTATTGATACTGACCTGGATTTTCTGTACCCTGAGAAGAGCTTTTTGCCATCTCTTAGAAGCTTTCTTCCTCCTGGAGACGGCTTTCTGTTGCCTACGTCTAGCTTTCTCAAGCTTACGCAGCTTCACTTCTGGCAATACTAACTTGGTACCATCAGAGCAAACAGCAGGAGTTTTCATTCCTACGTCTACTCCACAGGTAGAACCTGTTAATACTCGTTCTGGTTCATCCATGGAAACAGATGCATAGACGAACCAGTTACCAGCTTCATGAACTATTGAATACTTTTGGATTTTGCCTTGCAATCGTAATTCCTCAGCTGTACGCATACGCATTTTATACGGAAGCTTAATGCGCTTTCCATCGATAAAATGTGCAGCCTCATTTTTCAGCCAAAACGATTCTCGGCAATGCCCTCTTTTCTTGAATTTAGGATAACCGCCTGTCTTCTTAATTACACGAAGAAAGGCATTATTCAAATTCTTGAGAGCATAGGCTACAATGGACCTAGGAATATACTTAGCCCATTCCGGGCGATCCTGTGTCCATTCTCTACTGAGAGGGACCCAGTTTGGAGCTTTCTCCCGCTTGCCTTCCTTGTAGTCCTTGTACTCAGTAGTCCAACGTTCCAGACCCCAATTATAGACAAATCTAGCTGCACCTACCCACCCGGCAAGAATTTGCTCTTGCTGTTTAGTTGGGTATAGCTTGATTTTATGGGTCCGGTCCATTTATGGATATTATAATGGCTTATGCAGCTCTTGTCAAACACAAATTCTTTCTCACATTCGTGCTATACACTTAACATGGTTCTTGTTCTACTCAATTCGCTAAATTGAGCAGGCTTATCTGGTTGTGTCGTACCAGGGCTTCCTGTATGTTTCCATACAGCACAGACTATATCATCTACCTATTACTAGGCAGGAGTACTTCGGGAAGGCTTCTCCCCTACTTCCGTTAGGAATAGTCGTTGAACCTTCCTACAGTTTCCTTAGCTTTACCTATTAGGAATTCTGTAGGCTCGGCTGCTGATTGCCATAGGAGATCGTTAGATCTCCCTTAGGTGTTCCAGCAATTCACTTTCTTTGCTACAAGGATTACTCCTTATAGGGACTCTTGCGAATCCGATTTTTCATCAGGCACCCAGCCCCTGGGAACACGATACATGGTCGCATTAATGTGCTCCCACTTCTTCTTGCTGCTAAATGTCGCGAAATCGAGCACCGCGCAATTCATATTCTTTTCCGGGTCGTTGTTGTTAGTGAACGCTACGGTGAGCTGGGGCATGTTGGGTCTCACGGCTGTCAGATGGGTCTGAGCGACCGTGTACCTGCTCTGCTCCTGCATGTACTGCCGATGGTCCACGAATACGTCATGGGTGGAATTGAGCAGCGCCTGGATAGCCCGCATGGTGCTACCGGTCTGCGACACGATATCCACCTTATAGTCCTTCGCTTTCCCGGTACCGGGCACATCGACAGTGAGTGTGAACCCGGCTGTTTTGATATCGTCCGGATCCCATCCTGCCTTCACGTGGTTCTCGTATTTGAACAACACGTAGTCGGTCAGGGCCTTACGTACGGCGCGGAACATGCAGTTCATGATGTGCTGTTTGTTCCGCTTCGATCCCTTGACGGGAGCCAGAGAGGACGGGATGGCTACGTTCTCGTTCAGGCGCTTCTTCTCTGAATTGAAGACCTGGTCGATAATCCACATCGCCATCTCGCTGACGCCTACTTCATCGAGCCACCTCTCATAGCGTTTGTCGCATGGGATGTGCTCGCCTACAAAAGCACATTTTTTCTTCGATACATCTTTGTAAGTAACTGTGAATGTGTAGCTTACTGGTTCCATGATTATTTTGAGCTGCTGCCGAAGCCTTTCTCACCACGCTTCGTAGAAGAAAGATCTTCGATGGTTGATACTTGTTCTGCTTTTATGCTCCCCGCTTCCCCGGTAACCGGTACGAGCTGTCCGCAAATGGGATGCAGGATATTCATGAACATGATATCATCGGACGGTTCTAGGTTTGCGTAGCAGAAGCGTACGGATCCCCTGTAGTCCGGGTCAATGATGCCTACTCCGTTCTGGAGAACGAGATTAGTGCGGACAATTCGGCTGTTGGCACATGCCATCACCCAGAACTTAGCGTCCTCCGGCTCGATGTGGACGCCGGAGTCGCATTGCACCTTCACGATCTTATTCGTCTGGCCGCGTCCTTCGCGTTTCCGCATCTCGTCAAGGAGTGCATCACGCGGGACGACATATCGGCAATCGATGTAGAGGGTCTCGTCGTCCTCGAACTGGACGGCGATGACCATGGGCTTCACATCGAATCCGACTGCATGCGTATAGGCCTTGGTGAGTTCCATGCCTCCTTCACTATAATACTTGAGTTTCATTTGTTTATTTGAGTTTTAGTGCTTTTTCTTCGCATTCTATACTGCAGAAATGGATAGGCTGCCTCCCGTGGAATTTCACGTGGTTGTGAGGGTCTTCCGGGTAGTAGCCGATCCAGCCTCGTTTGGCGGCGTTCTCTAGGAGACACAGCTCGCCTGTGTCTCGGTACTCTTTTCCGCATCTGTCACAGATGAGGACGTACTGGTATCTATCTTGGTCAACTTTGAGCATGTTGCTTCCTCCTTTTGTTTCTCGCGGTATCGGGCTTCGAGTTGTTGAAGTCCTTCCACGGTGAAGCCCTCAGCTCCCATCAGGAGCATGAGGGCGTAGTTGTCAATAGACCATTTATCACTGCTGTCCATGATTCGCAATGGGTACAGTGGCGATGAAATCGTCCACGATTCTCTCATTTACCATCTCCAGGCTCTGCGTGCTCATGTTGTTCTCTTTGAAGTAGACAACAATGCTCACGAGGTGCTGGGGATCATTTCCATACGTTACGCCTAGTACCGGGAGCATGACGTTGTTGGCGGCATTGAACATGAAGTCCATGCGCCCGTAGTACACCGACATGCTCAGGTGGCGTCGCATAGCTGCCAGGACGCTGAGAGCATTCCTGGTCAGCACGGTGGTGATGTCGAGGTTGTCGTAGACCTCCTGGAGAGTAGGCTTGTCCTTATGGCTGTGATCCAAATCGAACAGCCACAGGTTGCACTTCATCGTGTTGACGATGAGGTTTGCCACCTTCTCTTTAGCGAGATGCTCGTGCTTGATGTTGGCGCTGCCATGAGCCAACCGTACACGGTAGGCCATGTCATCTTGGATAGGTTCGTCGAATGACGCCACACTCGCCGTGTAGGGGACAAATGTGTCAGGCCCGTTCTCCTGGATCTCGTCGAACAGGTCGATGTTGTCCTCGACCTTATGCATCTTGATAACGATCTCGAATCTTGGTGTCGTCTTCATTTTACAGAATCAAAGAATTTCTGGAGCTCATTCGTGTCGTTGTCTTTGTCGTGGACCATGGTGTCGTAGACGTGGACAAGGAAGTCACGTGTTTCTTTGTCTGCACCTAAGTCCTCAAGGAACACACGCGGCTCTTGCCAGATTTCCATAAAGTGATTGCCGAAGTCCATCTTTTCGATGTAATCGAGGAACTTAGCGATAATCACGGACAATTCACATGCGTCAGGTATAGTTACTTTATTTTTCATAATGCTTAGTGTTTGGTTGTTGATTGTTTAGTCTTAGTATTTTCCAATGTCTTCAGGAATTTATGCAAATCATGACCGCCTGTATTGCGGTCACTATACATGAGATGCTGGATATGCATGACGAAATCACGCACAGCATACGATGAGACCCGTGTATTCAGGAAATACGCGAAGTCGTATGGTAGATGCATGTAGGTGCCATTGTGGTCCTTCACGTAGTCAAGAAGCTGACACAAGATGATCGCCAATTCCGCCGCGTCGGGCTTATAGCCTTTTTTGGGCGGAGCAACCTTCGGAGCCGGTCTTCCTATGAGGCGGGGATTACTCCAGTCCTCGTCTACTTCAACCACGATGTTCTGGAAGCGAACCTGCCCTCCCGGGTGCACGTAGTACACCCTCTCTCCCCGGAGCACGAGTGAGTGCTTCGGGTAATAAAAGAGCATGTTAGCCAGTTCCTTCGCACTGACGTGCTCGGGGTCCTGGATGTCCTCCGCCATGTCGTAGCACTCCATGAAGTCCATCCTGGTCTCGTGCATATACACGGAGGCATAGGGCAGGAATTCCTGCTCATACTTTGTCAACTTACGCCCGAATGCTTGAATCATGGCGTCGATGACTTTCGCCTGCTCCTCCTTGGGAACAGGCGGTATTCCTTCATCATTAATTTCCATCGTCGTACGGGTTGATAAAGGCTCCTGCCGGGTCGAGGTTGAGGAACTCGATGAAGCAGGTAGGACCTACTTTACTCTTGGGGTTAAAGGCACAGACATACGTGTGTGACGTCGTCTTACCTTCCAACACGACCGGATAGCAGTTGAGGATGTTGGACATGCCGTTGATGAGGTCGGCAATAGTCCCAGTGGCGTGATCCGCCTTGAGACGGAACACTTGCCACCCTGTCACTGTATCCGGGCAGGCGGCGTTCAGTTCGATCATGAAGTCTTTCCAGTGATCGTAATTGTAAAACTCAATCGCCGTCCGTTTCTTGTCGGGAGAATCGATCTCCCCGCTTTCTATCTGCGATTCTAGCTCGCCCTTCTGCTCGCTTAGCGTGAGGTCTGCGAATGGCTGCCAGAGATAGCGCACGCTGTCGGCGGGGAAGATCATACGATCCTCCCAGTGCTTATTCGCACGATCTCTTAGACTGCTCATGCTCTTTTTTGGCTAACCACTCCTCCCGGCATTTCTCCGAGCAGAAGTGATGCTCCGATTGCTCCGACAGGTACATAGGCCCGTCGTCGTCCTCGTCGACCCCATCCTCCAGCCAGCCGTCTTCGCTGGCGTAGGTGGTGAGGTCGTACGTGTCGGCGAAGGTATTACCTTCGTCATTCTCGTACTGCTTTCCGCATTGATCGCAGAAGAGCGAGTACACGGTCATTTGACTGTCTTTGATCATTTTATATCAATCAGTTGATTGGTGTGACTGTTACCTTGTAGTCCTTCGCTTTCCCGGTATACGGGATAATGCCGTCAATGTCGTAGACACGCCCCAGGTAGGATTGCTTATCATCAGCCTCCTCGAATTCCTTCAGGAATGTATCACGCAGGAACTTCTTGATCTTACGCATGACGGAATGAATGATGATATAGTCCGGGGATGCCCGGAGACCTCTCCACTGCTGCTTGGGGATTTTCCCTTGCATAGCCATAAGCATGGTGTGCGTATAGTTCATCTCGATGAGCTGCGCCTCAATCCATCGAAGGATTGTGCAGATACCTACCATGTCGATAGTGGCCATGAAGATGTCGCCACTCGGCTTGCGGTTGGTGACCGTCATGCAGTAATCACCTACCTCGTTTCTTCCAACGCCGCAGGTGAACGTGTAGTTTATAGGGTCCATTATTTATTGTACACGGATAATTCCGGGAATTCCTTGAACGTAGCAATGGCCGCGTCCAGGTATTCCTCGACAGGTTTCAGGTTTTCCGGTGTGGGCTCCCAGTCGGGGTCGTGCAGGTGCTCCTTGAACTCCCCCTTGGCCTTGGTGCTCCACCCGGCGTTTAATTCGCAATCGGTCGGATAACGCAGGATGTCGTCCCCATATCTCCAGCCATTGCTCCAATTCATGTATAGGTCTAGTGCCTTTTGCCAGATGTGTCGTTCATTGACCGGGCAGTGCACGACGCAGGAGTCGTAGAGGCAGGTGATGAGGTTTCCCTTGAGCCCACACTGCTTCGAATAGCGCATAGAAAAGTCGAGTAATCTTTTGCAAGCTATTGCTGCTGAGGCTCCAACGGATTCCTGCATGTAGTAATTTCTGCACTCTCGTCCAAGGGCTACGATAGAGTCCTCGCGGGCTTTATTGCCTTGCCTGCTATCCATCTTCGAGAGGGTAAGCAGATGCCGCTTTCTCCCGGATGCTGCCGTCAAGAATGGTTTTTCCAGTGGGGCTTTCTCCAGCTCGTGGAAGAAGATGGTGGCTCGTGGTTGGCGAGCTTCCACTGCGTCCAGTAGGGCTTGTGCCTCATCGATGGTTACCTTGTTCCCTGTGTCTGCCTCGATCTTTCTAGCTATAGATGTAGCTGTTCCGCCATAACTGCTACTGAAATTTACTACTTTTGCAGCTCCCCTATCTTTCTTCTTATTGAGGATTTCACGGGGAACATGGCGAGCTAGCTCAATACAGGCCCAATGCATGTCGAATCTCGGGTGGACGATATTACCGTCCTTGTCCCTCAGGAGTTGATCCTCTGTGAACCTAGCTTTAATCTTGTTGTCTCCTGAATAGGTCATCAGGAACTTGTCCTTGTCCGTTGGTAACGTAATGTACTTCGGGAAGGACAGGCGAACAACGCAGTCTTCTGCGTCTACTCCTTCAGGCAGGCATTCTGGCTTCACGCATGCAAAGCATTCGTCAGGTTCCAGGATCATCTTTTTTA
Source organism: uncultured Oscillospiraceae bacterium (assembly GCA_947629245.1). Lineage (GTDB taxonomy): Bacteria > Bacillota > Clostridia > Oscillospirales > Oscillospiraceae > CAJOIG01. The sequence continues at coordinate 24,952 of CANRDC010000012.1, read as the reverse complement.
ATGCTCGGTCTTCTGCAATAAATGCAAGCCCTCGCATTTCCGCCGTTTGATAATCTGCCTCTACAATGCACCACCCGGGTCTTGCCATGCAGGTAGAGCGTATTGTCGGGAATTCGCTACTTTCATAGCTTACATACTTATCGAACTTCTGAGGTAGTTGTTCTTTCTCTTTTCTGTCCTTAATTATGCTCGAAAGACCACTACCTAATTTCTTGTTAATGTATGATGGCCAATTCAGAATGTTAGGTGACCATGCTCTATTACGGCCCGTCTCAGTCGTTGACGTTTGCCCATGGATGCAGTCATCTGATGCAATCCAGTAGTGTAGCCCTTTTTCTACAACTGTACCATCGTCCTCTACCTCCGCTGGCTTGAGGAAGCTCTTGCAGATATTCCCCACAGCATTCAGCTTGAGCAATAGTCTAATCGTTTCATCTGAATGCTGGGAGGCGAGGATCTCCAGTGTCTGCGTATCCGTAGCCGGGGTAAAGCGTGCTTGGGCTTCCGGCGGGTAGGTGAGGACCTTCTCCCACTGGACAGCCGGGGTACCGTTCGCCCGGTCCGGCGTACTCTTCACCGGGGTGTACTGTTTTACGTCGAAGAGCCAGCGCATCATCTGCGGCTTGCTTCGGTCGTTGAAATTGGGGGCATTGAGGAAGTGCTCGAACACAGGCTCGATCTCGGGCCATTTATCAGCCCCTAGACGCGCCTTGAGTGTGTTCCTGGATTCCTGGACCTTACCCTCCATTGCAAGCTCGTGTACGGTCTCGTAGAGGCCCTTATCGCCTATCCTTTCTTCGAGGATCCTGTCCGCCTCCTCGGTCATGACTCGCTGGAAGTCGATCTGGAGTTCACGCTTGCACCAGTTATAGAGCTCGCGCATCTCGTCAATCTTCTCCCGGTCAATGGGTAGACCTAGTAGGCTATATGAGGTGAATACATCCGTGACGTTGGGGTTAAAGACCTCGGTATAATACTTCATCAGATCCTGGTCCTTTAGTTTCTTCTCCAGGATCCCCCAGGAGCGATAGACGGTTAATACATCCTTCCACCCATACGGAATGAGGATCTCGTCAGGAATGTAGCCGTATCCTTCCTTGCACAGGTCGGAGTGTGCTTTTTTCCATTCGATGAGCTCCCAGTCATATTTGCCGAAGTCTGTGTACCTTAGAGCCAATTCATCCAAGCCAAGGCCGATTGATTCATCGACACACTGTTGCGCAAATTCTGTGTCAAAAATGCCTTTTTCGTACCACTCCAATCCCAGCCAATAGGCCATCCACGTGAGGTCCACCGAGAGGTGGTGGCCGACGTACTTGCAGAGCGGGTTATTAAGCCACTCCCCCAGTATTGCCCCGGCCTCCTTGTAGGAGACGTCGAAGACGTAATTGAGCTTGTCGTCCATGAAGCGGATGTAGGTCACATCCGATTCGGACCATGCAATTTGTAACGAACGGAGTTTACCATCAACGTGTTGGTGCCCGTGCCATTCGCAGTCTACCGAGAAGACGAAGTTACTCTCGTCTTTCATTTTCTGCACCCATTCCCGGAGTTCTGTTGAGTTGTGGATGACAGAACCGTGTATGGGAATGGATGCTACCTTCACGCCGTCGATGCTGTCCAGCATCTGGCGGATGGAGCGGAAGGCGAGGGCGAAGGCTTCGTGCTTCTCGGCTTTGAGGATCTGAGTGATATGAGGGATCATGAAGATGCGGGCCCCGTATTTGGAATTACGGAACCACGCACCGATAACCTCACTTTCCCGGGCCCTGAACTCGGCAAACTGGTCAAACACCAGCTTCCCCACGCAGACGATGATTTCCGGTTGCACGGCAGCGATCTCAGCCCCGAGATAGGGCCATGCGGCGTCGATCATCGTTTTCAATGGTTTAGACTGGTGGTTCCGGTTCTCCGGGAGGTATTTGATAATGGACGTCCAATAATGGTCGTTGACATCAATCCCATTCTTCAGAGCCACATCTTTTAGGTAAACCCCGTGTGCACAATCCAACATTCGTGGTGTTCGTTTTATCTTCTTACCGAAGCCGACATCTTGCTCGGTAACCGCCTCCTCCGGGAGAACGCAGGGGGTCACAAACATAATGCGTGCCTTCTTGTTGCGCTTCCCGGTTCCCGGCAGCCAGAGCTTCCCGTCGATCTCGGTTGGTTTTGTTATTAATTCTGTCATAAGTTATTCATCTTGTTGCTTAGACACCGGCTCATCGCATACATACGCTCCCCCGGTTCCAAGCTCGCTGACCAGGTGCTTAAACAGCTTGACCTGATCCTTCGTCAGCTTGCCGTCCATCTGGCGAGTCTTGATCTCATCGTAGATCCCATACGTTGGACTGAGCTCAAAGAGCTTCAGAAGATGTACCGTAGCGATCTTTTTCCACGGGAGTATGGCTTCAGCCTTGGTGCGTTTCTTCTTGGGTGGATCCGGGTTATCTAGTCCCATGACCGTAGCCATGAGACGTTTTACCTCCGGATCGTCCTTACGCTTATTCGTTAGATCTTCGAGTGCCTCAGCGATCCGTCTCAGAGAAACAGCGATATCCTTGACGAGTTCTATTTCGCGAGTTGTCATGCTTCAAAATCGTTAGGATTAATGCGTTGGTAAATCTCAAGCTCAAGCGTGTAGCCATTCTTGAGCTTGATCGTGTAGCCCCAATCATCGGGTGCCACATCGACAATATCTTCTCCTCGCACATTGATGCTGTCTACCCGGAAATCATTCACGAGGTAGAGCCGGAGTATTTTGCCGTCCTCGTCATCATGGTGGGCGTTATATTCCCAGCACTTGTGGGCGCCATCTTCATTGGAATAATTGGCTATCAATCGATAGTCCTTCTGCGAATCCATGAGGTGGCGATGCAGATTGTAGAAAAAATCAGTATAGTCTGTCTTTGTCATAGCAATCAGTTGTTCATCAGTTCATCATCCAGATCCGTGACATTCGCATTATCAATGTCGTTGTCGATCTTCCATGATTCGAAGCACGACCAACAACAGAAATGATGCGTTGCATCTTCCGGGTAGGAGTTGATAATGGTTACGTTCTCGCCTTTCTTTTCGACGAATTGCCAACCCTCTTCCAGAAGGAAGCGATTCATGTTTTCTTCGTCACAGCTGGCATAGCTGTCGCCACAGTTGTCACACTTGAGTGTAGTCTCCGTGGCTTCTACTTTCTTAGTTGTCTTCATTTAACAATGATTAGTGTTCGCTTGTTCTCACGAGGATGTTCCGGGTGTTGTGGCAGAGGGTTCTTAGGCTCACAATGCACCACAGGCAGGAAGATCCATTCCTTGGTGTCAGGAGTGACCGCCTCCTTGTAGTAGAGAGTCATGTCCTCCTTTCGCAGGGCTGGATCATCCGGCCAGACGACGCACCAAGTGGCACCATAGTCGTCATCCTCCGTCTTGTAGATTTTGGCATAGGGCTTCAGCTTCTTGATGGCTTCCAGAATGGAAATCTCATCCTCCTGCTTTACCTTGATACCAAAGTCCTTCACCGCATCATCCAGATGCTTCCCGTAGCCTCTCTCATAGTAGAACCTCCAGCTGAAATCATGGAACAAATTGATGTCCGGGCACTCGTGCTCGAGGTCCATGCATATATGGGCGACCAGCCGGTGGTCATCCTCCGTGTCCCCAGGCTGATACGGTCCCCACTTCTCATAATACTCTGCTACTTTATCTTCAGGATCCATGTGTTATTGCATGTTTGCAGTCATTCTCGACAATCCACTTCTCCAGGCACTCCGGGCTGCAGAAGTGCAGGTCTGCCTGACGGTAGTCGTCTTGCAGGATTTCAAGTTCGTTCGCGTCTTCGTCGTGGTGACAGAACTCCCACCCGCAAATGGCGGCGTCTTTCTCCAGTTCATACATGCCGTCGTAGCTCGTAATCTGATTCCCGCAATGATCGCAAGTGATCCGTGCGAAATCAGCGGTTACTGTCTCTTCGAATTTACTCATAGACGCGCGTGTTCAATGTTGTTTTTCTGGCACCATTGCACAAAGCACTCGCGGCTGCAGAACTGCTTGTCGGAGGCTTTGAGATTGATGACATTCTGGACCGCCATGTTCTTTTCTGGGTAATAGTAATAGAACTCCCACCCGGCGATGTCCAATTCAGACATGAAGTCGTCGATGTCCGCGTAGCCTACTGCTGTGTTGCCGCAGTGGTCGCAGGTCACCTTGTGCTTCTTTGTTCTTATTGGTTTACTTTCAATCATGTTAAGTAATTAAATTCCAGGGTTACAGGCTTCCCTTTTCTCACGATCTGGGCGCCCATGTCTACATGTCCTGTGTCTTCGGTCTCATCATTCCACGAAACGATGATCTCGATGACGTTTCCATACAGGGTATCCTCGCCCTCGTTGAATTCATCTTGGAGGGCGTGGAATGCCATGCCTAGCATCGCCTTGAGCTTAAAATAGCGGTAGCGTATATTGCGCTTGCTCTTCGGACGCGGCAGGAATGACTTCGGCATCCATGCTTTCGTCAGAAATGGAATGTTCTTCACATCGTCCGGCCATTTACGTCCTTCTACGGTAAATAGCTCGTTGAAGTGAAGTATAGCCATGCACGACGTGGCGAAGTCGTATTCATCATGATCAACCGTGCACTTGTCTTTGGCTTCCTTGGCAGTAGGCCCCTTGTTGTTCTTGTAGGTCAGGTACCCTTTGCCAGAGAGCCTGTGCTTGTCGCACGGTGAGTAATAAAAGAAATACTGGTGTTCCATGTTAGTACTTAATTAGTTCCGGATTACTCAATAATTCAGATGTCTTCATGTAGAGCTCCATGAGGTCGTCACTTAGATCGATGCTCAGTATGTCCGAACCGTACACAGGGCGTGTGATTCGTCCATAAGGTTCGCCTGAGACAGGTATTCCTTTGGAGTCTACTTCGACGTCCTCTACAATGACGCCATCCTTGAGAGACCGCTGTTCATGGTCGTTGAGCCAAACCATGAGCGAGATGGGAGTGCTCGCCGTCATGACGAGCACTCTTCCATCTTCTGTCTCCCAGATAGCTGCGTAGGAGTTCCTATTCATTCATGTCGTTTTCTTCGGCGACGAGGCCTTCATCTTCCTCCTCTTCGTCCTCATCTTCCTCATCTTCCTCATCCTCGTCTTCGTAGTACCAGAGCGCCTTGTGGCGGTTTTTCTTCCACTCAGCTCTCAGCTTCTTGTACTCCTCTTCTCCGAGGATGTCACGAGCATAGAGCAGGGTCTCACGAGCCTTGTCGTTGAACCAGTGCAGACTTTCGACACTGAGTTTCCAAGACTCGATGGTCGGGGAACAGGCAGATTCTGCCTCGCCTTCCATCTTCGTCTCCTCTCCACCCATCCACTTCCAGACCTCGGCAACGGCCTCTCGACCTTTACCATAGCAGCTATCGGGGATCCTGCCTTGGCGTTCGCCGTTCTTAGCGATGTTCATCCCGTAGGTGTCCCAGGTATCGGTGGACAGGAGTGCTACCGGGGCGATGTAGTATTCGTAAACATCGTCGAAGCGGGCGCTCCAAATGTCCATGCCGAACGGGCCGTATTCCTGGATGTCGATCGTAACACCATCACGCCCTGGTACCTCAAATCTCTCATTCTCGTACCAGGGCAGGCTATTGGTGACCATGTAGATGATCATACGACGACTGATGTCCAGATGCTCGTCATTGTACAACAGACCGGTGACTTCCTCACTGTGGTAGTGGAGGTAATCGTCCACGTCATCGATACCTTCTCCCGGAGCATAACGACAGATAATATCGTCGCCATTATTGTTCTGCCGGGTCACTACGGGGATGCTCTCGCTAGTGATCGAGAAGCGGATGGGCACCCCGGAGAAATGCGTAACAAACCACCTGAGCTGTTCTTCGCTCAGGTGGGCAGGCTTGTGTTGATGCTCACTCATTTCTTCTTGCTAGTTCTTTTCCTAGGTTTCTTCTTAGGCTTCTCCTCATCGTCTGTTTTAAATTCAGGGATAGAGGAGATACTGTTTGTCGTCCAGCGCAGGATGACATATTGCGCCAGTGTAACTACGCTACTGACGATGACTGCTTGTGCGATACGTACTAAGAAATTCATAAGCTAGTGGATTTCAATCGATAATCGTCCAGATCCGCGAAGCATTGGTTCCGGAGCTGGTTATACTTCTTTTCACCAAGACGTTTCTTGGCGAGCTTGAATGTAGAGTTAGCTGCTTGTTCCAGAGCTTTCTGGAAGTCACGGCTCTCCCATCCCCAGTACTCTAACGTGATAATACATGCAGATTCCGGGAAAGAGCTGAGCTCTTGCGGGATAATTCCTCCCAGGGCTGTCCATATGGTCGCAACTGAGCTGCGGCCTGTTCCACCTACATCACACATAACAACACCAGTATCCTTGTCTACAGAGAGACCATAGCATTGGTTGATCTCAGGGACAAGCATGGCGAGCGGTGCGATGAAGTGCCGGGCTATCGGTTGGAATCGTACGGACCATACATCCATGCCTACCGGCCACATGCTCTGGATGTCCAGCATGGTGCTAACCCCATCCCAGCCGTCATTTTTGTCGCCTTCGGCGGTCTCCCGGCCAAGATGAGATATCTGGACTAACATGCGACGATTAGGCTGCATGTTAGCAACAGCGTCTGCTGGATCTGTTCCGCACATAAGCTCATCGCCATGGGCGACAATATAGTCGTCCACCTGCTCGGAACAATAGTTCTCCCGGTCGACGCGGTAGGGGATGATTTCACCATCCGGATCATCATCTTTCGGAGTAACGAATGCCGGGATGACCTCGTAATTGATTTTGAGAAACCAGGGCACAGCGATAAAGTCCTTGGTGAACTTGGTGAGCTGTGCATCGTTAAGTGATTCAGGATCAATGATTTTTGGTTGTACTTTAGACATAGTGATAGAAATTGCTATTTTCTAAAACGGAGGAATTCCTCCAAAATGTAAAATAGGATTACGCCAATGCCTGGTGCAGAATTGCTTCTGCTTCTGTATACGAACAGTCCCCAAGGTCTTTCTTACCTTCGGGTAGTGTCGCCTGCAGGATTGGCATATCCTCCAACTTCTTTGAGATACAACGCACAAAGTCCTTCCCTGCACGATCTTGATCCGCGACTAGAACGACCTTGGCAAAATGCGAGCGTACGACCAGTGCTTGATCATCGCTCATGGATTTACCCAACAGGGCAATACAAGGAGGACCGCCTTTAGCGGCGTCCATAGCTCCCTCCATGACGTAGCATACTCGCTGCTCATAGGGGATATTTTTCGCAAGCTGTACAGCCTGCCATATTCCGAATGCTGCCTGGTTCCTGTTGAACCCGCGGGCATTCAGGTATTTGCGGAGTTTCTTGAATCCTTGCGGATCCTCGTCCGTGACGAAGAGATCAACTCCATCTCGCTCAATCTGGACCCAAGTTTGCTTGTCCGTCCAGAACCACCTGTTTCCTCTTCCGTCCGAGTAGTCGATAGCCCGTGCCTGCCATCCTCGTTTCACGCCCTTGGCGTCGATGATGGGGAAGATGATTCTCCCCTGCGGACTGTTCTTGTACCCTCCCGGAAGCTTGCTCCAGAATCTGCCTACGGATCGATCCTCTGGCAATGCCTCATCACAATACGCCACCCCGTACTGCTTCTCGAGCAGGTCCGGGTCGTACCCACGCTGGCGCAGGTATTCTCTGGCAGGGTGGGTCTCGGGGAGTTTCGACAGTGGTATTGTGTGTCCTGGTCCTTCCGGCACGAGGTTCCCGTGCTCGTCGTAGACCAGGTGCTTGTCTGTCGTACTATCCCCGGTGATGACCTTCTTCTGGATCGGTCGCACCATGTTGAGGCGTTGTTCAATGGGCAGGATGTGCAGCAGATCATGGACTGTTGTGCGGTGGCCTGTTTTCATCGACATGGCACAGGGCACTTCAAATCCCTTGGAGCGATACTTTCTGTAGAGTTCTTGATTCTCCTTGGTCGGATTCTCGTCCACGTTCCACTTCCCAAGCCCGAAGTACTTGTCGGCGTTGATTGCCATGTGCTTCGAGTAGAGCTCTTTTTCACCATCCTTGGTGATGAGCTCCGGATCCGGGATGTAGAGGTGACGTCCGCTCGATTCAGAGGTGACGAGAACTTGTCCGTGAATGTGGGACAAGCGCTGGGCTAATGCCTTGATCTCGTCGGGTATGTCAGCCACGGTGATGTCTCCTGCAATAGAAAGGTCGTCGTCTATCATAGTAGCTGTACTGCATAATTTACGATGCTCCGCCAGTTTCTGTCTGACAGCGGCATATTCCTCTCCCATGGTGAAGTCCGGCACAGGATCCCAATTATAGAGACTGCGCAGGATGCTACCCAGACGGTACTGATAGGTCTGGGCCATGGCATGTAATTCCTTGTGTGAGATTCCGCCTGTTATCTGCTCCACCCAACCGTCATTGACGTAGTAGGAGGAGAGTTTCTCACCTGTCTCATCCGTGAGGAACACGTCCGCATTGTGGAAGAGAGCGAGATAATACCTCCAGGCGGCATTGGAAATGAATCCCTGCACGATGTCCTCCCTGCGTCTTTCCAGGAACTCCTGGGCGCCGGGTGTCAGGTGCAGCTTTCTTGCCAGTAGGCAAAGCGCATAGGCCGGGCATTCCAACCTATGCGCAAATGCGATTTGATCCAGCAGCTTTTCGTCAGGCATGGCAAGGATGCGCTTGAGCAGCTCTTTATCCTCCCACTTGGACCTTCTGTATTCTTCGGCCCGGCCTTGGCTGATGAGTTTGGCTTTTCGTACTCCTCGTATGAGCGGCCAGAACTCTTCCCGGAGAAACTGGTGGATGACTTCCCATCCTGTCTGCGACATCTGCCATAACTCGTCAGGTCGCTCAATTTGTGGGAACGATACAAGATGTTCGTCAACGTGTTGTGCATGGAAGAGGTAGGATAATTTGACGATGTCTTCCAGCCTTCCATGTGTGCGCTTGTCGTAGAATGCGCGCTTCAACTGGTGCCCACGAGAAAGCCCCAATGACTGTAAGAACGGTGCAAAGGGGCTTTTTCGTATCAGGTAGTTGTTGAGATAGTTGATGTTCGCAGCATTCAGGCCGTCTTTCATCCCAAGCTCTCTCAGCTTGGTAAATGTGACCTTGCATTTACTGCGAACACGGGAGTCCATGGCTCAGGATCATACTACTTTTTTCTTACCCTGCAAGGACAAAATCAGGAATTTTTTGTCACAGGCCTTCAAACCGTTGATAGTCAAAATTCCTCTTCATTGTCCAGAATTTGCCCTTGCTCTTTCTTGACTTGAAGCAATAGACATGCTGCCGGATGTCGTACACGTCTCCGTCTTCATCATTCTCTGTCTTGATGCGCATGGCGGAGATACCGAATGCTGCAGTAGCCTGATAGTGAAGCGTTTTGCATTCCGAGAAATACTGCTCGCTCACCTTACTCCTGTCAATACCGTCCTTCGATGTCTGAGCCATCGATACAGTAGCGATGTTGTACTGTTGCGCCAAGTTCTTCATGATGTTGGCGGCTTCCACCATCAGAAGGCGTAGCTTGGCTGAGTCTTTCGTACTCTCGGTCAACGCTCCGCCAATCCAGTCCAGGATTACACAGTCCAACGTCTTCCCGGCAGCCTCGAACTTCTGTTTGGTTTCCTCGATGAATGATGGAAGATCATTGAGGTTCCGGTTGGAGGTCCAGTTACCGACGATCAGAGAATCCTTGAGCCTGTCCACAGCCGTCTGACACATTTCGAGCTGAGATGTCGTAAGCTGCTCCTTGGTAGCTTCCGTGAGTCCATCCTTTATGTAGTCGAATCTCACCGGTGTTCCCAGCTTGTAGGACACATTCGTGATGAATCGTGGGAATAGCTCACGAGGATGCTGCTCCGTCGTCACGAGGATGACTCCTCTTCCGGCTAGTGCCAGCTCTACGGCTAATTGGCAGGCGAACACTGTCTTTCCTCCGCCGGTTGGGGCAAGGAATATGATGTGTTCACGTTTGCCTAAACCTCCGCCCAAAGCTGCGCCTATATTGGCGAAGTCCCGGGAGAATGGCATACGTTCGATGATCTCGTCTGTCTGGTTTGCCAACATATCCATCGTCCACGCGGCCGAGTCCATGACATCGGTCGTATTCTTCAACTCTGTGACCGCTGTGGTGATCTTTTCCAGCGACTTGCCTATGTCTGTGGACCCGCTGCGTTTGAAGTTGTCCAGAATCTTGGATGACTTCTTGTACGACAGCCATTGAATCCAGTTGCTCTTGACGGCGGCATAGGCTTCCTCCGGAGAGTATTGCTCTCTCCACGAGAGGAATTCAGTTGCGCACTCCATCGCCATGTCAAGGCTGATGAGCGGCGGGGTTTGAATGGATAACTGGTGCAGCTGCGTGATGAGTCCACCCTCCGTTATCGGGGAAAATGGAGCTCCTGCCGTCAACTCCCTCCACGCGTACATCGCCCGGTAGATGGCGTAGTACTTGGTGAAGGAGAAGTCATTGGCAAACTCACGGTTATTCGTAAAGCACAAGTTCTTGGATAACTTGAACCAGAAGTCCTTGTTCGAATCGAGGGCTAATAATATATAGCGCTCATAGACTTCCGGCATGTCCTTCATGAGGATTGTCTGAGGTGACTGTTCGTTGATCATCATGACTGCACCTCCTCTCCATCTTCTTCGTCAAGGTAATCCAAGACCATATCAAAACCTAACTTACGGATTGCTTCGCGTAATCCCTTGCTTTCTTCTATCTGTTGCTTCGCCCGCTTGCCGAACACCTGCTTGAACATAGGTGTCGGGTTGAGCAGCATCATAACGACAGGATCCCAGTGCAACTGGATATTCATCACCTTCGTGATCACAGCCGGGTCGAAGAAGTCCGTACTGCCGCAGTAGTAGTTCATGCTGGCGTACGTGCTCATGATCCGCCCCTGCAAATCATAGAGGTCAATATCCTTGCCCTCATCCGGTTCTTGTTCTTCCTGCCCTTCTACAAATGTTTCTTCATAGGTAGCGGCCTTCTGCTGCCACCAGCGCTTGTACCTCCCTTCAGCTACCTGTCCGGCTAATGCGTTAGCAAACAGATGGCCCTTCGAGCATTCAAATTGAGCGAGAATGAAGTTCTCTGGTGTTGCCTTGAGCTTCTGGACCAATTTGGCCATTCTAAGCCAGATTTTTTGGTCCATTTTCTTTGGATAGGGGCGCTTCCTGGAGGATGCCTGTCGCGCGTATTCATTGAACAACGCCTGAGCTAATTCTTGAAGCTCAGCATCGTCGAAATCTGTTGCATCCAGCGTCATGTTCCATAGGTGAGATGCGGCGGCGTCCCCACAAGACGCCGCCGCGCGTTACTCCATGTGTCTGCGCATCTCTCGTAGACGAGCGTCACTTTATCAGAGCGCCAGATCCCCTGCAAGTAAAATTTCTTGCATAGGTCAGATTCGCTCCTGGGCAACGAGCTCGCCGCTAGGCATGCGCGCCAGCCATATAGTCGTACTCAATGTTTCCGCGGGACCATAGTGTGCAATTTCGTGAATGAATTTACACAAAAGGTAATAGATGAGCTCAGGTGTCACATGAATGTCCACGTTGAAATCCGGGCTGATGTAAGGGGTTTCCGACAACTTCAGCTCACCTCCATCGATGGCGAATGGAATGGCCACGACGGAATTGTAGAGATGGAACTCGATCGCCCCAGTCTTACGATAGTCCATATCGGTGAAGAAGATTTTGTCCACGACATCAACGGTATCGAGAACAACAGGCTTCTCTTCATCTTCGTAAGAGTCCCATTTTTCATTCAGTGTAATCTTGCAGATCACATCCTGGCAGAGCTTGTCAAATAAGATATCAAGGCGTTCCTGCATCCTGCGTTCCAGCTGTGTGGATGTGTTTCCGTTCTCCGGAACAAGAAGGAAAGGTACGTTCTCGCAATCCTTGTCTACCGGCCCTGTTAGTGATTTGAACATCCACATCCACTGCGTGTCGATGCGGGTCTCAATGAACTTGTAGCGACTGTCGAGCTTTTCGAATGCGTCCTCGCTTCCAATGCGACGCAGAGCGATCTCATCGATGCCGCATTTCTCATCGTCGTCTCCTTCCAACACAGGGAGGAAATAGAGGCGCAGGAAACGTTCTTTTCGGAAATCTTCGTCCTCGTACACCTGGACGCACAGACGCACCTTTTCGTAGCTCATCACCTGCTCCTCAAGGAAAGCTGGCTTAAGCTTGGCGTTCTTTTGCTTTTCCAGGTACTTCTGGCTGCGGGCAATAGCCATAGACAAATTGCCGATGCCCCAGTTGACGAATACCCGGCGCGCTGTGGTCGGGTCCATTTTCTGCAATGCCACGCAGGAGAGCCATGAGTCTCTGTGGTCAATGCCGCGAATGTCATAACCTGAGAATGCCTCAGGCATATTATTTGAGTATGTTAACGTTTTCATATTGTCTAATTACCAAGGTTTAATTGCACAAATAAATGGAATAAGTTCGAAGTAGCCTTCTGGGACTGCTCCATTCTTAAAAGCACGTTCGTAAGGTTTGGACTTAGGAATGCGCAATACCATAGCGAATGTTCTATCTTTGTTTTCCAGCTTGAGAAGCTTACCCATCAAATTGTGATGGTGTTTGCTTGCCAGCTGGAAGGGACAGGCCCCCACGCGTTCGTATCTGTAGAACTTGTGGCTGTCCAATTCATTAATCGGCAGTACACCACAGTAATCCTTACACACTTGGAATGATGTGTCCGTGGTACCGGGCGTGTATAGATCCATGTTCCACACACCATCATCGGAGGCATGCAGTACATAGAAGAAGTCATGAATGCCGTAGTCAGGATCCGGCGCGTGTTTTCTCCACAGGTAGAAGATCTCCTTGTAGAGGGATTGCCAGAGCCTGGAATGCATTGTTGTATTCTGAGAGACATACCAAGCTTTCAGGTTCTTGAGCTCAGTAGCAAGTCGTGTCTCCCAGGCGGACGGTAAACGTTTCGTTTTCATAACACTTTATACTTCATCCCGGATGTTGCTTCGCTTACTTTGATTCTTGCCTCCATGGCAGAATGACTGGCGACAAAAGATTCGATCTTGTTCCGGAAGCTATTGCTGATGGCTTCGTAGAACACGATGCTTACCTTACGTTCCATTAGAGCCTCCTTGCGCAGTGTGTTCTTAATAGCTACGTAGATTTCCTCCGCAATTCCGTCCACATTTCGTGGAGTTTTCGCCTTGGCTTTGTAGACGGCAATGGGGATGCTGTCAAACAATGTCTGGTTCTCTTGCCGGGCAATGAGGGAGACAGTGAAGGATTGGTTGTTTCTGACGAGGAGTTTCCAGAATTCACGGAAGTTGATCTCCGTAGATGATTCAGTAATAGATACGACTGTGTTTACATCAATCTTCATAGGTACAATAAAGAAAAAGCCAGTTCCTGCTTCAGGAAACTGGCGTGAGTTAAAATTAAGGACCAGGTTATTTTAGACCGGCGCAGGGATTTGCCCAGGCTGCTGTGTTACGCCAAGCACGTTTGGTGCTTCGGCATTCACATTGTTAAATACAGTATAGAGATCGGCAGCCAATGGCTCCATGATGTTGTTCGTAACAGCTAATTCCAATTTGGAAGTAGCGTTAGGAAGCAGATTCGGATTGAGAATAGCCGGGAGCTGGATAAGACCGCCGGATTCATGGACAACGCTGTCGATGGTACGAGCTTTTATCTCGTATTCTATGGTAATATCGTATTTCGACATTCTGCACAGGTAGGCGGACGCCAGTTTAGCGGTCACACGGTCCCTGAGGTCCATCAACTCCTGAAGTGTCAGTTGATTTAAATCGATTTCTGAGGTAGTCGAGTTTATCTCTGTCTGACTCTGGGAGGTCTGTTTCTGGTTCGGCATGTTGTCTCTTCACATTTGATACAATGGATCCACTTACTCGAGCGGATGGAAATTGATTAGCTCTCCAGAACACTTGTTTGTTGGGGGAGCGGCTCTGTCTACATTCAGCCATGGCGTACGGCTAATTTAACACGCCCTTACGGTTTAGGCAAGTCGGAAAGAAACAGGAGTTAAAAAAGCGGCGCACATTGCTGTGCGCCGGTGGCTGCATTACGCAGCCGCACTGAACTCTTTCCACGTCAGCCCCGCGTTTACCAACGCGAAAGCAATCGTGGTGAACGCCGGTGCCCAGAAGCAACGCTCGTTCTCATCGAACGTCCCGGTCTCGAAATACCGATTCGTAACCTTAATGGCATTGCCGCTGTTATGGCGGACAAGAACACCATCTTCAAGGTTGACGACTTCGATACCCTTGATCATGGGCTTCGTTCCTTCTTTCTCCGTAGCTTTGAAACTGTGGAAGTTTTCGATCTCGAGATCATACGTGTCACGGACACGCTTTACATGATCGGCATCGCCGTAGAACGTGAGCATACGACGAAGGTCTTCGACGAACTCACGCTTACGATCTTCCACAGTCAGTTGCTTGTCGTTGATGTTACGACGAGTGTTCTTCCAAGCAGCGGATTCCAACAGATTAGCAGTATAGTTTTTCATGGTATGAATATGATTGGTTATGGTTTTTAAACATAGGGTCAGTGAAATATAATCACTCCCTACATGTATATATAGCCCAAAATAGGCTATTTTTTCACCTATTTCTTGCCTATCTAAAAACCTGTGTTACACTGGTGCGTATGGACAAAAGAGGCAGGAGCTAAAAAAGCGGTAGAAGTATAACTTCTACCGCGAGGCTGCTGTTACGCAGCCTGTTCCTTTTCACTGACAAGTCGGCCGACGCTCCAGAACCAGTCTTGAAGTGTTTGGAACTTGTCTTTATCAATATCTTCAGGACCATCACCAAACATAGTTGTGACGATTTCCTTGAAAGAAATTGTGATGCGTTCGACGTCGCTGGTACCATGCAGTTGGCGCTGCACGTACAGACACTTGTTAGGAGCATCTACCACAATTTGGAACACACTCACTTCGAGTTGGTCTTTGCAATGTCTACGAGCCGTAAGCGTCACGAAGATACCGTCATTGACAAACTCGCTGTAAGTGCAAATGTATTTCTCATGCCATGTCCCATGGCAAGCAAATGTTAAGTATCTTGCAGCACAAGCATTAAGAGTCTCAACAATGCACACTTTCTGTGTATGCCGCCATAAGACGTCAACATTCTGCAAAGCATTTTTGCAGCCTTCTTCAGTTGTTGTAACACCGGACAAATTGTAACGATCAGTTTTCATTGTTTTAGTTTCCTTTCTAATTGGTTGGGTTATTATGATTGATTGGTTGATGTGGTATCATGTATAGAAAATTGGCAGACTATTAAACGCCGTCTGCCAGGGCTAGTTAGGGATACACCTATTATCAACACCTGTGTGGGGAAAGCCACACAAATGAATTCTTTTCCATACAATGACTTCACAGAACGTAGGAGGTAATTACTCCCTACATGTATATATAGCCCAAAAATGGACTATTTTTCACCTATTTCTTGCCTCTCCCGGGATGTATGGTATACTGCGCGTATGGATAATGAATATCCCATGTTTTTGGACCTTCAGCACAAATTAGTGACTGATGCGGACTTCTGCGAGCGTACAATCCAGCTTATGAACTCTATCGAGGCAGCAGACAACATAGGAGATAGCCTATTATCCGATAAACTCCTGGGACAGCTCATTATGGCGTGTGGTTTCAACCCATCTCTGGCTCTGCAGCACTTTTTCCCTAATTTCCAGGATGGACAGCCTATGACCCTGTGGAGCCGTCCGCACGCGTTCGCTATGATGGCTCTGGTGCCTAACGGAAGCATCACCATAGCTGCTTCGCGTCAGATTGGTAAGTGCATATCCGGGGATACGAAGGTGACAGTTTGTATAGAGGAGGAAGAGCCAAAAAAGACGACCTGTAAGGAGCTGTTTTCCATGGCGCGCAAAAAAATTGCTTGCACTCACGAAAATAAGTGAGTAGACTAATGACATGCCCGAGAAGCCCAAGCGAAAGAAGTACATCCCTGCTCATAAACGATTTCCGAAGGATCAACAACCTTTAAGACTTAAAAAAGAGCACGTTATACGCAATGTTCATTTCATGGTGTTCCCTGACATGTCACTGCGCAAATGTAGCAAACTCGTCAACGGAGTATTCAAGGTGATGGGGACCCTCCTCAGTCAAGGTATGTCCATTACTATCACGAACTTCGGCACATTCAAGATCCAGGACATGGCTCCCCGGCTGGCAAGAAATCCCAAGACCGGGGAGCAGTTGCAATTAGGGCCTGCTAGGCGTGTCACATTCGTCGCTGCCCCAGGTATCATCAAGAAGATCAATCCGGCGTGGATTAAGTGCCGGAAGTGGTAGCTAAATGCGTCGTAATTATAGGCTCTGTCCTACCACAGTGTAACCATAGTTCTACGAAAAATCAACACTGTGGTAGGACAGAGCCATTATATATAGCGATCTTTGCCGCTATTTCTCGGTTTCATCTTTGCTTGTGAAAAGATTGGCTACCAGCGAGCTGAGCCCAAGTGCTCCTGCGCCTATGCCTGCACCTATGGCACCTTGGCGTCCCATAGCCTTTAGAACCTCTTTTGAGGATAATACAGGGGCTCCCCCGATAAATCTGAATACCTGCTGGGCCAAAGGTACGCCTAAACCTAATGTACCGCCTGAAGCAGCTCCACGTAGCGTATCAATAAGCGGGCT
The DNA here is from genome assembly GCA_947629245.1 of uncultured Oscillospiraceae bacterium. GTDB lineage: Bacteria > Bacillota > Clostridia > Oscillospirales > Oscillospiraceae > CAJOIG01. Next base: position 8,251 of record CANRDC010000012.1, on the reverse strand, counting down.
GTTGCTAATTAACACATCCTGTCCGGGATCAGGTAAGGCTGCCTGTTTTGTCATGGTATTTGCCCAGCTTAAAAGGTTTGTCGTGTTCATGTATTCTATTATAAAGGAACCTGAGAGTTACACAAGGGCAAAAAAATACGCACGGTAGTGATACCGTGCGTATGTTAAGCGCATAGGCGCCAGGATTAACCAATCCAATCGTTGATCTTGTCCTTGGCGTTGTTGATGTCGTTGATCGCAGAGCGCTGAATAGCAGCACCAGCAAACGGCAGAGCCGCACCAACACCAGCGCCACCCGCACCAATACCGGCACGAATTGCAAGCTCTTTGAGCAGAGCATTCGAGGTATCTCTCGACGTCTTAGCAGCAGCACCGTAGAGGTTCTTCGGAGCGCGTTTCAGCATCTTGAGAAGACCGGAGCCAAGGTTGGACGTACCACCGGGAACTTTGACCTTGCCACGAGTAGCAGCAGCAAGCAGAGCGGCAAGCGTACCACCAGTACCAGCTCCGACAAGACCTTCTGTCAGCCCAGGTTCATCAGCTTTGATGCTGAAGCCGGGGATGTCGATAGAGTCGGAAGCTTGCTTGCGCATAATCTGGGCAAGCGTATACTGATCTGCAGCCTGCTTCTCCATAGCGTCCGCCATGAGGTTAAGTGTATATTGAGTATTCATACGGTTATGATATTAAAAATCTTCACCAATAGCAAGTACAATTATGCACCTGGATGGGGGGGGGGTAATTATTGATTGCTATGTAATTGAGACAGCCCATAAGCGCCAAGTCCGGCACCTGCTAATGCCCCTCCTCCTATAAGAAGATTCCTCCCTGTATTATCTACTGCTTGTCCAGCAGCTTGTCCGGCGCGCCGTACATCATTTACCATAGCATCCGCGCGTTGATTGATATTCTTGGCGACGTCATTAAGACCGGCCGTGGCTTTGGCTTATTAAACTTGCGTATGGGGGGGGGGCTGATATAATATAAGACATGAACACAAACTCTACGTTATTGCAAATGGCGGACGTGCTTGAAAAACAGGCATCAGCACAATACACTATGGCCCAACTTATGCGCAAACAAGCATCTGATGACGGGATCACTGCGAAAGATGTGATTGGCGGCGGTCTCGGTGCAACAGCTGGTGGCCTGCTTGGAAATCACGTTGCTGGCAAAATAGCAGAAAAAGCTGCAATAAGAATGGCAGAAAAGAATCCTGATAAATTCATGAAGCTACTTAATGCTGCCGCAGAGCATCCAAGACTTACCAAAGGCTTAGCCTATGCTCCTGCCATTCTTGGCGGCCTTCTCGGCGGGACCGGGACTGTAGCTCTCAATCGTTATCTGGAACCGAAGTTAAATAATCTACAATCCCAGTTGCTATAACCTGAAATTTCCTATATACTACACCTATGTACACGACAGTAGAACTTCTTGGACTCACAGACGCTCTTACGAAACAGGCAGACGTAAGTGATGTTTATTTGAACAATCCCACACAATACCGTGACCGCTTCAAGGATAAACTTCTCGGAGCAATTCTTGGCGGTACAGGAGGTGCCGGGATAGGTACTGTCGCTGGTGGGCTTATTGCACACCAATTAGATGCCTCTGCTAAGAACCAGGCGCTGTCCGCACTCATAGGTGCTGCATTGGGTGGAGGTCTTGGTGCCTGGGGAGGATCTGCTGCTGCAGACCATATGAACTCCTATGCGTCTAAGCTGGCTGTGGAAGCAGAACTCGAACGTGAGCAGCTTCGTAAGCAACTGCGAGGCGAAGGCGAAGAAGAGGAATCCTAATCCTTGCAAATTAGCATAGTGTTTCAACGGACGGGCTCATTATTGGGCCCGTTTCGTTTTCTTACACATCATGATGTCGCCTATACATCATCATAGCGCTTCCAACCGGGCGGGCCATGGGGCCTAGTTCTTCAGGGGTCTCGGCATTGAAGTTTATATTGTATATACGCTCCTCGCCAAGAGTCGCCTTCATAACCTCCCGGCGCTTGGTCACGTCCCAGCTCTTCCATACGTCAAACCAATGCCGTTTTGCGGCTGTCTTCTCTACCTGTGCAGCAGCATTAGTCTGGATGAGGTTCAGTAGATCCGCGTAGGTTTTCAGCTTGGTAACATTGGCCTCCTCGTACGGCGTACCATTGTTAAAGGTATCCTCCATGTTCTGGAGAATCTCGATCTCGTCTAATGAATCTGCATTCAGATCGTTTCTGAGATTGGTTGCCGGAGTAATGGCATTAGGGGCTATTCCAAATTGTGTCGACAGGATAGCTTTTAGCTGCTGCTCCTGGTTAGTTGAGGCTTTCTTCTCCACCGGCGCCACATCCGGCTGCACCTCCGTCTCATTCTTGTTCTTCGTTGGCATCCATTTCCCGGTCTTGGGGTCGCGCACAGGTCCTTTCACCTGCATCACCTCCTCATTCTCTTTCTGGGAGGCCATCTTCACCCCTCCGCGTATCTGTACATTCGCGGACAGAGGGATCTGCCCCTGCTTGATGGCCTTGAGCGCCTCTTCCTCCGTGTCGAAGTCATAGGTCGCCGTATTGGGGGAGGTAGCGGCCGTGTAATTGCCGAGGATCTGCTCCTGCTTGGGGAGGAGGACGATTTTGTCCGTGTCGCGGTCGGAGAAGGGGTCAGAGGAGGGCATGAGCTTTTCGTAGGCCTCTTTTACGGCTTCATCAGAAGCGGGGACGTGGAGGTTGATGGTGTCATAAATCACCAGCCCATTCTCGATAGCAAATACCTTCGTTTCCGGAACGGCTACGTCATAGACCGTTTCTGTGGGTACCTCCTTTACATCCACCACATATTCCCAGCCTGTCGTTTTATCCGCTACGACATTCCGGGCATAGAGGAGGGCGGTTACGAGCTTGCTCCTCTGCTCAGGAGCCATAGATTGCGCGGATTTGTAGTTCTGCAAATAGTAAGTGCAAGCAGCCACATAAGCCAGGGCCTTCCCACGCATAACTCCTGTGTATTGTAGAGGATTCTTGCGACTCTTCTGCACAGCCGTCCGTACTCCGCCCATCGCTAGACCGAATATATCCATATCGTCCTTGCTGAGCTTTGTTGCCTGCTCCAATACCACTGTGGGGACAGGTACGACATCATGCGGATTATCAGTTACATCGTGGAGTAGTTTAATAGCTTCATCGTACTGGGGATCCAGCTTCAAGTCATCCGCGTACCGCTTAAGGTCAGGGGTTGAAATGGTAATGGTATAATTGTCGTGCACCTGCACGCGCCCGATCTTTGGCTTAGTCACGGAATAACCCATTCCAATGCCTAATGTCTGCCCCAACCAAAGAATGTCATCCCGTAATGTCTGAGAAGATGTACTAAATGCAACCAGTAGTTGTGCTTTCGCTTTGCATGTGTTAATGCTGACAGACCCATCTCCAACAAGAAGTCCGCATAAAAGCCCCAACAATGCGTCACTATTCCAGTTTTTTACAGCAGTAGGAAGTTTCTTATACAGGCAGGATCTATTAGCTGAATTGCATTCCTCCCGTTTCAAATCTTCCGGGTAACAATCTGACATGAGTTCCTTTAGCGCTGTAGGTAATACTGAAGCATTAATGGCAAGCTTAATGCTTTCCCCTCCGATGCCGCTATTCTTCTCAGCATCATGCATTTCATGGTACACGCGTACATAACTATCAATGGCCTCAGCATTGCCGCCTATGGCTTTGATTCGATGTAAGAACGAGACTCTGATAGTCTCTGATCGCTTACTTAAGGTAAGATTGTGCCCGTCAAAAGTTCCATCCGATAGGAAGAGTCCAAGCACCCAACCCAAGTCAAAGGTTCCTGCTGTTCCTGTAACAGGTCGCTGCTTGATATAAGGAACAAGTTGTCCCTGCATAGCATCATCCGGTCTAATCTTTGTAAGCCCCTTCTCCGGATCGAAAACAGCAAGAGATTCGTTAGCGGATACTGTAACCTCTCGTCCCTTACGAGTAGTTACCTTACGCAACGGACATCCCTCTTCAATAGTAAGTGTTTCTACAGGGCACCAGCGTGTCCCTTGCCCATCCACATGAGTAGATAGTATTTCAACACCTTCCGGCACATTGTACACAGCTGCCCCGTGGGAGTCATAACGTTTTGTTTCTGGTAAATAGGGTATCGATTCAATGGGCGCTACAAGTTCAATGTAGTTCTCATCACGATAGACGACTTTGGTGTTTGCTGTAATTTTCATAACGACGTCAGCATACACTGTTTCTCCGTCTATGTCAAGAGGGATTTTAATAGTTTTTGATTTAAATCGTTCAAAGTCTCCACCGGTTGCAGCTATTGTCTGGCTATTTTTCAATAACCGAAATCGTAGTAATGTATTGAATACTATACAGTTACCGTCAAAATCACCCCCTGCGGCACCGATTGTGATGGGATTTGTGGAAATTGCCTTCCCATCGGTCAACTTCACTTTCCCCGACACAATGTTAAACCTATACCAAGCAGGAGCACGGCTGTAAATGACAGGGCGTACCTCACACTCCTGCTTCAATGCCCTCCAGGCGTCGTCCGTACGGTTCTTAATCGCTTGTAAAGCCTCTGCGTCTTTGTACCCCATCCCCTTCAACCTACGTTGCACATATGGGGCATACATCGTCATCGCCATATCCTTCGGTACCCCAATCTCGTCGATAGAAAGATCCGGGTCGGCAATAATGGTACTCCTCCCCACATTGTCTTGGGTTTTTGCCATCATCTTGCTCTGCACGTAGGAGAACTTGCTCGTACTGCCCGTAATCTTCTTCAGAAAGCCCTCTACGCCCTTTGCACGCGTCTTTGGCTTCACTGCCTCACCATACCCATACACGCTCTTCACGGCGTCGTACAGGGCCAATCTGGACGCTCCTGCATTCTGCTTGCCAAACATCTTTTCTTCCTCATCATGCGCATCCCGCACGTCAATGAGGTCTTTGTAGAGCACATTCGCATCCCCGGGGATGAGGGTGTCTCCCTGGGCGGCAAAGGGGCGGTACTTGGGAGGGATCACCGGGACAGAGGAGATCATGTAGTCAGAGGGCTTGAGATTGTTGCGCTCAAGTCCGCGGGCGATATTGAGCAGCTTTACCCCATAGGAGCGCTTGGAGCGGCTTCCTGTGGCGAGTACCTTCTTTCCCCGGTTGTTAATCTCTTCTGCGGTTAATTGAGAGAGTGCGTATTCAATGGCTTCTGGGCCTGTCTGAGGTTCTTCCGGCATGAAGAAAGTATAGCACAGTGGGAAGAGGTGGGAAAGTCCGAAGACAAAAAGAGTTGCACAGGGGGGGGGATATGTATAATAAGGGTATGAGCACAAATAATCTTTTAGACTGGGCTAATGGTATAACGAAACGGGCTGACGCCACGTCAAAGGCATTAACCGAAGGTATCGCTAAACTTAAAGCGCTAGGTAAAAATCCAGTAGAACTTGACCTCGCACTATCATACCATAATGGCCGCAGGATTGATCGTATTCTTGACAAGATAGATTGGCGTCCATCAAGCTCTAGGAAGTATATTCTTGAGCCTGAAAATGAAATTGGGCAACGCGCGTTACGCCGATTAACGAAAACTCACCCATTTCGATGGGATGCAGTCACAGACGCAAGGCATTTTATATATCCCAATGGACGTGGAGGTTCACACTTTGATTACTCCGGTTTAGGTGGTAATGAGCTCGCAGGTCATTTACTAGAAGTGACTGGGCGTAGAAAGGGTGATGCGTTCATAAAAAATTACATAGCAGATGCACTTCGAAGCGTTCCTAAATGACTACATTAATAAATAAATCCTACATACAAATGCCCGGCTGGAGAAATCCAAGTCGGGCATTTTTTGTGTACTATGATGCGCTATATTCTACCATACTCCCACAAAGAGCAAGACAAATATACACTATTGCGATTGCCCGCGCGTATGGTATAATGCTTTCCGATGCCAGATGATGACTTCCTTCTTGTTACCGGGCTGTGGGTAGGAGACGAATTGCCGCCTATGGCGCATCTCTGTATGAAGTCATGGATTTCCCTCTCGTATTGTCGCATACCCTCCCTTAGTTCCGGCATAAGGAAAGTATAGCACAGCGGAATGTGAGGGGAAAGTCTGAAGGTGTTTAGGCTTGCGTTTTTATGGGGGGGTGGGTAGAATTATCCTATGAATACAAATAACCTCTTAAACTGGGCTAATGGCATAACGAAGCAGGCGGCTAAGGAAGAATCCGGGGCTAACGTTGCTGGAGGTGTTCTTGGCGGACTTGCCGGTGGCGGACTACTAGGAACGCTGGGAAGTGTTACGCCTATTATGCTTCTTGGTGACAAAAAGTTGACAAGTAAAGGTGAGCTTCTTGCGGCACTATCTGCTATCGGACTGGGTACGGCCGGTACACTATACGGAGGTATTAAAGGATACAAGCTTGGCTCCGATCTAGCGGATAAGATTTAAGCTTAACACAAATTGTATAAACGAAACGCCCGGCTAGGACTTATCCAAACCGGGTGTTTATGTATGCTGTTATGTGCTGAATCAGAGATATTGCTGAAGTCCTGTGAGAATATCGTTTACTTTATTGTTGGTACGCTCTTTGGTTGCATTGAGTAGAGTTTTTCCAAGCTCTTCTCCATTATGATACCAATTAGCCCAATCTAAGAGATTTGTAGTATTCATAACCTCATTATATCAATACCCCCCCCACCCCCCCATATGCAAGACTAAACAAACTCCCCAATTAAGGCCTTTATGGAATTTGCCGTACCGTTGACTAGAGGACTATTCCCAAAAATCTTGGAATCAGGTAAACGCTCACGCAAGGCCGTAGAAAGCTGAGATGGACGAGCTGTGTCAAAAGTAGTAGCCACTACATCATCCGCCCTGCTAAGCAATGCCTGTTTGACCTTCTCAAAGCCCTCAGGACTCATCTTCCCTGCCTTAGCTTTCCTAGCTGCCCAGTTATACACGCGCTGCATTCCATTTTCCGTGGAAGCAAGCGTATTCACCAGAGCATCCATATTCTTTACCGTCCCACGCTGAGGGTACAAAAGCCCTGCAAGTAAACCTTCAGGATTGTAATGGGTGGCAGACACCAAACTTTTAATTTTGCTGAGAGTCTTAGCCCCGCCAGCTTCCTTGGTTATTCCATTTGCCCAATCTAGAAGATTTGCTGTACGCATAGGACAATTATACACAGTACCCTTGTATAATTCAACTCTTTCTACCTTCAGACTTTCCCCTCAACTCGCCCTGTGCTATACTCTCCGTATGCCGAACGTACTTCGCCATGACAGCATCGAAGAGGCCCCGGATAACGAGGTGGATGTGGAATTGCAATCTCCTTCCCGCCTGGTAGGGACGCACGCGAATGTGGTACCCCTCTCCTCCAATGCACAATCCGCCCGCCTTTTCTACGCCGCCCGCTTCGTAAACCAGGAAATGCCCATGGTCAACCGGGAAGCTCCATTGGTGCAGGCGCTTGACCCCGAGGACCCAGATGGGAAATCGTTTGAAGAGAAATTCGGCGAAAGAGTGGGGGCAAAGTTCTTCCACGACGACGACGGGGTAGTAGAGAGTGTGACGGAAGATGCAATCAACATCAAGCTACCCAATGGGGAGAAGCGATCCGTCGGCATCTACCACAATTTCCCCTTTAACCGCAAGACGGCGATCGTAAATAAGCCTCTCGTAAAGCCCGGAGACCGGGTGAAGAAGGGGCAGATACTGGCCTCATCCAATTATACGGACGACGCGGGTACACAATCCATGGGAATCAACGCGCGCGTGGCCTTGGTACCATACAAAGGCTTTTCGATGGACGATGCTATCGTGGTGTCTCAATCTTTCGCTGACCGTATGGCCTCCGAGCACTCGTACGAGCACGATATGGAGAAGGACAAGGACACGAAGTTCGGCAAGACTCATTATTCTTCCCTATTCCCCACCAAGTTCACCGTGGACCAGCTGGACACACTGGACGAAAATGGTGTCGTTAAGCCTGGCACGGTGCTACACAAGGGGGACCCGATGATTCTCGCTACTCGCCCGAAGCCTGTGTACTCGAATGCCGCCCACTTGGGCAAATTGGGCAAGGTGTTCCGCTCGATACGCTCCGATGCCTCCGAAGTGTGGGAGCATGACTACCCCGGCGTGGTGACGGATTCGGTCAATGGGAAGAAAAATGCTAAGGTTGTAGTAAGTGCAAAAGCACCGATTGTACTTGGCGACAAGATCGTGATTCGTAACGGGCAGAAGGG
>CANRDC010000011.1 GCA_947629245.1 uncultured Oscillospiraceae bacterium | reverse complement strand
ATCATGGCGATGTCCAGCCCGGCGGCCTTTTTCAGCACCGCCTGGACCTGGTTGCCGTACTTGCCCACGATGTTGGTATAGTACCGCCGGGCCTCGTCCATATAGACCTGGTCCGTGGCGGCGTGGTCGGCGAAGATGCCCCCGTCCAGAGCCCCGAAGGAGCCGAAGGCGTCCGCGGAGAACAGGACCTTTTCGGTGGCGTCATAGGTCATCATGACCTCCGGCCAGTGGACCATGGGGGCCATGACGAAGGCGAAGGTGTGACGGCCCGTGCAAAGGGTGTCCCCCTCCTTCACCAGATGGACCCGGCTGTCCACGTCGAAACAGAAAAACTGCTTCATCATGGCGGCGATCTTGGCGTTGCAGACGATCCTGGCCATGGGATAGCGCAGGGCCAGCTCCTCGATGGTGGCGGCGTGGTCCGGCTCCATGTGGTTCACGATCAGCCAGTGCAGCGGCTCGCCCTGCAAAAGGTGGATGATGTTCTCGAAGAACACGTCCCGGACGGAGCGGTCCACCGTGTCCACCACCACGTTCTGCTCGTCCCTGACGAAATAGGAGTTGTAGCTGACCCCGTTGGGGACGGGGTACACGTTCTCAAAAAGACTGATGCGCCGGTCGTTGCCGCCGATCCAGGTGATGGAATCGGTGACCTTTTTCACGCAGTACATACGTTTTCCTCCTTGAGCGGAAATTTACAGGATCTGTTTCATTATAACCAATAACTGTATCCCTTGCAAGATGCAAGGCATGTCCGCTCATTTCAGCTTGGCCACGATCTCGATCTCGCACAGAGCGCCCTTCGGCAGCTCCTTCACCGCCACGCAGGAGCGGGCGGGCCTGCCGGTGAAGTATTGGGCGTAGACCTCGTTGAAGGCGGCGAAGTCGCCCATATGCACAAGGTAGCAGGTGGTCTTGACCACGTCCTCAAAGGTCAGACCGTTGGCCTCCAAAATGGCCTGTACGTTCCGGCAGGCCCGGTCGGTCTGCTCGGCGATGGAGGCGCCGTCGATGGCGCCGGTACCGGGCATCAGGGGGATCTGGCCGGAGGCGAAGAGAAATCCACCGGCGGATATGGCCTGGGAATAGGGGCCGATGGCCTCCGGCGCGTCGGGAGTGTAGGTTTTTTGCAGCATGTTGGTCACGTTCCTTTCTAAATAATGCGGGCGTCAGGGTCCGAACACCCACAGCTTCCACATGGCGAACGCCTCGCGGATGGCGTAGTTGACGAACAGGGTCACCTTTGTGGTGCGCGCCGCCACCAATACCGGCTCACAGCCCAGCCGCTTTGCCATCCAGCCCAGCCGGTGCAGATGGTACTCGCTGGACAAAACGGCCACCCTCCCGGCGGGGTCCCCGCCGTTGGCCGCGATGACGGCCAGGGAATTTTGCAGATTCTCATAGCTGCTGGCGGACCGGTCCTCCAGCAGCAGCCGGTCCGGGTCGGTCCCCTGGTCAAGGAGCCAGTTATACATGGCCTGGGCCTCGGACAGGTCCTCGCCCGTACCCTGGCCGCCGGACAGGACCGCCGCGCCGTCCGGGTTTTCGTCCAGCCATTCCAGGGCCCTGTGCAGCCGGTCGGTCATGGACCGGGAGGGCGTGGAGCCGTTCACCCCCGCGCCGCAGACGATGAGGTAGGGGGCGGCGGTGTCCTGGGCCGAACGGGCGTCCCGCAGCACGGGGATCTCCGCCGCGAGAAACAGGGGGAACCCCAGCGCCACCCCCAGCGCCAGCAGCCGCCGCATGACGAGGCCCGCGCGGCTGTCGGGCCGGGAGAACAGCGCGTACAGGGCCAGCCACACCGCCAGGGCCAGAAATACCAGCGCGGTCATACCGTAGCCGACGGGGATAAATTCGATCAATACGCTCAAAACCAGGCATACCGCCGCGGCGATATAGAGCCATTTTTGGGTACGGGTCAGTTCACGCATCCTCCGCCAGCGCCTCCCACTCGCCATACAGCCCGTCCAGCTTCTCCTGCAGGGCGGCCTTTTCCTCGCCCAGCTCCATGAGCTTCTGATAGTCGGTGGCGTGCGCTTCCTCCTGGGCGGTCAGTTCGCCTATGGCACCCTCCAGCCTTTCGATCTCCTTCTCCAGCCGGGCCAGCCGCTTGGCCGGGTCCCCGGAGCGCTGGGGCCGGGCCGCCTTGGGGGCTTTAGGCTCGTGGCGTTTGGCGGCGTGGGTAAGCTCGGCCTGCCGGGCCTTGTATGCCTGATACTCCGTGTAGCCCCCGGCGAAATCCGTGAGCGCGCCGTTTTTGAGCTCCCAGATGCGGGTGGCGAACCGGTCCGTGAACCACCGGTCGTGGCTTACGAACAGCAGCGTGCCGCCGTAATCGTCCAGGGCCTGTTCGATCCACTCCCGGCTGGCGATGTCCAGGTGGTTGGTGGGCTCGTCCAGAATGAGAAGATTGATGTCGCTCTTCATGAGCATGCAAAGCCGCAGACGGCTCTGCTCCCCGCCGGAGAGGGAGCCTACGGTCTTGAACACGTCCTCGCCGGTGAAGTTGAAGGCGGCCAGCCTGTCCCGGGCGTCCTGAGGCTGGGCCTTGTCGTCGTAGATAAGGGTGTCCAGCAGCGTCCGCTCGGGATGGGCGAAGGTCACCAGCTGGGGCAGATACGCCGTGCGCACGGCGGGGCCCAGGCGGGTATAGCCCGCGTCCGGCATCACCTCGCCCAGGATGATCTTCACCAGAGTGGACTTGCCGCTGCCGTTGTCGCCCATGACGGCCACCCGCTCGCCGGGGCGAATGAGAAGCTCCAGATGCTCGAACAGCCGCTTGTCCCCAAAGCTCTTGCCCAGGTCGTCGATCACCAGCGCCTCGTCTCCCAGCAGCTCCCGCTCCTTGAACCGGACGTTCAGCTTCCGCTCCCGTGTGGGCTTGGGGGCGGTCTGGAGCTTGGCGATGCGCTTTTCCATGGAAAAGGCCCGCTTGTAGAGCTTGTCGTTGCCCAGAAAGGCCCACAGCCGCAGGTCCCTGGCCGCCTGCTCCAGGTGGGCGATCTGGCGCTGGCTCTTCTCATACTGCTTTTGCAGCTCCTGATACCGGCGCTGCTTTTCCGCGATGTAAAAGCTGTAATTGCCCGCGTAGAACTGACACACGCCGTGGTCGAGCTCGATCGTCCGCTGGGCCACGGTGTCCAAAAACCACCGGTCGTGGCTCACGGCGAGCACGGTGCCCTGAAAGCGCAGCAGGAAATCCTCCAGCCACTGGGTGCTCTTCAGGTCCAGGTGGTTGGTGGGCTCGTCCAAGAGCAGGATGTCCGTGTCCTCTAAGAGCAGCCGGGCCAGATTCACCCGTGTCTTTTCCCCGCCGGAGAGGCTCGAGAAGCTCTGCGCCCGCATGGCCGGGGAGATGTCCAGGCCGTTGGCGATACGGTCCCGCTCAAAGTCGGTGTTGTAGCCCCCCAGCCGGTCGTATTCCGCCGCCAGGGCGTCGTACCGGGCCAGGGTGGCGGGGGAGTCGTCGGTCTGCATGGCGGCCTCCAGGGCCGTCATCTGCTCCCGGATGCGGTCCAGGTGCCGGAAGGCGGAGCGGAGCACGTCCTCGGTGGTGTGCCCCTCGGGGTATACCGGGATCTGGGAGATCAGGCCCACCCGCTTACCGGCGGCCAGGACCACGGTCCCCTCGTCCGGCTCCAGGGCCCCTGTGAGCACCCGCAGGAGGGTGGTCTTTCCGGCCCCGTTGGGGCCCAACAGCGCCACCCGCTCGCCGGACTGGACGTCGAAGGTCACGCCCCGGAGGATCTCGACGCCTCCGAAGCCCTTTTTTACGTTTTGCAGGGATATGTCGATCATAGGATAAAACTGCCTTGTTTCAGATTCGCGCCGCGTGCCATAGCGCGCGGAGAGCACGCACCGACGGCGCTCCAAGGAGGCAGCATCCCTCGAACGAACCTTGCTCCGCGAAGCGGAGACGTTCGCGAGGGCTGCTGTCGACGCGGGGAGCGCCATGGCTCACGCTGGGATGGGAGCGTTTCGCCTTAGGGCGTACCGGACAGGCTCTCGTCGACAGTACCTGTGCCGCACGTCCTCGCTGCGCTCGGCAATATGCGTTGCACAGGCACTGCCTCCTCGCCCTGCCGTCGGCTTGTGCCGCGGTATGAGCTCGATATCAGCCCAGCACGGAGACCGCTTTCTGTAATACCGTATTGGCGATGGGGGAGGCCACGCCGTAGCCGCTTCCGGCCCGCTCCGCCAGCACCACGAAGGACAGAGGCGCGTTGGCGTTGGTGATGAAACCGGCGAACCAGGCGTGGGTGCCGCCGTAGGTCTCGGCGGTGCCGGTCTTGGCGTGTATCTCCAGGCCGGGATAGGCCCAGGTGCCGTATTCATAGGATACGTTGTAGCTCATCATCTCCGACAGAGTCTGGGCCGTGGAGGGCTCCATGAGCTGGGTGGTGCCGCAGCGCTTCCCAGCCAGAATGGTGGGCTCCACCACGGCGCCGCCGTTGGCGATGGCGCCGATGAACCGGAGGAAGGCGTAAGGGTTCACCAGGTCCTCGTACTGGCCGATGCCCTCCCAGGCGGCGTCGCCGTCGCCCACGGCGGCGGGCACGCTGCCCGCGGCGGTGGGGATGTCGCCGTTGAGGGCGTGGGCAGAGGTGAGGCCGTACTTCTCCGCGTACTGGCTGATGAGGTCCCCACCCAGCTGGGCGGCCACGTTGCCGAACACCACGTTGCAGGAGCAGGCCAGCCCCTTCTCCACCGTGAGGGTGCCGTGGACGCCGGAGCACTTGACGGTCTGGCCGCCGATGACGGTGCTGCCGGTGCAGGTGAAGGTCTGGTCCCAGATATCGGGGATGTTCTCGATGGCGGCGGCCATGGTCACCAGCTTGAACACGGAGCCGGGGGTGAAGGTGGAGCTGATGGCCCGGTTGATGAACGCGCCGTCCTCCGGGTCGGAGGGGACGCCCTGCTCCGGGTCCCAGCCGGGGGTGGAGACCATGCACAGGATCTCGCCGGTCTGGTAGTTGCTGACCAGCACCGTGCCCTTTTTACCGGCCAGGGCGTTATAGGCCGCGGCGGAGATGTCCGCGTCGAGGGTCAGTTTCATGGAGGCGCCCTTGGTGGTGGTGCCGGTGAAGAAGGAGTAGTCGATGAACCTGTCCCGAAAGATGGACAGGATGCTGGTGCCGATGTTGCCGCCCAGGTCGCCCACCACGTGCAGACAGCCCCGTCGGACAGCGGCGTCCTCGGCGTAGTGGAAGGCGTCCTCGCCCGCCGCCGCCAGCACCGTCCCGTTCCGGTCGGTGACGGAGCCCCGGTTCAGCACCCCGTCGGTATAGACGCTCCGGTTGGCGTAGAAGGTGGCCCAGTCGCCCCCGTCCCGGACCAGCCGGAACAGGTATACGCCCGTGCCTGCCAGCACCAGGGCCACCAGCAGCAGCACCGAGAAGGCACGGTTGGTGACTTTCTTCATGAGCGCCCTCCCCGGGAATAGTACCCGTCGTCATAGCCGCCGCCGTCCTCATAATACCCGCCGCCGTCCCCGTCGGGGATATAACCGCCGTCGTCCACGCCTGCGCCGCCGGAGAATTTCTCCGGCCTTTTCACGGCGAAGCTGGCGTTGGCCCGCATGTCGCTGCCCTTGATGAAGGCCAGCAGCATCCAGCAGGACAGAAGGCTGGTGCCGCCCATGGACACGAAGGGGAACGTGACGCCGGTGAAGGGCAGGATGTCCATAGCGCCGAACACGTTCAGGCACATCTGCACCAGCATCATGCTCACCGTGCCCGCCGCGGCGATGATGAAATAGCTGGACCGGCCGGAGGAGGCGTTTTTCACCACAAAGACCGCCAGCACCACCAGGGACGCCAGACAGCACAGAGCCGTCACGAGCCCGAGCTCCTCGCAGATCACCGCGAACACCAGGTCCGTCTCGGCGGCCACGATGTCGATGAACCAGCCGTTACCGGCCCCGTGGCCGAACAGCCCGCCGCTGGCGGCGGCGCTCAGCGCCCGGGACTGCTGGTAGCCCCGCCAGTCCACGTCCTCCCACACATGGCCCCAGGTCTGGAACCGGGCGATGACGTGGGGCTTGATGGTCAGCACCAGCATCACGCCCAGCACCGCCCCGGCCACGGCCAGGAACACCGTGGCGAAGCTGCCCGAGCGCATGTAGGAGATGACCAGGAACGTCACGAAAAACACCAGCGCCGTGCCGAAGTCCCCCATCAGGGCCAGAAGCCCCACGCATCCGGCGGAAAAGCCGATGTAGAAGATCAGGTTCCGGTTCACGAACAGCCGGTCCAGGGTGGCCGCGCCCGCGTATATGTACAGCACCTTCACCAGCTCCGAGGGCTGGATGGAAAAGCCGCCGTACCGGATCCAGCTGCGGGCGCCGTTTTGCACGTCGGCCAGCGCCAGCGTCACCACCAGCATGCCGATGGCGGCGATGAAGGCGTACAGCCGCACGGATTTGACCCGTTTCAGGTCCCGTATCCACAGGCACATGAACACGAACAGGCCCATGGCGGCCAGAAAGAGAACGATCTGCTTGAACATATCGTCCGGCGTCTTGGACGCGCATACGCTCATGCCCACCGAGGACAGAAACAGCGCCAGGATCTCCGGCTCGAAGCCCGTCTGGCCCGAGGCCCGCAGCACGATGAAGTAGCTCCACTGGACCGTGGCCAGGATGGCGAAGCCCATGGCCACGCCCAGACCCGCGTCCGGGTTATAGGTGAGCTGCTGCAGCAAAAGCAGGATCTGGAACGCGGTCAGCAGCATCATGGTCACGCTGGGCCGGACCCGCCGACCGGGGGCGTGGCGGTATTTGAGCAGGCTTGCCCGCTCCTCCTCCGTCAGGTCCACGAACCGGGCGGAGACCTGCCCCAGGGTCAGCACGTCCGCGTCCCGGATCACCGCCCCGCCGGGCTGGACCGGTTCGCCGTTCACATACGTCTCGCCCTTGCCCAGATTGTACACCGTCCAGTCTCCCCTGGGATCGCGGATGAGGCAGGCGTGCAACTTCTCCACGGAGGGGTCGTCCACCTGGCCGTCCACGCTCCTGGCCCGGCCCAGGATGCACTCCCAGTGGCGCAGAGGGACCATGATGTTCCCCACCATGTACAGATACGCCCAGGTCTCCGGCTCGTACCGCTCCCGGAGCATGCTGCGCACGCACCGGGCCACGATCGCCAGCGCCACCAGCGGCAGGATATACCGGGATATGTTCGCCAGCATGGGACCGGCCTTCCCGAAGATCAGCGTCACGATATCCAATTCCGCTCCTCCTCCCGGAAGGATGGAGCCCGGTCATGAAAGTTTATGGCCTGTCTCCATCAGAATCTTATTGACATTATACATTCCTGTAACTAAAATGTAAACTATGAAGCGAAAAACAGTTTTTTGGATCGTGCTGTTCGCCGTGCTGGCGGCGCTGGGAGCGGGAACGTACCTGCTGCGTGGAGGCGTCGGCCGCCGGGCGGTGGTCACTGTGGACGGGGAGCCGTACAGGACGGTAGACCTGGCCGCGGCGGTCGTGCCCTACGAGTTCACGGTGGAGACGGAGTATGGCTGGAACACCGTCCGGGTGAGTCCCGGCGCCATAGAGGTGGCGGACGCGGACTGCCCCAACCACGACTGCGTGAAGCAGGGGGCCATATCCGACGGGGCCGTCCCCATCGTATGCCTGCCCCACAAACTCGTCATCGAAATAGAAGAATGAAATGAGCAAGACGCGAAAACTGGTTTTCATGGCCCTGCTGACGGCCCTGGAACTGACGATATGGGTCATCGAGGGCCAGATCCCGGCGCCCATCCCCGTGCCGGGGGTGAAGCTGGGGCTGGCCAGCGTGGTGACGCTGACGGCCATGGCGCTGCTGGGCCGCCGGGAGGCGGGATGCGTCCTGCTCATGCGCATCGTGCTGGGCGCGCTGTTTGCCGGGAGCTTCTCCGCGATCCTGTTTTCCCTGGCGGGCGGAGCGCTGTCCTGGGCCGTGATGGCGGGAATACTGGGGCTGTTCCCGGAAAAGCTGCTGTGGGTGGTGAGCGTGTTCGGCGCCATCGGCCACAACCTGGGCCAGCTTCTGGCGGCGGCGGCGGTGACGAAAACGCCGTCCCTGTTCTGGTACGGACCGGCTTTGCTGGCCTCGGCCATCGTGACCGGGGCCTTCACCGGCCTGGGGGCCATGTACCTGGTGCGGGCGCTGAGAAGCTATGAGACAAAACACACACCGTAAAAGCGAAAGGAGCTAAGATCGTGACACTGGATCGGAAAGAGCTGAAGAGACAGGCAAAGGATGCCATGCGTCAGACCCGGCCCGCCCCTTATTGGGTAGTGCTGCTGCTGATCGTCATCACGCTGGTGCTGAGCGTTCTGGGCATGAGCCTGAACGGCACGTTAAAGGCGTACCGGATCATGCTCGCCGCCGCCGTACAGGGCGAGATGGTCTATGCGGAACCCGTGGGCGTGGCGGGAGGCTTCGGCTGGCTGCTGCAGATAGCGCTGGAGGTCATGAGCGTGGAACTGGCCGTGGGCTTCACGCTCTACACTATGCGGGTCTGGCGGCGGCAGAAGGCGGGCTGCGGCGACCTGTTCGACGGCTTCGGGACGTTTTTCCGCTCCATCTGGATACAGCTTCTGCCGTCGCTGTTCATATCGCTGTGGTCGCTTCTGTATGTCCTGCCGGTCACGTTCCTGATCCTGGAGACGGGAAGTGCCCTGTGGCTGCTGTTCGGTCTGCCCCTGATGCTCCCCTCGATCGTGGCCTCCTACGCTTACCGGCAGGCTACTTTTATCATGCTGGACAATCCCGGCATGAGCTGTTTTCAGTGCGTGGCGCTAAGCCGGGAGGCCATGCGGGGGCACAAATGGGAGCTGTTCAAGCTGGACATGAGCTTTCTGGGCTGGATACTGCTGAGCGCGGCGATCCCGGTGCTGGGACTGCTGCTGCTCATATGGGTGGCCGCCTACATGCAGGTGACCATGGCCGGGTACTATGAGTACGTGGTCAAGCAGTTCATGGCCCGCAACGCCCCGCCGGTAGGACCTCAGGCCCCGGCGTGACGGCAGGAAAAAAGCAGCAGATGGAACTCGTCTGCTGCTTTTTCAGATTCAGTATTCCAGAGAATACGCTCGGAACTGGCTCGGTTTTGGTCGGTATCGTATGCCGGAGACGATGCCCATGGCGGCGAACATGGTGAACAGCGACGAGCCTCCGTAGCTGAAAAACGGCAGCGTCAGGCCGATGACCGGGGTCAGGCCCGTGCACATGCCCACGCTGTTGAACAGCTGGAAGCAGATCATGGCGGCCACGCCCGTGCACACCAGCATGCCGAAGGTGCTGTGGCAGTGGACCCCTACGTATACGCACCGGATGATGATGGCCAGCAGCAGCAATATCACCACGATGCAGCCGATCATGCCCATCTCCTCGCCGATGCAGGCGAAGATATAGTCCGCGTGCTTGCTTCGCAGGCCGCCCTCGGCGGTCTGGGTCTGGGTGCCCTGGTAAAGACCCGTGCCCCACAGCCGCCCGGAGGACAGGGCCAGCTTGGCCCGTGTGGGCTCCCAGCTGATACCGTAGCCGGTGGGGTCGATCTGGTCCTGGATATAGGGCAGGAGGATGCGGTTTTTCTGGTTGTCGCTGAACACGTAGTTCCACGCCAGAGGCACCGCCAGCGCCACGGCCGCCGCGCCGAACAGGAACCAGTACAGCTTCACCCCCGCGGCGAAGATCAGCACCGCGAACACGAAGATGAACACCAGCGCGTTTCCCAGGTCGCCGGAGATGACCATGTACATCCCGAACAGCAGCGCCAGATGGCCCACCAGCTGGAACATGGACAGCGGCGAGCTCAGGTTCCGGTATTCCTTCAGGTATGTAAGGTGTTTGGCGGTCAGCACGATGTAGATGACCTTCACCACCTCGGCGGGCTGGATGCCGATGCCGAGAAAGCGTATCCACGCCCGGTTGCCGGTGTCGTCCATGGACCCGAAAACGGCCAGGATTAGGATCAGTCCGAACTCCGCCACCACCAGCAGCGGCCACTGGTCCGCGAAGATGTCCGCGTCGATGAGGGTGAACAGGAAGTATAGCACGATGCCGATGAGCAGCGCGAACGACTGCACGTAAATATAGGACCTGCCCATGGTGGCGGTGGCGCTGGAGATCTCTACGAGCCCCATGATCGCCGCGGCCAGACACAGGAAAAACAGCAGCATGTCCGCCCGCTTGAGGAAGCTGCGGATATCGGAAAACTTCAGCTTCACAGGCTGACCTCCTTTTCTGAAGTCGGATAGGGTCGATACACGCCCAGAAGTATAGCACAAAATGACCGGAGAGGCAACGGAAACTCCTTTAAGAAACTATTAAGAATCGAGCGGTACGATGGAGAACAGGAAGGACAATCCCCACGAAAACCACCGGGAGCGGATGCGCAGGCGGTTTATGGAGCACGGACTGGACAGCTTTGAGGACCACAGCATCCTGGAGCTGCTGCTGTTTTACGCCCAGCCGCGAAAGGATATGAACGTGACGGCCCACCGGCTGCTGGAGGCCTTCGGCAGCCTGGAGGGCGTGTTCGACGCGGCGCCGGAGGCGCTGAAAACGGTGGAGGGCGTGGGGGACAGCGCCGCGGTGCTGATCCATCTGGTGCCGGAGGTGGCCCGCCGGTATCTGATGAGCAAGGCCGATCCGGGCCGCATCCTGACCGACAGCGACGCCGCCGGACGGTATCTGCTGCCCCGGTTTTTGACCTGCAAGGAGGAGCGGATGTACCTGGTGTGCATGGACGCGAAGCTGAAGGTACTGGACTGCCGGGAGATCGGCCGGGGCGGCACGGTGTCCGTGAGCGTCAACATCCGCAGCATCGTCCAGCTGGCCCTGGGCCAGAACGCCACCTATGTTCTCCTGGCCCACAACCATACCAGCGGCATCGCCCTGCCCTCCAACGACGACGTGGCCGTCACGCTCCGCGTCCGGCAGGTGCTGGCGGAGGTGGGCGTGACGCTTACGGACCACATCGTGGTGGCCGGAGACGACTTCGTCTCCATGGCCGACAGCGGGTATCTGCCGGCCTTGTGACGGTATCCATGCATTTTTATCCGCCGCCGCCCGGACGGCCCGGTCCGGGGCCTGGGGCGAAATGAGAATTTTCGAATTATGTTAAATCAAAAACTGAAACTATTTGTTTCTGGACACGATTGCCGAATTTGAAGAAATTTCCAAATCTCGTTGGACCGGCGATAATACAAGGGTTAAAGGGCTGTTGAAATCTCTGTTGAAAATGTCGATAACTTTCTGCATTATAAATGAGTAAAAATTTATGTAAATAAAGGTCTGGGGCAGGGCAAATCTGGAAAAACCGGAAGTAAAGCGGTTTTCCGGGGCCGGTGGGAGGACGGAGGGGCCGATCGGGTTGAAAAATCCGGCGGGGCGGAATGGAAAAAGCTGTTCATTTTGCCGGGATTAATACAAGGCGTAATCGCGGAAAGTGAAAGTTTTTTTCTGTTGACTTCATGGACCGCCTATGCTAAAATACTTGGGCGCGGAAGGGGACATATGCTAGTGTAGCTCAGTCGGTAGAGCAGCTGATTCGTAATCAGCAGGTCGCCAGTTCGAGTCTGGCCACTAGCTCCAACGTCGAAACGCTCCTGAAGACGATGAGGACCGGTAAACCGGTCCTCATTCGTCGGTCAGGGGCGTTTCTCCTTTTCCCCACGCGATCCGCTTCTCTGGATTCGCGTGGGGGCCCCGGCAACAAGGTCGCCGCCCGAAGGGCGGCGTTTATAATGGGTGTGGATGCAGGCGAGGCTTTTGTTTTTCTGGGATATATGCTATAATGTGCCATGAAGCGGTCCGGAAGGAGAAACGGACAGAGAGATCATGCCATTTTGATAAAGGAGAAACTGTCATGGACAATAAGATCAAGCGGATCGGCGTGCTGACCAGCGGCGGCGACGCGCCGGGCATGAACGCGGCGGTGCGGGCCGTGGTGCGCACGGCCATCGGTCAGGGGATCGAGTGCGTGGGCATCCGCCGGGGCTGGAACGGACTGGTGTTCAGCGACTTCGTGCCCCTGGACTCCGAATCGGTGAGCCACATCCTGGCGGCCGGAGGCACGATATTGTACACCGCCCGGAGCGAGGAATTCCTGACCCCGGAGGGCCGGGACAAGGCCGTGGCCACCTGCAAGCTGCTGGGACTGGACGCGGTGGTGGCCATCGGCGGCGACGGCACCTTCCGGGGCGCGCTGGAGCTGTCCCGGCTGGGGGTGACCGTGGTTGGCATCCCCGCCACCATCGACAACGACGTGGGCTGCTCCCACTACACCCTGGGCTTTGACAGCGCCTGCAATACCGCCGTGGAGTGCATCGACAAGCTGCGGGACACCATGCAGAGCCACGAGCGCTGCTCGGTGGTGGAGGTCATGGGCCGCCATGCGGGGTATCTGGCCCTGTACGTGGGCCTGGCGGTGGGCGCCACCGCCGTGCTCATCCCGGAGCGGAAGGTGGATTTTGACAAGGATGTGGTGGAGCGCATCCGCCAGTCCCGGATGATGGGCAACACCCACTTCATGATCGTGGTGGCCGAGGGGGCCGGAAGCGCCCACGAGATCGGCCAGCGCATCCATGAGGAGCTGGGCATGGACCCCAGGGTCACCATCCTGGGCCACATCCAGCGGGGCGGGTCTCCCACGGCCCGGGACCGGGAGATGGCCGCCCGCATGGGCTATAAGGCCGTCATGAGCCTGGTCCAGGGGGAGGGCAACTGCATCGTGTGCACCCACGACGGCCAACTGGTCACCAAGCCCATCGAGAAGGCCCTGGCCGAGAAGAAGCATCTGCCCATGGACCGCTACGAGGTCCTGGAGGCCATGCACGCGAAAAACGTCTGACAAAACATACGCCCAAGGGGTATGACCACGGTCATGCCCCTTGTTTTTACGCCAAAATTCAAGCAATAATTGATATTTGTCAAGAACGCCTCCGTTGTATTCAAGCGGCGCTTGCGGTAAAATACAAGCGACAGTTGAAACAGGGAGGCGCTTTGGATGAATACGGATCTGATCGGCGAGCAGATCGCCAAATACAGAAAGGCGGCGGGCCTGACCCAGGAGGAGCTGGGCAAGGCGGCGGGGGTGAGCACCCAGGCAGTGAGCCGGTGGGAGTGCGGCGGGGCCCCGGACGTGACGCTGCTGCCCGCCATCGCGGACCGGCTGCACGTGACGGTGGACGCGCTCTTCGGCCGGGAGAGCGGTCCGGCCAGGGATATGTCCAACGACCTGATCCAGTGGCTGCGGTCCATCCCGGAGAAGGACCGGCTGACCAGCCTGACCCGGCTTTTGTGGGAGGCGGCCATTTACGGTGTCAGCGACCCGCTGTTTGACGCGCCCTGGATCGCCTATCCCGAGAAGGCGGAGCTGGAGACGCCCAGTCTCTTTGGCCAGGGCAAGGCGCTGATGCGCATGATGACGGGCACCGACACTGGCTACATCCTGGGCGTGGGGGCAGAGGATTACTCCTTCATGGGGGTATTCCCGGAGCCGGAAGCGGGCTATGAGAAGTATCTTCTGACCGACGGGGAATACCGGACGCTGTTCGGAGCTCTGGCGCTGCCGGGGGCCATGGAGGCGCTGCGGTATCTCTGCCGGAGCCGGGAGGGCCTTTACGCCCCGGCGGTGGTGGCTGGCGCTACGGGCGTGCCCCTGCCGGAAACGGAGAAAGCTTTGGAGGCGCTGACGAAGGCACACCTGCTGGCGAAGGAGCAGATCACCATGCCGGAGGGGCCGGTGAGCGTCTATGCCCTGCGGGACTTCAGCGGTATCGTGCCCCTTCTGACCTTTGCCCGCTGGGCATGGCAGGGCCATGGGATGAATCTGGTGGGCAACCTGATACGGGAAAAGTGCTTTGAAAAGGGGGCGGAGGGCGATGAAGAGGAAAAAGCCTGATCCTGCCCGGCCCTACATCCGGGCCTTTTATGAGCGCAACCGCCTCCGCTTTCTGGGGACGGCGGCGCTGTACATTCTGGAGATCCCGGCCATGCTCGTCGTGTCATGGGTGCTGGGGGAGGTGATAGACGCTGTCGCGGCGCTGGACGCCGCCCGGCTCGTCCGGCTCTTATGGGCGGCGGTGGGCGTGGCGGTGTTCATAGGCGTACAGGAGACGCTGTATTACCGGGCCCTCAGCGGCTGGCTTGGCAGGGCGCTGCGCCAGTACAAGTCCTACGCCTTTCAGCGGCTGGCCGAAAAGAGCATCAGCGCCTTTACCAGGGAGAGTACCGGGCGATATCTGTCCGTCCTCACCAGCGATGTGACGGTGATCGGCTCCGACTATTTGCAAAACCTGTTTGAGCTGATCGTGCTGCCCCTGGATTTCGCGGCCACGCTGGTGTTCCTGCTCACCTACAGCCCCGCGCTGACGGGGGCCGCCGTGGCGCTGTGTGTGCTGCCTCTCCTGGGGGTGACCATCTTTAGCCCAGAGCTGGCCCGGCGGGAAAAAGCCCTCAGCGACCGGAGCGAGGCCTTCGTGGGCAGGATCAAGGACCTGCTCTCCGGCTTTGCCGTCATCAAGAGCTTCAAGGCCGAGCCGGAGGCGGGGCGCATTTTCGACGGGGAAGATCGCACGCTGGAACAGGCCCGGAGCCGCCGGTTGCGCTGGCGGGGGGCGATGCAGGGGATAGGCGGCAGCCTCTCCGTCATCATGCAGTTCGGCATGTTTTTCATCGGCGCGTATCTGGCGCTGCGCGGCAGCGTCACGGCGGGGACGGTGCTGATCTTCACCAACCTCTCCAACTCCCTTGTCCAGCCGGTCCAGCAAATTCCCCAACTGCTGGCCCAGCGGAAGGCCGGTCGTGGGCTTATCACGAAGCTGGCGGCGGTGACGGAGGAAAACGCCTCCCGGACAGGCGAACCTATTGAACCGGCGCTCCATGACGCCATCGAGCTTACCGACGTATCCTTCGCCTACGAGCCTGGCCAGCCGGTGCTGCGGGACGTATCGCTGCGGCTGGAGGCGGGCAAAAAGTACGCCCTGGTGGGGGCCTCCGGCTCCGGCAAGAGCACCCTTCTCAATCTGCTCATGGGTGCCTGCGACGGCTATGAGGGCTCTGTGACCCTGGATGGCCGGGAGCTGCGGGGCGTGGACCCTGGCAGCCTGTACGATCTGGAGAGCCTGATCGGCCAGAGCGTGTTCCTCTTCGACGACACGGTCCGGAAAAACATCACCATGTTCCGGGATTTTCCCGACGAGGCGGTGGACGGGGCCGTGGAGCGGGCGGGGCTGGCGGCCCTGCTGGCCCAGCGGGGCGAGGACTACCGCTGCGGAGAAAACGGCGCAGGGCTCTCCGGCGGGGAGCGCCAGCGGGTGAGCATCGCCAGGGCCCTGCTGCGGGGCACGCCCGTGCTGCTGCTGGACGAGGCCACCGCCGCCCTGGACAATCAGACCGCCTGCGCGGTCACCGAGGCCATATTAGACCTGGAGGGCCTGACCCGGCTGGTGGTCACCCACCGGCTGGACCCGGTCCTCCTGGAGAGGTACGATGAGATTTTCGTGCTGAAAAACGGCGCTATCGCCGAGCGGGGGTCCTTCCGGGACCTGATGGAGCGGAAAGGATATTTTTACTCTCTATACACAGTGGCCGCTTAACTGGCCCACTTCTTCCACAGCCCCCGTTTGAACACCAGGTATTCCGCCAGGGCGCACATGGGCAGCGCCGCCAGCACATCCACCGCCGAGTGCTGCTTGACGAAGCACACCGACGCGCAGATGCCCAGCACATATACCGTCAAAAGACCTTTCCAGACCTTGGAGAGGTCTTTGTGCTTTAAAAACACCGACAAAATGCCCAGAGAATAGCCCACGTGCAGGGACGGGCACACGCCGGTATTGGTGTCGAAGGCGTAGATGACAGCCATGAGCCGGGTGAGAAGGTTGTCCCGCGCAAAGACCTCCGGCCGCAGATCCTGCCGGGAGGGCCAGAGGATATAGGCCGCCATGGCGATCACCTGAGTGAGGATGATGTAGGTCTGGATCTGGCGGAAGCTGTCCGTATCATAGAAGAACGTATAGGCCAGGGAGCCGAATACCAGCAGATACCAGCTCACATAGAACAGCAAAAACCACTCGTTGAAGGGGATGATATCGTCCAGAAAGCAGTGTACCGGGTGGCAGCGCTCGGCGGGGATCAGGTTTTCCGTCAGGAAGTACAGCACAAAATAGCCCACCCAGCCCAGCAGCAGCTTTGCGTGGGCGAACCGGGGCTCGTTTATCCGGGATAGGCGGAATTCGCGGTAATCAACGGCAGTCCTGTTCATGGTCATAAACCTCGATGGGGGTATTTTTGGGGTATTGCCGCCTGGGGACGTTCCGGTAGGGGACCACGGTGTGCTCCGGCAGGGCGGCGGCGATGCGGGTGATCTCGTCCTTGAGATAGGCGCAGATGCGCGCGCGTTCCTCCGCCATGGGAGCGGCCGGGTCGAAGCGGACGGGCTTGCCCAGATACATGGTGCGCAGAGCGGGCGCTATGTACATGGGCACGAAGGAAAGCGCCTGGCCGGTCTTTTTATAATAGATGCGCGCCACGTCCACGAACCGCTCCTGGAAGTCGTAGAGGATGTTGTTGTACTTTTTGTCGTACTCCGGGAAGATGACGACGCGGGCGCCCTCCTGCAGCCGCTTGACGGTCTGGCGGAAGGTGGTGAGGATGCGGGTGTCGTGATAGACGGGGATGGTGTGGGCGCTGTTGAAGATGAGCACCGCCAGCGGCGCGATCAGGTAGCTCGCCAGCTTATAGTACCAGCGGATATACTTGGGCTTGCCGGACCAGAAGTCCTGATAGGCGTAGCCGGGGACCTCCTTCAGCTCCATCATCTGCCCGGCGCACCAGATGTAGTGGGGGCCGGGAAAGTACAGCTCCCCCGCGATGGGGCCGTTCATCTGGGTGTGGTTGCCCACCACCACGCAGGGCTCCTCCTCCGGCAGGTTTTCCGTGCCGGAGACCGCCGTCCTGGGATAGAACAGCAGCACCAGCCGTCTTATGATCTTGTAAAGAAACGGGGTTTTCTTTTCTTCCATGACTTTTTCTCCAAAGATATTCTCATGCACAGCATTATAACACATAATCGCCGTACGAAATGAACAGGGTGTAAAATTTTCACATATTGGCGCGGCCGCCTGGCAAAAAATCTGTTCCGGGGGCCAAATTGTTCTTGCAATCTGTCAAATGGTGTGATAGAATTATCTCGTAAATTTGGGCACATTGACTCAGAAAAATTTAGGTCCTCCGCCGTTACTCCTCTACTATAACGGCGCAGGACCGTAAAAAAGGAGGATGACCCATCCGCCGGGCCGGCGGTGCGGCAGTGTGGAGACCTGTCGTAACGTCCGCGAGGTCTCGCTCTTCACGGACAAGAGGGTATTTGCGGAGGCATTGCCCTTACGGCTCATACGCATGGCAACTGTTACCCTGAAAAACATCAAGAAGGTCTACGACAACAAGGTGACCGCCGTCCACGATTTCAACCTGGAGATCGCGGACAAGGAGTTCATCGTGCTGGTAGGCCCCTCTGGCTGCGGCAAGTCCACCACGCTGCGCATGGTGGCCGGGCTGGAGGACATCTCCGACGGCGACCTGTACATAGGCGACAAGCGGGTCAACGACGTGGAGCCCAAGGACCGCGACATCGCGATGGTGTTCCAGTCCTACGCTCTGTATCCCCACATGACCGTGTATGACAACATGGCCTTCGCCCTGAAGCTGCGCAAGATGCCCAAGGCGGAGATCGACAAGAGGGTGAAGGAGGCCGCGGCCATCCTGGATATCACCGAGTATCTGGACCGGAAGCCCAAGGCTCTGTCCGGCGGCCAGCGGCAGCGTGTGGCCATCGGCCGCGCCATCGTCCGCGAGCCCCAGGTGTTCCTGATGGACGAGCCGCTGTCCAACCTGGACGCTAAGCTGCGTAACCAGATGCGCGCCGAGATCATCAAGCTCCGCCAGCGCATCAACACCACGTTCATCTACGTGACCCACGACCAGACCGAGGCCATGACCCTGGGCGACCGTATCGTCATCATGAAGGACGGCTTCATCCAGCAGATCGGCACGCCCCAGCAGGTGTTCGACGATCCGGAGAACGTGTTCGTGGCCGGATTCATCGGCACGCCGCAGATGAACTTCTTCGACGGCAAGGTGGTCAAGAGCGGCGACGGCTATGAGCTGCACACCCACGGCGCCGTCATGGAGCTGACCAAGAAGGCCCAGGAGAAGCTGAAGGCCCAGAACATCACCGAGAAGGACGTCACGGTCGGTATCCGTCCCGAGCATGTGCACCTGGCCGAGGCCAGCAGTTCCACGCTGGGCGCCAAGGTGGACGTGTCCGAGATGATGGGCTCTGAGATCTATCTGCATGTGGACGCGGACGGCAAGGACGTGGTCCTGCGCATCCCCTCCACGGAGCTGCCCGCCGAGTGGCGCGCCGGTATCCCCTACGGGACCCAGATCGCGTTCACTTTCCCGCCGGAGCTGCTGCATCTGTTCGATCCCGAGACCGAGAAGAACATCCTCCTGTAAGGCACGAAAGCACCCAGGCCCGGACATTTTGTCCGGGCCTTTTTGCGGGCCGGGACCCGTTTTCGACAAGCGCGGCAAGGAGCGCCCCCGTCCATTGGACGGGGGCGCTCCTTGCCATATCCGCTATCGGACGGCGCTCATGTCCGCGTCCGGTGCATGGGCACCGTGTCCGCGCCCATGGCCTTCAGGTTCTCCAGCACGCCCCGGCCGTCGGCCTTGCCGATCATGTCGTCCCGGAACTTCTTTGCTTCGGCCACGGTCATGTTCTTGCTGGGGCCGCCCACGCAGCCGCCCTCGCAGACCATGCCCTCGATGAAATCCGCCGGGAGCCT
The DNA here is from genome assembly GCA_947629245.1 of uncultured Oscillospiraceae bacterium. Taxonomy (GTDB): domain Bacteria; phylum Bacillota; class Clostridia; order Oscillospirales; family Oscillospiraceae; genus CAJOIG01. The sequence continues at coordinate 26,329 of CANRDC010000011.1, read as the reverse complement.
CCCGGCCTTCAGCAGCAGCAAAGCCTTCTTGCACTCCGCCGCGCCGTTGCACTTCATCACCTCGGGATGGATGTCCTCGCCCATCTCCTCGAAGCACCGGACCACCGCCGCGGCCACGCCGCCGCCGTTGCCGAAGCGCTTGCCGTATACGCTGCTCTGCTGGGCGCTATTCTCCTCCGGCTCCAGCTCGACGCCCTTGCCGTACATCAGCGAGCGGATCTCCCCGTAGGTCAGGACGTAGTCCGCGTTGCCCTCGATGTCGTGGAGGTTGATCTCGCTCTTTTTCGCGATGCAGGGGCCCACGAACACGGTGACGGTGTCCGGGTCCTGCCGCTTCAGATACCGGCTCACGCCGCACATGGGGCTCACGGTGGTGGACATGTTCTCCTTCAGGGCGGGATAGTGCATCTCGATCATGTTCACGAAGGCGGGGCAGCAGGAGGTGGTCATCTTCTTTCCCTGCTTGTAAGCCTCGGCCCATTCCCTGGCCTCGGCGGCGGCGGTCAGGTCGCCCCCCAGACCCACCTCCACCATGTCGGCAAAGCCGGTCTTTTTCAGCGCGGTCCGCCAACTGGACATGGTGATGTCCGGGCCGAACTGGCCCTCCGTGGCGGGGGCCAGCATGGCCACCACCCGCTTGCCCGACTTGATGGCGTTGATGATGTCCACCACCGACGTCTTGGTGCCGATGGCGCCGAAGGGGCAGCTGTGGATGCAGGCGCCGCAGCGGATGCACTTGTTCTCGTCGATGACGCAGATGCCGTACTCATCGTAGGTGATGGCGTCCACGGGGCAGACCTTTTTGCAGGGCCGCTCCAGGTGGGCGATGGCGTTGTAGGGGCAGGCCTGGGCGCACTTGCCGCACTCCCGGCACTTGTTGGGGTCTATGTAGGACCGGTTGGGGCCCATGGAGATGGCGCCGAACTGACAGGAATTCTGGCAGGCCTTGCCCACGCACTTGCGGCAGTTGTCCGTCACGATATACGACGCGATGGGACACTCCTCGCAGGCCGCGTTGATGACCTGGACCATATTGTCCGAGCGCTGTCCGGCGGGGCTTTTCCCCTCGGCCAGACGCACCCGCTGGCGGATGATCTCCCGTTCTTTATAGATGCAGCAGCGGAAATGGGCCTGGGGGCCGGGGATGATCCGGTAGGGGATCTGGTCCCGCTCCTGGTCCAGCCTGCCCTCCCAAGCGAGCCTTGCCACCTCCTGCACCACCTCGTGTTTGATCCGCGCGATGGCGGCGTCGTTGGTCACCATATTTTCATTCCTCCTGTTCTCCGGGCGGGGCTGTTATACTGCGGGCTCGAACCGCTCCGTGACGATGGTCACCGTGTTTTGCTCCACGGCGGCGAAGCCCCCGCAGCACCGGCCCGCCAGAACGGTCTTTCCGGCGGAAAGGGCCTGTACCGGGCCGTCGGCCAGGGCAAAAAGCGCCTTGGCGTGGCCGGGACGGACGCCGTAGCTGCCGCCGCCCAGGCCTTTGGCGTCGTCGCACAGCGTCAGATGGACGCTGTTGCACCGGACCGGGTCCTGAGAGCCCCGGGCGGTCACGATCTTCACTGTCAGCGACCCCATATCACTTGCTCCTGGCGTATACGTCCTCAATGCCGCCGCACATGAGGAAGCAGGACTCGGGGATATCGTCGCAGTCGCCGCCGATGATGGCCTCCGCCCCATCCAGGGTCTTTTCCAGAGGCACGTAGACCCCCTTGGCGCCGGTGAAGCTCTCCGCCACATGGAAGGGCTGGCTCAAAAACCGCTGGAGCCGCCGGGCCCGCCGGACCAGCGTCTTGTCCTCGTCGGACAGCTCCTCCATGCCCAGGATGGCGATGATATCCTGTAATTCGTTATACTTCTGCAAAATGCGCTGGACCTCCTTGGCGGTCCGGTAGTGGCGCTCGCCCACGGCGTCGGCGGTCAGCATCCGGGAGGAGGACTCCAGCGGGTCCACCGCGGGATAGATGCCCAGCTCCACGATCTTCCGGCTCAGCACCGTGGTGGCGTCCAGATGGGAGAAGGTGGTGGCGGGGGCCGGGTCGGTCAGGTCGTCCGCGGGCACGTACACCGCCTGTACGGAGGTGATGGCCCCGTGGCCGGTGGACACGATGCGCTCCTGGAGCTTGCCCATCTCGCTGGCCAGGGTGGGCTGATAGCCCACGGCGGAGGGCATGCGCCCCAGCAGGGCGGACACCTCGGAGCCCGCCTGGGAGAAGCGGAAGATATTGTCGATGAAAAGCAGCGCGTTTTTCCGGGCCACCTCCCGGAAGTATTCCGCCATGGTCAAGCCCACCAGCGGCACCCGCAGCCGGGCGCCCGCCGTCTCGTTCATCTGGCCAAAGACCAGGGCCGTCTTGTCCAGGACCCCGGACTGCATCATCTCGTTGTAGAGGTCGTTGCCCTCCCGGGAGCGCTCGCCCACACCGGCAAAGACCGAGTAGCCGTCGTGCTCGAAGGCCACGTTGCGTATCAGCTCCATGATCAGCACGGTCTTGCCCACGCCCGCGCCGCCGAACAGGCCGATCTTGCCGCCCCTCACATAGGGCGTCATCAGGTCGATGACCTTGATGCCGGTCTCCATCAGCTCATCCGCCGCCACGATGTCGGAAAACCGGGGGGCGGGGTGGTGGATGGGCCATTTCTCTTTGGAATGGATGGGCTCCTTCTTGTCGATGGGCTCGCCCAGCACGTTGACCATCCGGCCCAGGGTCTGCTCTCCCACGCTGACCATGATGGGCTCGCCGGTGTCCACGGCCTTGAGGCCACGGGACATGCCGTCCGTGGACTGCATGGAGATGCACCGGACCACGCCGTCGCCCAGGTGCTGGGACGCCTCCAGGACGTAGGTCTGCCCGTTGTGCTCGATGGTGACCGCGTGCAGGATCTCGGGCAGGTCCAGGGGGTCGAACAGGATGTCCACCACCGGGCCCGTGATACGCTGTACCATTCCCACTGAATTTTTCGCCATGACTTATCCCTCCGCCGGACGGCCGGGCCGTCCGGGTCAAATGTCGGTCTTGCTCCTCAGGTCGCGTCCCAGCCGCCGGAGGAGGTCTCGATCACGTCCGCGGTGACGGCGCTCTGCCGTTTGCGGCTGATCTGGCCCTCCAGCTGGGCGCTGTATTCCGTGGCGGCGTCATAGGCCGCCCGCATGGTCATCAGCGTGGCCGCCTGGGCTCCCAGGGCCGCCTCCAGCACCAGCTCGTAAAATATCGCCCGAAACACCTCCCGGGCGTTTCTCGCTATGAACGTGTCCCGGTCCGGCTCGCAGAGGATGGCGCCGTCGTCCGGGGCGTCCCGCCCCTGCCCGGCGGGCGGGAACAGCTCGCACATCGCGGGCGTCTGGGTCAGCATGTTGACGTACTTCGGATAGATCACGTATACGCCGCAGGCCCGCCCGGTCATGCGCAGGCGCAGCAGCTCGTCCAGCACCTGGCAGCTCTGCTCATAGGACGGCTCGTCGTGCAAAACGTACTCGCCCGCCAGCGGGACGCCCCTGCCCGTGAAAAAGCGGACGGCCTTTTTCCCGCAGGCCAGCAGCACATAGTCCTTCTGACGGTCGAGCTCCTCCTGGGCGAATTTCAGCACCTCTGTGTTGAAGCTGCCGCAAAGTCCCTTGTTGGCGGTCAGCACCACATAAAGCGGCGGCGCGGCGCTGTCCCCGGCGGGGACAGCGTCCAGAAAGCCCTCCTGGAACCGGTCGAATACAGCCTTGCACTGGCGGCCATACTCGGCGTACTTGCCGTAGGCGCCGTTCAGCCGGGAGAATTTCGCGGCGGAGACGGTCTTCATGGCCTTGGTGAGCTTCTGGGTCGAGAGAACGCCCCGAAGCTGTTTTTTCAGACTTTGAATCGACGGCATGATCGCTCCATCCCCAAATCACGCGATGCTCTTTTTGTACTCGCCCAACGCGGTCCGAATGTCCGCGAGCTGCTCCGGGGTCTGCTTTTTGCCGGTCTTGAGCCCGTCCGCGAGGGCGCCGCAGTTCTTCTCGAAGAATGCGAACAGCTCCTTTTCAAACGTCTCCATATCCTCCAGCGCCACGCCGTCGGCGCAGCCCTCCGACACGGCGAACAGCAGCAGCGCCTGCTGCCAGTCCTCCAGGGGATGGAACCGGCCCTGCTTCAGCGCCTCCATCAGGTGGGCTCCGGCGTCCAGAGTCCGCCGGGTGTCCTCGTCCACGTCGGTGCCCAGCTGGGTGAAGTCCGCCAGCTCCCGGTACTGGGCCAGCTTGGTGCGCAGGCTCGCCGACATCTGCTTCATCAGCTTCGTCTGAGCCGCGCCGCCCACCCGGGACACCGACAGGCCCACGTTGATGGCGGGCCGCTGGCCCTCGTGGAACAGCTCGCTCTCCAGAAAGATCTGGCCGTCCGTGATGGAGATCACGTTGGTGGGGATATAGGCCGAGATGTCCCCGGCCTGGGTCTCGATGATGGGAAGCGCGGTGATGGAGCCGCCGCCCAGCTCCTCGGACAGGTGGGCGGAGCGCTCCAGCAGCCGGGAGTGGAGATAGAAGATGTCGCCGGGATACGCCTCCCGGCCCGAGGGCCGGTGCAGCAGCAGCGACAGCTCCCGGTACGCCACCGCGTGCTTGGACAGGTCGTCGTAGATGATGAGCACGTCCCTGCCCGCGTACATGAAGTATTCCGCCATGGCCGTGCCCGCGAAGGGGGCCATGTACTGGATGGCGGCGGAGTCGGAGGCGGTGGCCGCCACGATGGTGGTGTATTCCATGGCCCCGTACTGGGCCAGACGCATGCGGATCTCGGCGATGGTGGTGTCCTTCTGGCCGATGGCCACATAGATGCACACCGTGTCCTTGCCCTTCTGGTTGATGATGGCGTCCAGGGCGATGGAGGTCTTGCCGGTCTGCCGGTCGCCGATGATGAGCTCCCGCTGGCCCCGGCCGATGGGCACCAGGGAGTCGATGGCCTTCAGGCCGGTGTGCAGGGGCTTCGTCACGGCGGCCCTGTCCAGGATGCCGGGGGCCCGGCATTCCACGGGGCGCTTTTCCGTGGCGTAGATATAGCCCTCCCCGTCGATGGGGTCGCCGATGGGGTTCACCACCCGGCCCAGCAGGGCGTCGCCCACCGGCACGGAGGCGATGCGTCCCACCCGGCGGACCTTGCTGCCGCTCTCGATGGTCTCATACTCCCCGAACACCACGCAGCCCACCCGCTGGGGCTGGATGTCCAGCACCATGCCCCGCTCGCCGCAGTCGAACTCCACGACCTCGCCGTACATGATGTCGATGAGGCCGTCCATCCAGCAGATGCCGTCGGAGATCTGCAGGACCCTGCCCAGCTGATAGATGTGCAGCTTGGGCTCGGTGGTCTGGGCCTTCTGGGTGAATTCCTCCAGCACCGCGCCTACGATCTCCTCGCTGGTCACGGGGGCCCGGCTGATGCTCTTTTCAAAGTGGTACAGTTCCTCCGCCACCGTGCAGTCGTAGACCGTGTCGCCGATGCGAAGCCGCAGCCCGCCGATCAGCGACGGGTCCTCCAGCACCCACAGAGAGGTCCTGCCGCCCACCATGTCCAGCAGCGCCGTGGTGGCCTCGTCCACCTTCTTCACCAGGGCCGGGTCCAGCTTGTACGTGGAGGTGAGGGTGACGTACAGCACCCCGTGATAGCGCAGATAGGCCATGTCGCCCGGCGTCAGCTCGATCCGGCTCAGGATCTCGTCCACCTGGGCGGCCTCTTTCGCCCGCATCCGGCTGAGATAGGGCTCCTGGGAGAAGGTCCTGGCGACGTTTTCCTTCATGACCTGGAAGAACTTGCGCTTCGTCTTCTGGATCATGATCCGGTGTATCTCCCGGCATTCCCGCTCGCCGAAGGCCTCCATCTGGGCCACACCGGATTCCGCCAGCGCCTGCTCCTGGGCCAGGTTGGCGCGGGCCGACTCTCCGGCCGCGGTGAGGCTCTCGTCGCCCATGGCGGCCCGGTCCGGGTCCGGCTTTTCCGGCGGGGCGGCGCGCTCGATTTCGTCCACCTCGTCCAGTTCCCGGAGTATCCGGGCCCGGCGGTCGGAGAAGATGCGCTTGACCATCTTCCGGCCGACCAGGACCAGCAGACCCGCCAGGATCAGAAAGTTGATGATAACATATTGTATCTTCATGTCTTTGTCACTTTGTCAGGCTCTGAGCGAAGGACACGGCAAGCTCGTCCGCCTGCTCGCTCAAGAGCGTGAGCAGCCGGGCGCAGTCTGCCTCCGCCTTTACGCTGTATTCGTCCACCTTGCGGAGCCTGGTCTCGTTCGCCGTCGCCAGAAGGGTCCGGTTGTCGGCCCGGAGCCGCTCCAACTCGGACTTCAGCTCCTTCTGCTGCTGGGCCAGACGGTCGGCGCGGCTTTTTTCCAGCACGGCGGCGTATTCCTCCGCCATGCGCGCGTATTGCGCCTTTTTGGCCTTGGCGCTGCGGATATGCTCCCGGCGCCTGTCCATCATCTGGAGCACCGGCTTGAACAGCAGAAAGTGCAGTATCGCCATCAGCAGCAAAAAGCATATCACGGTCCAGATGAGGACCGATACCTGTATCGTCATGGCGCCGCGATCAGATCTTGGCGATCAGCATGAAGGCGATCAGCAGGCCGTAGATGGTGAGGGCCTCCATGAGGGCCAGGGAGATGATGAGGGTGGAGCGGATGTCCTTGACCATGTCCGGCTGGCGGGCGATGCTCTCCATGGCGCCTTTGGCGGTCAGACCCTGGCCGATGCCGGGGCCGATGGTGCTCAGGCCGATGGCGAGGGCGGCGGCGATAGCGATGATCTCAGATCTCATTGTGGATAGCCTCCTAAATCTTATTTGTATATTATTCCAGTTCCGTCACATCATCCAGATAGATGGATGTGAGCATCGTAAATACCATGGCCTGCAGCGCGCAGAACAGCAGGCTCAGCACCATCATGACGATGGGCACGCCGATGGGGAAGATGGTGTAAAGCTCCTCCGTCACCGTTTCCTCGCCGAAGATGTTGCCGAAAAGCCGCAGCGCCAGGGATATGGGCTTGATGAGCTCGTCCAGCAGCAGGAAGGGCAGCATGAAGGCCATGGGGGTGATGAAGCGCTTGAAATAGTGCTTTGGGCTGCTTTTCAGCCCCGCCGCCTGCAGGAACACGAAGGTGACGATGGCCAGCCCCGCCGTCACCGACAGGGAGGATGTGGGGGCCTTGGCGTAATCGGTCAGCCCCACGCCGGGAAACAGGCCGGAGTAGTTGGCGAAGAGGATGAAGACATACAGCGACCCCAGGAAGGAGAAGTACTTCCGGCCTCTCTCCCGGCCCAGAAGACCGTCAAAGAAACCGTCGAGATACTCCACCCCCGTCTCGATCATGTTCTGGAACACGCCGGGACGCTCTTTCAGGCTGTGCCGGATCAGCAGGGACACGATCGCCGCTATCGCGAGGATGATCCACATCATGACCACCTCGCCGGTCACGTCCAGTATCCCGAACAGATGAATGAGCACTCTGGAGCTTTCACCCATTGCCGGAGTCCTCCTTTTCGCTTTCGGTGTGCAGAGAGTCGTTGAATTTGACGAGCCTGTATGTGAACCAGATCATGGGCAGGGTGATACCGACAACGCCGCCGACCACGAGCCACGTCCTGTCCCAGGGCGTATAGCCGCCCACGACGAACAGCGCCACCAGAAACAGGACCTGTACGATCTGCTTCAGCGTCTGGGACAGGGCGTACCGCTCGGGCTTCGTCCTCAGCACATGGCGGCTGAACAGGTAGCCGGCCGCGGCCAGACCGAAGCCCGCGGCGAAGGCCAGAGCCCCGCCGAATATGTTGCTGTGCATCATGACCACCTTCGACCAGTTTCTTTAAGGCCCCATTATAGCACTCCTGCCGGTCATTTACAAGCGGCGCGCCATGGAAAAAGCGGGATACTAGTTCCGGCTAGTTCCGGAAAGACCACACAAAATGTTGCAAAATGCGGGATGCTGTGATATGATTGGGCCTGCAATCCTGACCATATTTGGAATTTTCGCCCCAGATGGCTCCAGGCGCGGCGCGGTATGCGCGGGAAGGAGCAGTCCGGAGCGGGATTCGTGCGCGTATGGGTTGTCCCGAATAAGGACTGCCCGTGCGAGCCGGTCGGGAGGCGCCGGGAGAGGGTCGGATGAAGGTACAGATCGTGGTAGCCGCGCACAAGCCCTATCGGATGCCGGAGGACGGCGCGTATCTGCCGGTGCAGGCCGGTCGGGCGCTGCATGAGCCCCTTGGCTGGCAGCCGGACGACACGGGGGAGAATATCAGCGCAAAAAACGCCGGATACTGTGAATTGACATGCCTTTACTGGGCGTGGAAGAATCTGGACGCGGACGCGGTGGGGCTGTGCCATTACCGGCGGTATTTCGCCGGTCGGCGGACAGGCCCCCGCTGGGAGCGCGTCCTGACGGGCGAGCAGGCCCGGCGGCTTCTGGAAAAGACGGCCGTCGTGGTGCCGAAGCCCCGGCGGTACTATATCGAGACGAACGCCAGCCAGTACGCCCACGCCCACAACGGGCAGGACATGGACCAGGTCCGGCGGATACTGGCCGAGCGGGACCCTGCCTGGGCGGAGGCGTTCGACCGGGTGATGGCCCGGACCTGGGGCCACCGGTGGAACATGCTCATCATGCGGCGGGAGGTGCTGGACCGGTACTGCCAGTGGCTTTTCGGCGTGCTGTTCGAGCTGGAGCGCCGGATCGACGTTTCCGGCTATGACGAGTATGACCGGCGGGTGTTCGGCTTCGTGGCGGAGCGGCTGCTGGACGTGTGGCTGGAGGCGGAGCGTGTCCCGTACCGGGAGGCGCCGCTGGTCAATATGGAGAGCCAGCACTGGCCGCGGAAGATCGCGGCGTTTCTGCGGCGGAAGTTTGCGAGGGGACATGGATAGAGAGAAAAAAGTGGCGGCGGTGGTGGTGACACGGGACCGTCTGGCGCTTTTGAAGGACTGCGTGGCGAGCCTGCTGGCCCAGAGCGCGGCCTGCGGCGTGCTGGTGGTGGACAACGCCTCCACGGACGGCACGGCCCAATGGCTGGAGTCTCTGGCGGCGGCGGAGCCCCGCGTCCGGTATCGGACCCTGGGGTCGAACACGGGCGGCGCGGGCGGCTTCAACTGCGGCATGCGCTGGGCCGTGGAGGACGGCTGGGACTATGTGTGGATCATGGACGACGACTGCCGACCGGCGGCCGACGCGCTGGAAAAGCTGCTGGAGGCGGACGGGCTCCTGGGCGGACCGGGGCAGTACGGCTTCATATCCAGCGCGGTGCTGTGGACGGACGGGCATGAGTGCGTGATGAACCGGCAGAAGGTGAGCCGGAAATACTACCGCTATACGGAGCTTTTGAAGTACGGCGTGCTTCAGGTGGAGCAGGCCACGTTCGTGTCGCTGCTGCTCCCGGCGGAGACGGTGCGCGCCTTCGGTCTGCCCATCCGGGAATACTTCATCTGGGGCGACGACATCGAGTACACCCGCCGCATCGCGGTCCGGGGCAGGCGCCCGTGCTTCATGGCGGGGCGGAGCCAGGCGGTGCATGCCATGGCGAACAACGGCGGCAGCAATGTGGCCACGGACGCGCTGGAGCGGCTGGACCGGTACAGGATCTCGTTCCGCAACGAGAGCTATACCTACCGCCGGGAGGGCCTGCGGGGCGTGCTGTGGTATCTGGCCCGCTGCGGGCGCAGTCTGTGGTGGATACTGACCCAGGCGAAGGACCACCGTCTGCGGCGGCTGGGGACGCTTCTGAAGGGGATGGCCCAGGGACTGATCTTCCGGCCCGAGGTAGAGCACATCCGTTGACAGAGGGGAGAATACCTTTTGGAAATTGAGGGAAACAGCCGGGACAGCGCGCTCAGAGCCCTGCAGCTGGAGGAGCTGGCCGGACTGCTGGAGATACGGCGCGTATGCCGGGAAAACGGGCTCCGGTATTACCTGACCGGCGGCACGCTGCTCGGCGCGGTGCGCCACCGGGGATTCATCCCCTGGGACGACGATATGGACATCGCCATGCCCCGTGAGGACTATGACCGGTTCTGCCGCCTGTGCGAGCGGGAGCGGGTCTTTCCGCCGGAGTACTATGTGCAGACCACCGGAACGGACAGGACGTATCCCCACTGCTTCGCCAAGCTGCGCCACGGTCCGCTCCAGCCCTACGCTCTGCAGATGGGGAAGGACGACGGCTTCATCGATATCTTTCCTCTGGACCCATGTCCGGACAGCAGGCGGGCGGCGGTGCTGTACTTCGCGGCGATGCGGCTGGTGAACAACTGCATTTTGTTTCACACGGAGGAGGGGTTCGTGTGCGGATACAAACGCCGGTACATGCTGGCGCTCTGGCGTGTGCTCCGCCATCTTCCCCTGAAATGGCTGTTCGCCGTCCGAAACGGCGTGTTCCGACTGTTCGCCCGGCTCTCGTCGGGGAAGCATGTCTGCAATGTGGGGGGCCGGTACGGGTATCCGGGCGAGGTATGCGAGGCGGCCTGGTTCGCCCGGCCGTCGGAGCTGGAATTTGAGGGGCACCGGTTTTCCGTGCCCTCCGGCTGGGACGGACTGCTCACCAATATGTTCGGCGACTATATGACCCCGCCGCCGGTGGAAGAGCGGCAGGGACATCTTTCCGATAAAGACAAAACAGGCGGAGGGATTTGAACGGATGATACAGAGCTTTGACAAACAGGATTTTATGATCGTTCTTCTCTTTGTGATCATTTTCCTGCAGGTCCGCAAGATGAAGATCTGGGAGAGGTTCAAGACGCTGGTGAAGCGGGCCGTCACCGGGGCGGTCTATTACGGCCTGTGGCTGCTGCCCAGGGATAAGAGCCTGATCCTGTTCACGGCGGACGAGGGGCAGTCGTTCAGCGACAACACCAAGTACCTCTTTTACGAATTCCTCAAGGACCCCCGGTTCCGGTGCGTGTGGATCACCCGCAACAGGGACGTGTATAACGGGCTGAAGGCCCGCGGCTATGAGGTCTGCATGCTGGACTCCCGGGAGGGGAAGAAGCTGCAGCTGAAGGCGGGCACGCTGATCCATACCAACTCCCTGAAGGAGGAGTTCAACTATATCCTGGCCGCCGGCGCGGTGAGCGTCAACTGCTGGCACGGCGTGGGCCTCAAGCGGGTATGGTGGCGGAACAAAAACGCCTTTTCCGGCAAGTGGGTGTCGTCCCCGCCGTCTTTGAAGCGGACCTATAACGTGTGGTGGGCCGGACTCAACGCCGCGCGGGAAAACTATGTGATCAGCACCAGCGAGGAAGTGAGCGCCTATTACCCGGCCACCTACCGGGTGAAGGAGGATCACGTACTGAACTTGGGCCAGGCGCGCAACGACGTGTTCTTCGACGACAGCCTGGAGGAGGTCCAGGACGACTCCCTGGAATTTTTCAAAAGCAACAAGATCATCCTCTATATGCCCACCTATCGGGCGTACAACGTCCGCAAAAAGGGCCCGGAGAAGATCGGCGAGCAGATCGATTACAGGCGGCTGTCGGAGATGCTGAAAAAGTACGGCTATACCTTCGTGGTCAAGCAGCACCGCTACAATACCACCGCGAGGGACCAGTTCAAGGGCCTTGACAACATCGTCGATATCTCCCGGCAGAATTTCGCGCTGGACCCCCAGCTGCTTCTCAAGTACACGGATATCCTCGTCACGGATTACTCCAGCTGCTATACGGACTTTCTGCTGCTGGACCGGCCGGTGATGTTTTACTGCTACGACCTGGACGAATACCTGGCCAGGTGGGAGATCAACTTCGATTACGACTACGTGACCCCCGGTCCGAAGGTGTTTGACTCGGACGAGTTCATCGCGGAGCTGGAAAAATTGCTGCAAGGCCAGGACGAGTACGAGGCGGAGCGGCAGCGGGTGAAGCGGGTGTTCTATTCCCCGGAGAATCAGGGGCCTGTGATCCAAAAGCAAAAAGACTATATCGTCAATAATATTATCAATAAGAGGTGAGATTCAGTGTACAGTGTGATCATTTTGGCGGGCGGCACCGGGTCCCGGATGCATCAGTCTGTACCCAAGCAGTTTCTGGCCCTGGCGGGCAAACCCATGATCCTCCATACCCTGGAGCGGCTGGAACGGATCGACGAGGTGGGCGAGGTCATCGTATCCTGCCATCCCCATTATAAGGAACTGCTGCAGATGCATATCGCGGCCTATATGCTGAAAAAGCCCTATACGATCATCGACGGCGGCGAGACGCGCCAGCAGTCGGCGTATCTGGGCGTGAAGGCGGCGAAGAACGAGGATATCGTCATCCATGAGGCGGCCCGGCCCTTTGTGACCACCGGGGAGTTCAAGGCCCTGATGGACTGCGACGCGGCCAGCGCCACCTATGGGCTGGACATCCCCTTCACCGTCTCCGTACAAAAGGACGGCATGATCGGCGGTCTTTTGGAGCGGAACAGCCTTGTGAACATCCAGCTGCCCCAGAAGTTCAAGCGGGGGGCGCTGCTGGCCGCCTACGAGCAGGCGGAAAAGGACGGGCTCGTCTTTACGGAGGACACCAGCCTGCTGTATCATTATACCAACGCGCCGATCCGGGTGCTGGAGGGAACGCCCAACAACATCAAGGTCACCAATTCGGTGGATCTGATGGCCGGAGAGGCAATTTACAGAGAATATATCGTCGGGAGGGACTGACGGATGAAGACATGTATCATCACGGGCGCGGGCAGCGGCATCGGCCGCGCGGCGGCCATTGCGATCGGGGCGGCGAACGAGTTCGAGTATCTGGCGCTGATCGGGCGGACGGAGGACAAGCTGGCGGAGACGAAGGCCAAGATGACCACGAACGCCCATGTGGAGCTGTTCGCCTACGATCTGGCGGATCTGGAGGGCATCCCCGCGCTGGTGGAGCGCATCTATGAGACCACCGGCGAGATCACCTGTCTTTTGAACATCGCCGGTTATACGGACCCGCAGCCGCTGCTGACCACGTCGCTGGAGAGCATGCGTCTGACCTACGAGACGAACGTGTTCGCGCCGTTCCTGCTGATCCGGGAGTGCACCAAGTACATGCGTCTGAACCGGGATGGGTCGAAGATCCTGAACGTGGCGTCCACGGCGGGGATCACGCCCCGGCCCGGCTGGCTGAGCTACGCCTCCTCCAAGGCGGCGGTGGTGAGCATGTCCCAGACGCTGACGGAGGAGCTGGCGGAGTACGGCATCCGGGTGTACTGCATCTCCCCGGGCCGGTGCGCCACGGCGCTGCGGCGGAAGCTGGCCCCCAACGAGGACCAGAGCACCATCATGCAGCCGGAGGATGTGGGCCATATCATCTGCCAGCTGGTGTCCGAGTCGGAGCACTGCCTGGACGGTCAGAACATCATCGTCCGGAAGAAAACATGAGTACGCCCCAGAAAAAGAAGCGGCCTGCTCAGGGCAGGGACCGCGCCACCGGTATAGCCGCGAAGCTCGGGATCGGACGGGTGGTCCATAAAATGAAGCGCTACCAGTTCCTCTTTGAGGAACTGGTCAAGCGCGATTTTAAGAAGAAATACAAGCGGACGGTGCTGGGCATGGGCTGGAGCATCCTGGCGCCGCTGCTGCAGCTTTTGGTGATGAGCCTTGTGTTCACGCGGCTGCTGGGCCGCAATACGCCCCACTTCACCATCTATCTTTTCTGCGGCAACCTGATCTTCACCTTTTTCAGCGACGCCACCAAGGGCGGCATGGGTACGATCATGGGCAACGCCGGTATCTTCACCAAGGTGAACGTGCCCAAGTACCTGTTTCTGCTGTCCCGAAACGTCCAGGCGCTGATCAACTTCGGCCTGATCCTGGTGGTGTTCTTTATCTTCGTGGCCTTTGACGGGCTGCCCTTTACGTGGAAGTTCCTGTGCCTTTTGTATCCCATCTGCGGGCTGATCCTGTTCAACATCGGCGTGGGCATGATCCTGTCGGCGTTCTTTGTGTTTTTCCGGGACACCCAGTATCTGTACGACGTGTTCACCATGCTGCTGATGTATATGTCCGCCATCTTCTATCCGGTGGACCGATTCCCGGAGAATATCCAGCAGCTTTTCATGCTCAACCCGGTGTATCTGTTCATCCGGTACTTCCGGATGATCGTCATCGATTCCGTCGTGCCAAGCTTCACGTATCATATGCTCATGCTGGCGGATGTGGCCATCGTGCTGGGGATCGGGTGTTTTATGTATAAGAAATACAACACCAGATTTCTTTACTATGTGTGAGGTCGGGGCGCTATGAGCATACTGGAAGTGCGTAATGTGTCCATCCGTTACAAGACGGGGGACTTCAAGGATATCGGCCTGAAGGAATACGTCATGCGAAAGCTGACGCATAACTATACGGTGAACTATTTCTGGGCCGACAAAAACGTCACCTTTTCCCTGGAAAAGGGCGAGATGCTGGGGATCATCGGCAGCAACGGCGCGGGGAAATCCACGCTTCTGAAGGCCGTTTCGGGGATCATGGAGCCCACGAAGGGCACGGTGAAGCGCAAGGGCAGCATCGCGGCGCTGCTGGAGCTCGCCAGCGGTTTCGACAAGGAGCTGACGGTAAAGGAGAACACCTATCTCCGGGGCGCCATGCTGGGCTATACCAGGAAATTCATGGACGACGCCTACGAGGAGATCATCCGCTTCGCGGAGCTGGAGAATTTCCAGGACCGGCCGTTCAAGCAGCTGTCCAGCGGCATGAAGAGCCGTCTGGCCTTTGCCATCGCCTCCATGGTGCAGCCGGACATCCTCATTTTGGACGAGGTGCTGTCCGTGGGGGACGGCGCGTTCCGGGCCAAGAGCGAGGCCAAGATGCGCCAGATCATCGGCGGCGGCGCGGCGACGATCCTGGTGTCCCACTCCCTGAGCCAGGTGCGGCAGATGTGCACGAAGGTGCTGTGGCTGGAAAAGGGCGAGCAGATCGCCCTGGGCGACACGCAGATCCTGTGCGGCCTGTACCAGCAGTTTCTGGATAAGACCATCACGCTGGACCGGGTCAAGACGGTCTGGGGCTGGCTGAACGGACATTACGATTACCTGGTGGTGGGCGGCGGGATGTACGGCGCCGCGTTTGCGCGGGAGATGTCCGACCGGGGGAAGAAGTGCCTGGTCATCGACGGCCGGGCCCTGCTGGGCGGAGACGCCGCCTGCGAGAACATGAACGGCGTCACGGTGCACAAATACGGTCCGCATATTTTCCATACGGACCGGCAGGATATATGGGATCATGTCAACCGCTTCGCCGAGTTCGTGCCCTATGACGGCGGCTTTGGGGAGACCTGGCAGGGCGTGCCGAAGGACGGCTATACGAAGATGGTGGAGCGGATGCTGGAGGGCATCCCCACCGTGACGTGCATGGACTACCGGAAGCTGACGGACGCCTTTCCCGGCATTGCGGACAAGGTGGTCTATACCGGCTCGATCGACGGCTTTTTCGAGTACAGCCTGGGCCATCTGGAATATGACAGCCTCCGCTACGAGCTGGAGCGGCTGGAGCTGGAAAACTTCCAGGGCCGGGCGATCGTGGAGCTGCAGGACGATCCCGCCGGCTGCGCGCGGGTCATCGAGTACAAGCACTTCCTCGGAGAGAAGAGCGCCGGTACCGTCGTAGCCAGGGAATATCCCCAGGAGTGGCTGCCGGGCCGGATGAGCTGTCGTCCGGTGGGCGGCGCGCGCAATACGAAGCTCTACCGGCAGTATCTGGAGCTTGCGAAGGAACGGCCCGACGTTATTTTCGGCGGGCGGCTGGGGGAATACCGGGATTATACCATGGCCGAGGCGATCGCCGCCGCCCGGGCGAGAGCGGCGGAGGAATAGAGAACGGGCGCCGCGTCCGCGCGGCGCCTCTCCCCAGGGCGGGAAGCGTTCCACGCGGATGGTGGTTAGAGAGATATGATCAAAGAAAACCAGAAGAAACTGAATGAGTTCCATGTGTTCAGCGACGGGCTGATACTTTTTTTCGCGTTCCCGATCGCGTACTGGTTCCGGTTCCATGTGCTCCAGGGGCAGATCATCGTTCCCCTGCGAAGCTATGTGGCGATGGGCGCCGTGTATACGGCGGCGCAGCTTTTCACCTATGCCTCCTTCGGGCTGTATCAGAGCTTCCGGCGGACGAGCCTGAAGAGGGAGCTCACGCGCCTGTGGGAGGCGACGGCCCTGGTCATGGCGGTCCTGTTGGGCTGGATGTTCCTGGACAAGGGCATGGTGAACTATTCCCGCGGCCTGCTGGCCATCGCCTTTGTGCTGACCGGCGTGACGCTGAGCCTGAAGAGGCTCGTTCTGCGCACCGCGCTGCGCAAATACCGGAGCGAGGGGTATAACCAGAAGCATATCCTGCTGGTGGGCGGCGGCCCGCTGGCGCAGAAATATCTGCATGAGATACGGACCGAGCGGTCCCTGGGCTATAACGCGCTGGGCTATGTGTCCGCGGAGGACGAGAACAACGGTCTGCGGCGGCTGGGCGGCTTCGGCGATCTGGCCCGGCTGCTGGAGGAGCTGGGTCCGGACGAGGTGGTGGCGGCGCTGGAACCGGCGGACGTGTGGCGCATGCCGAAGATCATCACCCTGTGCAACCTGGCGGGCGTGCGGCTGTATATCATCCCGTTTTACGAGGAGTACATGTCGCCCAATCCCCAGATCGACAATCTGGACGGCATCCCTTTGATGAATATCCGCTATATCCCCCTGGACAGCTGGGTGAACGCGTTCACCAAGCGGGCCATGGATATCGTTGGCTCGGCGCTGCTGCTGCTGTTGTTGTCGCCGGTCATGCTGATCTGCGCCATCGGCGTGAAGCTGTCCTCTCCGGGGCCGGTCATCTTCAAACAGGAACGGGTGGGGCGGAACAACAAGCGGTTTACCATGTATAAGTTCCGGTCCATGCGGGTGAATGACCGGGAACAGACCGGCTGGAGCGGACAGACGGACGACCGGCGGACGAAATTCGGCGCGTTCATGCGCAAGTGCTCTCTGGACGAGCTGCCCCAGTTCTGGAACGTGCTGCGGGGGGATATGAGCCTTGTGGGCCCCCGGCCGGAGGTGCCCCATTTCGTGGAGAAATTCCGCGGCGAGGTGCCCCTTTATATGGTCAAGCACCAGGTCCGCCCCGGCATCACCGGCTGGGCCCAGGTGAACGATCTGCGGGGCGATACCTCCATCGAAAAGCGGATCGAGTACGATATCTACTACATAGAGAACTGGAGCATCTGGTTCGACATCCAGATCCTGCTAACGACGGTATTTGCTGTCAAATTCATCAACGACGAGGGCGGCGCTGAAGAGAAAGCGGGATAACGAAAAAAGGAAAAAACAGGGCCCGCCGCAAAACACGGTTTTTGCGGCGGGCCCTTTTGCCCGGCGGGACTTAACATTTTTCCGTTTCTATGGTATGATTGCCTATCATGAGACACCAACGAGGTTGCGCCATGGAAGCGAGACTGACCGGCCTGGATCGGGCCGAGGCCCTGCGCTATATGGGGTGGAGGGGCGGCCCGGCGCCGGAGGAGCTGCTGCGGACGCTGGACCGGTGCGAGGCCCTGCTGCGCCGGACCGCCCGGCCAAGGGCGGTGTGGCGGATGTTCGAACTGCTCCCGGACGGGACCCTGGCCGGGACGGGATTTTGTCCCGAGGGCCGGGACATCCGGGCACATCTGGCGGGCTGCGGGCAGGTCATATTGATGGGCGCCACCCTGGGCGCGGAGGCCGAGACCCTCATCCGCCGGACCCAGGCGGCGGATATGGCCCTGGCTCTTGCCCTGGACGGGTGCGCCAGCGCGGCAATCGAGAACGTGTGCGACAATTTGTGCGCGGACCTGGCGGCGGCGCTGGCCCCAAAGCGCCTCACCGGCCGTTTCAGCCCCGGCTATGGGGATATGCCGCTGGAGCAGCAGGAGACGCTGTGCCGGGTGCTGGACGTGGAGCGGCGCATCGGCGTGAGCCTGACGGCGGGCGGGCTGATGATCCCGCAGAAATCCGTCACCGCCCTGATCGGCGTGTCGGACGGGCCGGGGACGGAAGAGCGGCGGTGCGACGGCTGCGGAATGTTTGCGAACTGTGAAATAAGAAAGGCGGGTGGACGCTGTGGCGGAACATGAGATCATACTGCTGGACGGAGCCATGGGCACCATGCTCCAGCAGGCCGGTCTGCCGGTGGGGGCCCTGCCGGAGGTTTGGAACGTGACCCATCGGTCGACGGTGACCGCCGTCCAGCGCCGGTATGTGGAGGCGGGCAGCCGGGTGCTCTACGCCAACACCTTCGGGGCCAACCGGCTCAAGACCGCCAAAAGCGGCTATACGCCGGGGGAGCTGATCGCCGCGGGCGTCCGGGCCGCGCGGGCGGCGTGCGAGGGTCGGGACGTGAAGGTGGCGCTGGACGTGGGGCCCCTGGGGCAGCTTCTGGAGCCGCTGGGGACGCTGCGCTTTGACGAGGCGTACGAGCTGTTCCGGGAGATGGTCACGGCGGGCCAGTCCGCCGGGGCCGATCTGGTGGTGTTCGAGACCATGAGCGACCTCTATGAGGCGAAGGCGGCGGTGCTGGCGGCGAAGGAGAATACGTCTCTGCCGGTGTGGGTCACCATGACCTTTGAGGACACGGGCCGGACGTTTCTGGGGACCACCGTCCCGGCCATGGGCCTGACACTGTCGGGGCTGGGGGTGGACGCCATGGGCTTCAACTGCAGCCTGGGGCCGAAGGAGCTGCTGCCGCTGGCGGCGGAGCTGCGCCATTGGACGGACGCGCCGCTCATCCTAAAGCCTAACGCGGGGCTGCCCGACCCGGCCACGGGCGCGTATGCCGTCGCGCCGGAGGAATTTGCCGGGGCCCTTGTCCCGGCGCTGGAGCTGGGCGTGACGGCCCTGGGCGGCTGCTGCGGCACTACGCCGGATTTCATCCGGGCGCTGGCAAGCGCTGTGGATGGAAAACGTCCGGCGGCGCGGCCCGACCCGGTCCGGCGGGGCGTGTGCTCCGCGGCCCGGACCGTGGTTTTGGACGGGGACGTGCATGTGATCGGCGAGCGCATCAATCCCACGGGCAAAAAGCGGCTCCAGCAGGCCCTTCGGGAGGGCGACATGGGCTACATCCAGCAGCGGGCCGTCGAGCAGCAGGACGCGGGCGCGGAGATACTGGACGTGAACGTGGGGCTGCCGGGCCTGGACGAGAGGGCCATGATGGCGCGGACGGTCCGGGCGGTGCAGGCGGTGTCGGACCTGCCCCTGCAGATCGACTCCTCCGACCCCGCCGCCATCGAGGCGGGCCTCCGGGCGGCGAACGGCAAGGCCATCGTCAACTCGGTCAACGGGGACCGGCGGACGCTGGACGCGGTGCTGCCCCTGTGCAAAAAGTACGGCGCGGCGGTGGTGGGCCTGACCATGGACGAAAACGGCATCCCCGCCACGGCGGCGGAGCGGGTGGCCGTCGCCGAACGGATACTGGCGGCGGCGGAGGAGCATGGCATCCCGAGGGAGGACGTGTTCATCGACTGCCTGACCCTGACCGTGTCCGCTCAGCAGGACCAGGCGGTCCAGACGCTGGAGGCCGTCCGGCGGGTCCGGGAGGAGCTGGGGCTGCATACCGTGCTGGGGGTCAGCAACATCTCCTTCGGCCTTCCGGCCAGGGAGCATGTGACGGTGAGCTTCCTCGCCCAGGCCATGGCCGCGGGGCTGGACCTGCCCATCGCGGATCCCAACCAGGCGGCGGTCATGGACGCGGTGGCGGCCCATCGGGTCCTGTCCGGCCATGACTGGGACAGCGCGGCGTACATCGCCCGGTTCGCCAACGCCGGGCCCGCGCCCTCCCGGCCGGACGTCGCGGGGACGATGACCCTGGACGAGGCCGTCGCCAGGGGCCTGAGGGCGGAGACCGCCGCCCTCACGGAAAGGGCGCTTCAGACCATGACGGAGCTGGAGGCGGTGGATACGCTGCTCATCCCGGCGCTGGACCGGGTGGGGGAGCGGTACGAGCGGCAGGAGATCTTCCTGCCCCAGCTCATCAACGCCGCCAACGCCGCCTGCGAGGGCTTTGAGGTGGTCAAACGGCGCATCGCGGAAAAGGGAATGGGCTCGGTGAGCAAGGGGAAGATCGTCCTGGCCACCGTCCGGGGGGACATCCACGACATCGGCAAGAACATCGTCCGGGTGGTGCTGGAGAATTACGGCTACACGGTCATCGACCTGGGCCGGGACGTGAAGCCGGAGACGGTGGTGGAGGCGGCTGTCCGGGAGGACGTGCGCCTGGTGGGCCTGTCGGCCCTCATGACCACCACGGTGCCCGCCATGGCCGAGACCATCGCCGCCCTGCGGGAGAGCGGCCATGAATGCAAGGTCATGGTGGGCGGCGCGGTGCTGACGGCGGAGTACGCCCGCCGGATCGGCGCGGACTATTACGCCAGAGACGCCAAGCGGAGCGCGGATATCGCCAGGGAGGTGCTGGGATGAGTGTGGATAAGAACGGCTTTTGGGAGGCCCTGTGCGACCCGGACCGGAGACCCTTCGCGGTGGAGCTGGACGCGCCGGACAGCCCGGACCTGACAAAGTATATGGCCGGGGCCCGCAGGCTCGCGGACGCGGGCGCGGAGCTCGTCACCGTGGCGGACTGTCCCAACGGCAGGCCCTGCGTTGATTCCAGCCTGACGGCCTGCAAGCTCCACCGGGAGCTGGGGATACAGGCCATGCCCCATCTGACATGCCGGGACCGGAACCGGAACGCCTCCCGTGCGCTGCTGCTGGGTCTGGCGGCGGAGGGTATCGAGCAGGCGCTGCTGGTCACGGGGGACCCCATCCCGCCGGAGGACCGGGCCGACGTCCATGGCGTGTACGACTTCACCTCCCGGGGCTTCATCCGCTACGCGGCGTCCATGCAACTGCCGGGCCCCTTCCGCGTCTTTGCCGCGCTGAACGTCAACGCCCGCAACTTCGACCGCCAGCTGGAGCTGGCCCGGCAGAAGCTGGCGTGCGGCGCCGTGGGCTTTTTCACCCAGCCGGTGCTGACGGAGCGGGCGCTGGAGAATCTGGCGCTGGCCCGGCGGACGCTGCAGGGGGGAAAGCTGCTGGGCGGCGTCATGCCGGTGGTCAGCCGGAAAAACGCCCGGTTCATGAACGAGAACATTCCGGGCATCGACGTGGACGGGCGCGTGGAGGCGCTCTATGAGGGCGCGGACCGGGCTCGGGGCGAGGACCTGGCGGTGGAGGTGTCCGCCGCCGTGGCAAGGGAGATCGCCCCTTATATCGACGGATTTTATCTGATGACGCCTTTTGGCCGCACAGAGCTGATGGCGCGGATCATGGACAGGTTTCGGAAGGAGGGACTGCAATGAGGAGAACGGGGATCGTCGTGCTGGTGATCGTGCTGATACTGGTCGTCGGCGCGGAGCTGTTTCTGTTCGCGCGGCTGAAGGGCTGCGTGGCGGAGCAGGTGGCCGCCAACGGAGAGCGGGATGTGGCGCAGGCGGTCATGCCGGGGCAGGGCGCGGCCGACCAGTACGCGAACGCCGCCGGATCCGTGCAGATAACGGCCGCGCCGGAGCTGCCGCCGCCCGCGGCGGCGACGGATGTTCCCCTGCCGACCGAGACGCCGTCCACGCCCGCGCCGACGGCGGAGCCCGCGCCCACGCCCATACCGGCGACGGCTACGCCGGTGCCGACGGCGGAGCCTACGCCCACGGCCGTGCCGTCCAGCGCGGGAAGCTGCGCTTCCAGTACCGGGACGGCGCTGGAGCTGAATGTGGACTGGAGCACACAGGCCCTGGGCAACGGGATGGTACGGGTCTATGTCACCGGCAGGGTCGGCTCCTATACCCTGGACGTGACGAACACCTCCGTCACCGTGGACCTGGCCGGTCAGAGCACGGTATGCCAGGTGGGGAGCATCCTGATCGGGGAGGACGTCTACACAGTCAGCGACCTCTTCTCCACATATCTCGACGTACCGGCGGGCACCGTTGGGACCCTGACGGTGGACTGGTTCTTCAACGGCAGCTACAGCGGCGTGGACCTGCCCCATATCATAGCGGCGGGGACTGTGACCTGCTGAGGCGGGCGGGATATAAAACGTCCGGGAACACGGCTTTGCGTGTTCCCGGACATTTTCGTATGCGCGGTTACAGGAACGATTTGAACAGAGGCAGCCTGCGCAGGACCCATTCCGTCCCGTAGGCCAGCAGGAACGCCGCCAGCGCCACGGCCAGCACGCCGGGGACCGGTCCGATGGAAAACGGGTCGAAGCGCAGATGCTTGTAGATCAGACGGATATAGGCCATATGGATGAGGTAGACGCCGAAGGAGTGCCGGTCGATATTCGTCAGGACCCGGCCCACGGGGCCGGAGCCGTCGGAACGGCACTGGAAGAACCACCCGGCCAGACCGCCCGCCTGCAGGATCACCAGGGGGGAGGAGTAGGTGAACAGCGCGTCCAGCGCCGACGTCCTCCAATAGGTGGCCGCCAGGCTCGCGCCGGTGAGCGCCGCCGTGGCCCCCACGAAGGCCCAGCCGTACAGGGCCCGGCTGTATTTCCCGCCCCAGCGGCGCAGCCAGTAGCCCAAAAACAGCCAGAAGGGATAGACGGACGATACGTGGATGTAAAACCCGCACTGGATGTCCCAGATCCCCAGCAGGGGCAGGACGGCCTCGAACAGCCCGTAGACCGCCAGCAGATACAGGATGTCCCGCTCGTCGGCCAGGGCCGCGATCTTCTTGTACGCAGGCAGGAGAAGGTACAGCCCCAGCAGGCAGTACAGATACCACATATGGGACCAGCCGCCGCCGGAAAATATCTCGTAAAGACCGGCGCGCACATGCTCCCATGTGCGCAGACCGGGGTCAAAGACGGCCTCCAACGCCACGAACAGCGCCCCGAACACCACGATGGCCTTGACCACGCGGGCGATGTATTTCGTGAACAGCGCCCGGTAGCCGATGTGCTTCTCCGGCGGCAGGAGCAGCGCTCCCGTCACCATCACGAAGCAGGGCACCGCCCACATCAGGTCGTTGGCGGCGGCCTGAAAGCCTGCCGCCCGCAGGAACGTGTTCAGCTTGACGCCGTACATGAGGGTCGTGGAATAGACCGTGTGCAGCAGGATGATGAAAAGGCAGGCCACGGCCCGCAGAAAGTCAAAGCCGTGCTCGCGCTGTTGTACCGTCATCGCGCTTCGGATGGTCCGTTACCAGAACAGAGCGTCGTCCAGACAGCCCTCGCCGCCGCCGGAGCTGGAGCCACCGGAGGAGCTGCCGCCGCCGGAGGAGCTGCTGGAACCGCCGGAGCTGGAGCCGCCGCCGTACGCCCAGGTACCCGCGGCGATCTCCGCCTCGGCCCGGGCCTGTTCGGCCTCGGAGGTGTCTACCTTCTCGCGGGTGGAGAGGCTGATGTATACCAGATAGGGCAGGCCGTTCCACTGACGATGGAGCTCCGCGCCCGGAGTGTCGGCGAAGTCCACGTCATGGGCAACGCCCACGGTCCAGTCGGAGAAGGTGAACTGCAGATCGTAGAGCACGCCCTCCTCGGCCTCCCAGCACAGGAGCGCCGGTTCCCCGTCCTCGAATACATAGTCCTCCGCCAGGATGTTGTCGGACCACTCGGTGTCCTCGCTGGATTTGATGTTGATGGCGGTGATGTCGTCCCCGGTGTCGTTCAGAAGCGCGATCGTGGAGCATTCCTCTGTTTTCTCCCCGATGCAGGGAAGAGCGGCCAGCCCTTCTTCCGTCAGGTCCAGAACGACTCTCGCGATCCGGGCGGCCTCTTCCGCCTCGTCGGCGGTCTGCTCCTCGTCGGCTTCCTCCGCAGGCCCCGCCTGCTTGGCGTCGGCGGCTTCCTCCGCGGGCTCGGTCTGTTCCGCGTCCGCGTCCTCGCCGGCGGCGGCGTAGCCCGTCACACTCAGCGCCATCGTCAGCGCCAGAAGCATGGCGGCGAGCTTTTTCAGATTCTTTTTCATGGGTGAAGATCCTTTCTTTGATTTGATTTGCAAGAGCTTATCCGAGCCGGAGCCGCCGAAGCCTTTCGCCGCCGGAGCGGGGCGGGCTTCGGCGCGGCCGTCAGCTTACCCGCGTCCAGTTCTGGTACCGCCAGGTCCCGCTCTGGCCGTATCCGATCCTGAAACCGTTCATGCCGGTCTCGTTGTAGAAGTTGGAGTCGTAGACATATGTCACGCCGTCCTCGATGATCTCGCACCAGCCGTGGGGAGCGCCGTAGCCGCTGCGGCTGCCGACAGAGCCCTCCACGAAGTACACCTCGTAGCCCAGGAGCTTGGCGTACTGATAGAGCATGGCGTTCATCACGTAGCAGTTGCCGGTGCCGTTGGCGAAGCCGTAATTTGCGTACCACTGGGTATGGACCGCGCCGGACGGAGCGCGCAGCGAGCGGTTGGAATAGGGGATGGCCGCCGCCAGCTTGTAGGCGGTGTACAGGTCCCAGCCGTTTTTGTCCAGCCGCTCCTTGGCCGTCCACATGGCGTCCGTCATATAGCCCTCGATGACGCCGCGCCCGTCAATATGGTACGTTTTGCCCAGCAGGGTGCGGTCCTCGTTCGTCACCAGCCTGCCGTCGGCCTCGAAGAGGTACATGTTGTCGGCGACGAATTTCGGGCCGTCGGTCACGACCTGGCCGTTGTCCAGGAAGTAGTATCGGGCGCCCTCGACGGTTTGCCAGCCGGTGAGCATAGCGCCGCCGCTGTCCGGGTCGAAATAGCAGGTCACGCCGTCGAGCGTGGCCCAGCCGGTGAGAAGCTTGCCGCCGGGCAGATAGTATTTTCCGCCGTCGATCTGCCGGAGGCCGGAGAGCATGGCGCCGCCGTTGTCCGGGTCAAAGTAGCGGGTGACGCCGCCCGCGCTGGTTTGCCAGCCGGTATACAGCCTGCCGCCGGGCAGATAGTACTGCTCGAAGCCGATCCGCTTGAAGCCGGTGAGCATAGCGCCGCCGTCTTTCGGGTCGAAGTAGCGGGTGACGCCGCCCGCGCTGGTTTGCCAGCCGGTCAGGAGCTTGCCGCCGGGCAGATAGTACCACTTGGAGCCGATCTGCTTGAAGCCGGTGAGCATAGCGCCGCCGTCTTTCGGGTCGAAGTAGCGGGTGACGCCGCCCGCGCTGGTTTGCCAGCCGGTATACAGCTTGCCGTCGGGCAGATAGTACTGCTCGGAGCCGATCCGCCGGAAGCCGGAGAGCCGGACGCCGGTCCGTTCGTCAAAATAGTAGGTGACGCCTGCTTTGTTGGTGTACCAGCCGGTGAGCATGGCGCCGCCGTTTTTCGGGTCGAAGTAACGGCGGTTCCCGGCCTTGCTGGTCTGCCAGCCGGTGTAAAGCACGCCGTTGGGCAGATAGTACATCCTGCCCCGGATCTCCACAAAGCCAAAAAGCTGTATGCCGGTCTCGTCGTCAAAGAAACGGGTGTTCCCGGCCTTGCTGGTGTACCAGCCGGTGAGCATAGCGCCGCCGTTTTTCGGGTCGAAGTAACGGCGGTTTCCGGCTTTGCTGGTCTGCCAGCCGGTATACAGCCTGCCGCCGGGCAGATAATACTGCTTGGAGCCGATCCGCTTGAAGCCGGTGAGCATAGCGCCGCCGTCTTTCGGGTCGAAGTAGCGGGTGACGCCGCCCGCGCTGGTGTGCCAGCCGGTATACAGTTTGCCGCCGGGCAGATAGTACTGCTTGGAGCCGATCCGTTTGAAACCGGTGAGCATGGCGCCGCCATTGTCCGGGTCGAAGTAGCGGGTGACGCCGCCGTCGCTGGTGTGCCAGCCGGTCAGGAGCTTGCCGCCGGGCAGATAGTACTGCTTGGAGCCGATCCGCTTGAAGCCGGTGACCATGGCGCCGGTGTCGTCAAAATACCTCCTGCCGCCGTCGACCTGCTGCCATCCCGTCTGGACGGCGCCTTTGACAAAGTAATAGGTCTTGCCGCCGACGCTCAGCAGCGCGGTGAATTTGTCGCAGCCGCTGAAAGCGTCATGGCTGAAGCTCTTTACATCGGCGGTGATGCTGACGGTCGTAAGAGCGGTAAGGCCGTGAAACGCGTTCTTGCCTATGTAGGTGACGCCGCCGGTGATTCTGACGGCGGTGATGGTATCCCTGTGGTCGTACCAGGGGGCGAGGGCGCTGCCCGCCGTGCCGTGGTCCGCCATCTTGCCGGCGCCGGAGATGGTCAGGACGCCGCCCGTCAGGCTCCAGGAGACGTCGCTGCCAGCCGCGCCGCAGCTGCCGGAGAGGACCGGCGCGGCCGCGTCTATCGCGACAGGCTCCGCAGGACCGGCAGGCTCCCCGGCGTCAGGCGCTTCCGTGGGCTCTGGCACAGCCGTGGGCTCGGGCGTGGCCGAAGGCTCGGGCGTGGCCGTGGGCTCGGGCGTGGCCGTGGGCTCGGGCGTGGCCGTGGGCTCGGGCGTGGCCGTGGGCTC